>CAKVHC010000003.1 GCA_934747805.1 uncultured Clostridia bacterium | reverse complement strand
GAACACGCCCATATCACTGGCAATCAGATTCTCGGTGAGTTCATCGTAAAACTCTTCAGTTAGTTCTTTCTTTCGTCCGAAAAGTCTAGCAAAAAGTCCCATTATTTAGCCTCCTTGTCAAGTTTGTCTGCAACGTCAGCCAAAGACACTGAAACGGTCTTGGATACGCCTTTTTCTTCCATTGTAACGCCGTACAAACTGTGAGCAAGTTCCATTGTTGGTTTACGGTGAGTGATGACGATAAATTGCGTGATTGCACTAAATCTATGTAAGTATTTGGCAAAACGTTCAACGTTGGCATCGTCCAAAGCGGCCTCAATTTCGTCGAGCAAGCAGAAAGGCATTGCCTTTAGTTTCAAAATGGCGAACAAAATGGCAATGGCTGTCAAAGCCTTTTCGCCACCGCTCATAAGTGTGATGCTCTGCAATTTCTTGCCTGGTGGTTCAACGATGATATCTACGCCCGCATTAAGTGGGTCGTTTTCGTTGTCCAAAAGTTCAAGTTTGGCATTGCCGCCGCCAAATAGTTCTCTAAACACTTCGGTGAAGTTTTTGTTAATCTTCTCAAACTCGGTGTTGAACTTGGTGGTCATTTCGTCCGAAAGCTCTTTGATAGCATTCACTGTGTCGGCTTCGGCTTTCTCAAGGTCAGCAATCTGTTTGGTCAAGTCTATGTAACGTGCGTTTTCGCTTTCAAATTGGTCGATGGCTGCCACGTTGATTGAACCCAAAGCGTTGATTTTCGTTTTCAATTTGCTAATTGAGATAGCGCCTTGCTTTGCGTCATAGTCCGCTTTTTTGAATGGCAAGCAATCGCTGTAAATCATTGAATATTCTTCGTAAATGCGTTCTTGCAAGGCTTCTATGTCTTGGTCGAATTTCTGTTTGCGGTTTTCTTCCTGCACCACTCTATTTTGCAAACGAGCTAGTTCGCCTTGAGCTGCAGTTTTTTGCTCGTCAAGTGTGCGAATGTCGTGGTTTAGCGATGCCTTGTATTCATCATAATGTGCAATCTTGTCTTCGGCTTCGGCAAGGCGTGATTTGAGAGCAAGACTCTCTTCATCGTTGAGTGTGTCGGCTTGCATTTTGAACGCTTGTTCGTAAATTGCCTTTTGGTCGTTGTATTCACTTTCGGCACGTTTTACAAGATCTGCACTGGATTCAATCTCAGCCTGCAAAGACATTATTTGATTGTTTAGGTTACGCAATTTTTCTTCCGTCTCTGCCACTTTAACTTTGATGACTGTCATTTCATTGTTAAACTTGTCACGGCGAGCCTTGAGTTCGGCATAGACAGATTGACGACTCGTGATTTCTTGGTCGGCTTTTTCAAAACTCTCTTCACAATCGGTGTCAAGTGAGCCTAGATTTTGGCTTAGGTCGTTGATAGCGATGTCGAGCTGGTCTAAGAATGCTTTTTTGTCGGCAATGTCGCTCTCAATCTGCTGCTGTTTTTCGAGCAAGTTTGAGTGAATGCTAGTCAGACTGCTGAGTTCTATTTTTGCACTGCTGAGTTCATCGTTAGTGCTTTCAATTTCTTGCAAAAGTTTGGACTTGGCAGCTTGAAGTTTGTCTAGGCTTTCTGTAATGCTGGCAATATCTTTTTTGAGGTTGACTATGAGTGCATTGCAGTTGTTTATTTCTGTCTCTTTGCCCAAAATGCTGACGTCGTTAGACTTTTTGCTGCCGCCTGTCATTGTGCCTTGTGGGGAAAGAATGTCGCCTTCAAGGGTGACAATGCGGAAGGTGTAACGGCTGGCTTTGGCAACGGCAACGGCGTTGTCGAGTGTGTCGACAATCACTGTTCCGCCGAGCAAACTGGCAATGGCACGGTCATAGACCTTATCGTATTTAATAAGCTGACTAGCGATGCCAATGCAACCTTTGTAGTTTGAATAAGGATTGTATTCATAACTTACATCACGTGCTTTAACTGATGTAAGTGGCATGAATGTGGCACGGCCAGCACGTGTCGCCTTTAAATAATCTACTAATGATTGGGCACGGCTTTCATCCGCTGTGATAATGTTTTGAATGGCGCTGCCCAAAGCCATTTCAATGGCGGTCTGATAGCGTTCTGGCACTTCAATCACATTGCCCACAACGCCCATTATGTTGCTCTTGAGTTGCAAGTTTGTGGCACTATCTTTGAGCAAACGTTTGACGGCATAGCCGTAGCCTTCATACTCGGCTTGGAGTGATTTCAAAAGTGCAATTTTGTTTTCAGCATTGGACAAAACCAAACGGTCGTTGTTCAGTTTATCGCTGAGTGCTGAAATATTTGCATTGTATTCAGCGAGTTGGCTATTTTTATTCTCTATGCTGCTGGTGAGGTTGTCTACCCTAGTCTGCACCGATTCAATGCTCTTTCGACTGTTGGCTATGAAAGTGTTGTTTGAAGTCTGTGAGCGAGTGAGAGCATCAAGATTGCGTAGTTCGGTCTGTTTGTTTTGATTGAGTGCATCAATCTTTGCGTTGAGTCCGCTGGCACTTGCCTTAATCTCTGCCAAACGTGTAAGATTGGCGAGCATATTACGTTGATTGTCTTGGTCGTCACCTTCGGCACGTGTGAGAGATTCCATCACTTCCAAATATTGTGTGTTTATTGCGTCGGCCTGGCTCTTTTGTTTATTCAAAATAGAGAGCTGGTTATCACGCTCTTGAGTAAGATTGGCAAGCAATGTTTTACGCTGTGACTCGTCGAGAGTGTAGCGTTGCAAAAGTTCGGCACTGCGTGTCGATTGCTCTTTTAAATGGCTAAGACGTTCGTTCAAAAGGTTCTGTTCGCCTTGTCGTTTTTCAAGTTGAACGGTGTAATTCAAAATATCATCACGAATGGCAGAAATATTGCGGTCAGTCTTGCTGATTTCGTCCATTGATGAGTCGTATTTTATTTGCAGACTAGAAAGGTCGTTTTGTTTGAGTTCGACCGCCTCTTGCAAGCCTTGAAGTTTGTCCAAAATCTCTTGTTTGCTCTGGTTGGCGTTATCTACTGTGTAGAGATAGTTGTTGATTTCCAAATCTTTTAGTTCGGCCTTGTATTCAAGATATAATTTGGCGTCTTCGCTCTGTTTTTTCAAAGGTCCAATGTGGCGTTCAGTCTCGAGCACAATGTCTCTAAGACGAGTCATGTTGTCACGATAGCGTTCAAGTCGGCGTTCGCTTTCGAGTTTCTTGGCTTTGAACTTGCTAATGCCGGCTGCATCCTCAAATATGCTGCGACGATCTTCTGGCTTGGAGTTGATAATTTCATCCACCTTGCCCTGTCCGATAATTGAGTAACCGTCACGACCAATGCCACTGTCGTACAACAAGTCGGTGATGTCTTTGAGTCGACAAGGTTTCTTGTTTATGTAATACTCACTCTCGCCTGAGCGGAATAGTTTACGTGTGATGCTAATCTCGTCATACTCCACGTTAAACCATTTGTTCGTGTTGTCAAAAACAATTGTTACTTCGCAATAACTGAGTTTCTTACGTTTTTCAGTGCCTGCAAAAATAACGTCTTGCATAGATTTGCCACGCAAGGTCTTGCTGGACTGCTCGCCCAACACCCAACGGATTGCATCGCCGACGTTACTCTTGCCGCAGCCGTTAGGCCCAACAATCGCCGTGATACCACCATCAAAGTTGATGGTGATTTTGTCGGCAAATGACTTAAATCCTATCATTTCTAGTTGCTTAAATGCGTTCATTAGATATTTTCCTAAATAAATTCGTTACGATACATTGTAACAAATAATAATTTTTTTTCAAAACAATTTTCGCCTTATTTTCATTGTTTGAGCCAATCGTCAAGGTTAGATTCGTAAATCAGCGGAATGTTTAGACTCTGAGCCTTGGTCAGTTTGCTGCCTGCGTCCTCGCCAACCACGACAAAATCGGTTTTGGCACTGACACTGCCAGTAACATTAGCACCTTTGTTTTGCAAGATTTCAGTGAGTTGATTACGTGTATATTTTTCAAGGCTTCCTGTAAGAACAATGGTCTTGCCCTTGAAAAATTCGGAATGCTCGCTCGCATCTTGATACACGATTTCCACACCCAGCGACAGCAATTGATTAATGTTGTAGATATTATTTTCATCGGCGAAATATTCAATCACAGATTGAGCCATTATATCGCCGAAATCGTATATTGCGGTTAGGCTTGACATGTCTGCGTTAATAAGGTCGTCAAGAGTGGCAAAGTTTTGAGATAATATGAGTGCACTCTTCTTGCCAATGTTGAGAATGCCAAGTGCAAATATAAAGTTGGCAAAATTGACTTTTTTGCTCTTTGCGATGCTGTCAACAAGGTTTTGAGCTTTTTTGTCTTTAAATAGTGGCAGGTTGATAATGTCATCAAGTTTTAGTGTGTAGAGCTGATATGGAAAGGCTAGCCCTAACTCTTGATGCAACAAAGTAATCGTCTTTTCGCTAAGACCTGCAATGTTCATTGCGTCACGGCTAGAAAAATGCGTTAGTCGGTCAATAATTTGGTCAATGCAACCCGACTCGTTGCGACAAAACAGATTGGCGCCATACTCTACTAGTGGACTGTGACAACAAGGACAATTCGTTGGCTGTATAACTGGTCGAGAATCGTCATACTCTTCCACAAGCCCCATGATTTCCGGAATCACTTCGTTGCTTCTGCGGATGAGAACACGGCTGTTGATGCTCACCTTTTTCTTTTGGATGTCGCCCATATTGTTTAGTGTTGCTCGAGATATGGTTGCACCAGCCAGTTCTACCGGCTCAAGACAGGCAATAGGCGTAATTTTGCCCGTGCGACCCACCTGCCAAACAACGTCTTGAAGTATGGTTGTGGTTTCTTGGGCTTCAAATTTAAATGCCATTGCCCAGCGTGGAAATTTGGCAGTGAAACCAAGTTTGGCACGTGTATCAGTTTCGCAAACTTTAATTACAGCGCCGTCAATCAGCACGTCAAATTTGGATTTTTGTGCATCAATTTCGCTGAGTTTTTGCCAGATTGTGTCAAAGTCTTGGGTCACCAACACATTATGCTCTACTTCAAAGCCATTTTCAGCCAAAAAGTCGAACATTTCTTGCTGATTTGAGAGTGTTCTGCCTTCGATAAGTTCAACGGAATATAGAAACGCCGAAAGGTTGCGGCTGCGAGTGACTTCTGGGTCTAGATTTCTGAGTGCTCCAGCGGCTGCGTTGCGAGGATTTTTGAGAAGTTCGGTGGCGGTTTTGTTGTAAGCGTTGAATGCCGAATTGGTCATCATCACTTCCCCACGCACGATTACACGGTCGTGGCATTTTATGACCTTTGGCACATTTTGGATTGTGCGTACTTGGGCAGTCACGTCTTCGCCGATAAGTCCATTGCCACGTGTCACCGCACGGAAAAGTGTGCCGTTGCGATACTCGATAACAATGCTGAGACCGTCGTATTTATATTCAAGCGAAAAATGTGTGTTTGGAAAGTCACGGACGACGTCGTCAAACCATTTCTTCAACGCTTCTTTAGTGCGGCATTTGGCAAGGCTGTATAGCGGCACTTCGTGTTTGACTTTGGTGAAGCCCGCCAACACGGTGTCGCCCACTTTTTGCGTTGGGCTGTCAGGCAAAACAACGCCTGACTCACTTTCTAGGGCAACAAGGCGGTCATAGAGCTCGTCGTATTCCTTGTCACTTATGGTTGGGTTGTCCAGCGTGTAATAGTTGTAGTTTGCGGTCTTAATTTTCTCAATGAGAAATTTCATTTCTTGTACGAAATCCATAATTCTCCTTAATATTCTACAAGCGTGATTGGGGCGTAGTCTAGCGACAAAATTTTCACGCCAAACGCCTCAAACGATATGGAAACTGTGCCGTTTTCGTTAACGTTGGCATTGTCCACAATCTTGCCACGCCCAAAATGTGGGTGGTAAACAAGTTGCCCAATTTGAGCACGGTCACGAGCAAGGCGTGGTGAGCTCTCTTCTGGTGCGGTTGTCTGCGAAGAGTATTGAGTGCGTGCAAAGGTGTGGTCGGTGCGGTTATATGGCTTCACAATGTCCATTTCTTTCAGGAAACGACTTGGCTGCATATAGTCTCGTTTGCCATACATAAAACGTGATTTGGCGTTGGACAAAAACAGTTGCTTTCTCGCACGTGTGATTGCCACGTACATAAGTCGGCGTTCTTCTTCAATGTCGTTGTCGTCGCCCATACGGACGATTGGAAAGATTTTTTCCTCACAACCAACCACGAACACGACGTCAAATTCGAGTCCTTTTGCTGAGTGGACGGTGGCAATCGTCACACTCTCGCTGCCGTCGTCGTTGTCTATGTCGCTCATGAGTGTAACGCTTTCAAGATAGTCGCTGATTGTGGCTTCTGGGTTGGCTTCGTCATACTCTTTGATCGACTGAACGAGCGAATCCACGTTCATTGCACGGTCGAGGTCGTCTTCGTCATGACGGTCGAACGCATTTTTGATGCCTGCATGCTCAACCACATAGTCGGCAAACAGCCCCAAACTGAGAATGCTGGCGTTTTCTCGCAAATCTCGAAGAATGTTGCGGAGTGGCATAACTTTGGTGACAAGTGCTGTCGGAAAATCAAATTTGTCGACTTGGTCAATCACTTCGTACAACGGCAAATTGTTGTTGCGTGCCGTGTCAATCATTTTTTCCAAACTTACGTTGCCGATACCCCTTTTTGGAAAATTGATGCAACGGATGAGATTTTGTTCGTCACGTGGGTTGCTCACAGCGGTGAAATATGCAAGTGTGTTTTTGATTTCTGCACGCTCAAAGAACTTGAATCCGCCAAAGATTTTGTGCGGAATGTTGTACATTAGGAGCTTCTCTTCAAACGGACGAGAAAGTGCATTCAGACGCATCAAAATCGCCATATTGCCATAACTTTCGCCCTGACGATGCATTTCTGTGATGCGACGCACAACAAAGTCGGCTTCGGCTTGTTCGTCGTACGCTGAGTCATAGATTATGTCATTGCCAGTGTCGTTTTGAGTGTAAAGAGTCTTGTCGAGTCGCTGGGTGTTGTTTTTGATGAGCATATTCGCTTTTTCAAGGATTTTTTTCGTAGAGCGGTAGTTTTCTTCAAGTTTTAGCACTACGCAATCTTTGAAATCTTTCGTAAAGTTGAAAAGGTTGGATATGTTTGCGCCACGCCAACCGTAAATGGACTGGTCTTCATCACCTACGGCGAGAATGTTGCCATATTTGCTGGCAATCAGCTTGACAATGTCGTATTGTGCTTTGTTGGTGTCTTGAAACTCGTCAATGTGAATGTAAAGGTATCTATTTTGCACCGATTCGAGCACACTTGGGTTGTCCTTTAGCAAGCGATAGCAGTTGGTGAGCAGGTCGTCAAAATCCATTGCGTTGTTTTTTATAAGTGCTTTTTGATAGAGCGAAAAACCGTCCAAAATCTGCTTGGCGATTGGCAAATAACTGTATGTCTGCACATATTTGTCTATAGGCATATTTTCGTTTTTCACATTGGAAAAATGCCATTTCAATTTGTCTTTGGTGTCTTCGTCGTCAATCAGCATTTCGTTGAAAACGTCTTTCAAGATTTTGTTGCGGTCTGGGTCGCTATAAATGGTGAAATTGGCACTGTATTCGGGCAAAAAAGACACGTACTGACGTAGTAATTTTGCACACAATGAGTGGAATGTGCAAACAGTGACGGCATCGCCATTAGGAGCCAGATTGTGCACACGTTCACGCATTTCACCAGCGGCTTTGTTGGTGAATGTGATGGCCAAAATATTCCACGGATTGACGCCTTTTTCCGTAATTAAATATGCTATGCGGTGAGTCAAAAGTCGTGTCTTGCCACTGCCTGCACCTGCAGACACCAAAACTGCTCCTTCTGTACATTTAACCGCTTGATATTGTTCTTTGTTTAGTAATGTTGAATAGTCCATAAATTCTCCATGTATATTATAACGATTTGGCGAAAAAAGGCAAAGAAAAAAGCACTAGAGTATAGTGCTTTTTTAGTTTTAGTTGATTGATGACAAATCTTTAGTTGTTGCTCCAGTCAATGTGAATGTTGTAGAATTGTTTGTAGTCAAGTTTATGATAGTGCACTCACCAACCATCATAGTAATGGTCGAGCTAGTTAGCTTGTATCTCAAACCAGTATTCTTGTGAACAATTTCATATTCGTCAGATGATTTAACATTCGTGAGAGTTAGTTCATACGTGTATGACCAGAGTTCTGCGACTGTGTTTGTGTCGTCTTTTGCGACGTAATCAAGCTGTGATTCGCTAGAAACCAATTCGCCATTTACCACCCAGCCAATAAACTCGCCTTTTTCGGTCTTGTCTTCGTCGGCTTCCACGTTCTTAACTTCTGGCAAATTGCCATTTTCACCTGTAATCTTAGTGCCTGGAACGATAGTCAATGTTTCGCCTGTTTTGCCCCAAGATTCAGTGCCGTCAACTGTATTATAAATGACATTCTTGTTTACATTAGAAACTTTACCGAAGTAGATTGTTACAGTAGTCGAACTTGTATTGCTTGGCAAGTTAATTGTCAACTCGATTGTCTTTGCACAACCTTCTGCCACACCTGGCTCATTTGTGCCGTCTTTTGTAACGGATGTTGTAATGCTTGCAGTGTAGATGCTGCCAGTTGGAGTGTTGATTGTAGTCTTGCTTGCAGCAGCGTCGTAAACTGTTGTGCTGCCTACCACAAGTTTGCTGATGTAATAGTAGTTGCCGTTAGCTGCGTCGTTGGCAGTGATATTAAATTTAACCTGTCCACGACCATTATATGTAGCTCCGTCTGCTGTCGTAGTTGTAATAATGTTGTCGTTTGTGTCAGTACGTGTGAATGAGCCTAATGATGGAGCTTGGTTAGAGATAACCAAAGTGTGACGAGCAAGTTTAGAGTCTACAGCAGCAAGTTCACCTGCGACACTTTTTACGCCTGTGCCAGTGGTGAAACCAGTAATCTGCACGCTTGTATCAGCGTTGTTGAATCTGTACGTCTTGCTGAATAGTGAACTAGTACCGCTCTTCAATCCAAATGATAATGTGAGATCATAATTTGCATCTTTGGTGTACGAGAAATTGATATTTGCACGCACTGGCAAACTTTGAGATTTGTTAGAAGTGAATACCAAACTGCCTTCACTGACATTGCCCATTGACCAACTGCCAGTTAATGTTCCACTAGTGCAACCTGCACGGTTTACTTGATAAGAATATTCATCACTTGCATCAAGGTATGGATAACCATTGTAGATGCCAGCTGTTGTGTGCCATTTGCCTGCATAATCTGATGTCCAAGCATAGCTATCGCTTGTGCCTGAAACGAGTGAAAGATTGCCGAACGTGAAGCCAAATGGTGTGAATGTTGATTGACTTGTAAAGTCTTTCGTACCGGAAATTACACTTGAGCTGCCTGTTGAACCTGTGCCATAGATTTTTTCCATGCGTTCAACTTTAGTGTTGGTGGTTGTTCCAGTTTTGTAGTAGATTTTGTGGTCAGCCACATAGTATGACGTGGTGATTGCTGGGGTTACGTTTGAACCAGAGATTGTGTTGGCATAGTAGCCAGCCAAACCGCCAACTGTACGTGTGACGTCTGCGTTCAAGTAGCCTGTGATTTTGCCTACATAGAAGCAATTAGACATGTAAGCGCCTTCTTGCAAATAGCCTACCATGCCGCCGATATAACTCGCTTGGTCATATTCGGTTGTAACGTTGTATGTATTGCCAGTGGTTGCTGCAATGCCAAGGTTGGAGATTGTCGCACCTGCTGCAACATAACCGAAAAGTCCTACATATTTATAGTTAGATGTAATGCTCATGCCAGTGATCACTACTCTGCCACCGTCAAGGTGACCTGTAAATGCGTGGTCTATGTCATAGCCGATTGGCTTCCAGCCACTGCCAAGGTCGAAAGTGATTTGTGCGCCGGTAGTGTTCTCATATGGAGAGATCTTCCAGTAATATCCTGCATTTGTTTTCCTGTTGTTGTTGTAATAGTTGGCCATTGCCACGAATTGTGCTTTGGTCGAAATGATGAATGGTTCGAGTTGGGAGCCAGAACCAACAGTGCCAGCACTTGATGGGTCGAAATCTACAGCTGTTTCTTCCAAATCGGCAAAAGCTCTTAACATTGGATATCCGTAGTTAATATTGCTTGCCAATACGAATGCCGAACTTGTTCCATAACTATCCTGAGGATCAAAGAATTCTTGTCCCCAACTGCTATAAGTGTGTTCGTAAGACTTCATATCAGCATCAGTTGTAGCACCAGACAATGCTGAAACGCCATTCGTGGCAGCATTGCTGTCGCCACCAAGTGTGATGCGGTCCATGTTGAATACACTAGTAGTGTTTGTGCCAAATGTCACAAGTCTAGGATGAGTTGTAGTGTTGTAGTCAATCTTAATATTGCTATTGCCAATCACCCAGCCAGTGCTATAATTACCTTGATCAGTATCTAAAAACTTGGTGCCTGTGATGTCACCAATTGAGGTGTAGTCACCGCCGTACCAGTCGTAATTGGTGCTGACGCCGGAATAATTAATAGTGCCTTGTGAGATGCAGATTTGAGCTGAACCGGCACCAACAATGCCGCCGATTGACACCTCTCTGCCGTCAATGTTTAACAAACCAATGTTTGCTCCACCTTCACGGAACAATGTGCCAGATAATTCACCACTATAATTAATAGTGCCTTTCCAAACACTAGTTTCTATTCTAGGACAATCACCTGTAGACGAAGTTCCACTAGGCAACTCACAACCAATAATGCCACCAACGTAAAATGCGCCTAGTCCATAATACTGATCATATTGTGGGTAGCCATCTGGACCAATATAATCTTTACCAAATCCATGTGTGCCTGATGAAACGTGAATAGTTATGCCATCAGAAATGTAAATGCTGTGTATAAATGAATCATATGCCGCACCAATCAAGCTGCCGACTGACATGCTGCTAACACGACTAGTGAGTGTCTCTGTATCAGTTGAGGTCTCACTTGTAATGAATTCATCACTGGTGGTTACATCAGGATAGAAAGGTACCTTGATAGTTGCCTCGCCTGTTACGGTTATGCTGTCAATCTGTCCGCCCCATGATTTAACATTGCCATCACTAGTTGGGCATAATGAACTGTTGACCACCAATGTGTCTACAAGTATGCCATAGTAAAGTTCTAATTCTGTGTCATGAACAAGAGCAGTGTTTGCATTGCCATTGACTGCACCTGCTGCCCAGGTGCCAGTGGCATCAATGACTAAGTCTTGAACGCTTGTGCTATAACCTGACTCCCAAACGGCTGAAGCGTTGGTGATGATAGGGCCATGTTTGAGGTCAATTTTGATGGTGTGACCATTGCCGATCAATGTGCCGTTAAAACCGTTGATAGACGTACGACTGGCTGTCAAATCTAGGTCAGTGGTTAGGTTAAAGGTAGCACCCTTGTACTTGACGCCAACAGCAGTGTTGTCAGTGTTGGCTGTGTATGTGCCGCCTGACGTATATGTCTTCCACAAAAATGCAAACTGCTCTGCGGAGTCGATGTTGTACACCTTTGAAGTGCCTGTGGCTGTTGGCTCGGTGTAGGTCGAGCCGTCCCATGTGCTGAACCTGCCCTTGCGAGTGACTTCGCCAAACGAACTGCGGCTAATCTCAGAGCCGACTTTGAGCGGGCCGTTGTCACCCTTGCCAGCAAAAATCAAATAGGATAAAATCGTACCTAATAAGAATGCTGAAAGTATGTAAATCAATACTTTGACTGTCAATCTAGTACGTGCACTGCCACGATTGTAGACAGCAGTAATAGGTCGAGAAATTCGATTATTGGACATATTGCCTCCATGTAATTAATTATAGTATAAACAATAAAAACCAAAAAAACAAACAATTTTAGAATATTTTAGACAAAATTTTATGTCATTTTTATTTTGAAATTGCGTAACAAGGAACTATCATATAATTACAACTTAATACAAGGAGAAAACAATGAAAAATAGAAGTGCAATTAGTGAACTAGCACGTGAGGCAAAAAACAGATTGAAACTGATGTCGCATGGTGGAGCGACGAATGGTTACAAAATGAACGTAATGAGCAAGGAAGACTGCTCGTTGTATGAAAAAGTGTGCAAGATTATGGACCGTGATGCTGTGGTGACCAACCCTATCCACGAGTTGATTGACCGTGAATATTATGACAGGCTGTCGCCTGACGCTCAACAAAGATACATACTCTATCTCAGCGAGAAATATTTGCAGTTGAAAGCGAGATACATGCAAGAACGTAGCGTGCGTGTGGGCTAAGTGTACAATGTAAATTAATTAGTTATATATATTTCATTATATAATTAATAATTGATCGTCTGAAATAACAAAATTTGGCAAATTGTATGTAAAATTAACATATTTGGCTTGACAAAATGTATTAGGTCAGGTAAAATGGCAAAGTAAGTTATACATAAAAGGCGGTGAAGAACATGAGTACAGTCAAGGTTGGCGATAACGAATCTTTGGAAAGCGCATTGAAGCGTTTCAAGAGAAAATGCCAAAAAGACGGCATCATTGGTGACTTGCGTAAGAAAGAAGCATATGTTAAACCAGGCGTTGCAAAGAAATTGAAATCTGAAAATGCTCGCAAACGTGCCGCTAAGAAGAATAGATATTAAGATAAAAAAAAAGGAACTCGAAATGAGTTCTTTTTTTGTGCTATTTATTTCTGTGCGGAGTGCGTGAGAATGCCAATTTGCACTGAAATAATGTTAACAGTTGCGTGGACAAAGTTTCTCGCCGCCCAACAAGTGAATATGCAAGTGTGGGACTTCTTGTCCACCGTTCTTGCCTTGATTGATAATCACACGATATCCCTCTGCTAGACCCCATTCGGCATAATGCTCACCTATGCGGTGCAATATCTCGTCAAAGTGCTCGGTGGTGGCTAGGGTTTCGCTATGAACCTTTGGAATGGCGAGCAGGTGGATTTTCGCCTTTGGGTTGATGTCGTGAATGACGAAAAAGAGTTCGTCTTCATACACCTTTTTGCTTGGGATTTCGCCCTTGTTTATTTTACAAAAAATGCAATCCATATTTTTTTCTCCTTCATTTTCGATTTCGCAGATTAGTTGGTCTGCCTTAACGCCCACTGCCCTAACCTTGACCAAATCGTCGACGTGTGTATTGTTGGCTGGGAAGGTGGCACGAAGATAGTTGTCTGTGTAGCCTGTTGCGGTGTTGTCTATCACCTTTTCAACAAGCACGGTGTGGGTGGCGCCGACGTTCGCTGTCAAGAATGCGTGTTGGTTGGCTCGGTTGAGGGCTTCTAGGCGTTTTAGACGCTCTTTCACCACATTGCCGTCCACATCGCCGCTGAGTGTGTCGGCGTATGTGCCTTTGCGTGGGCTGTATGGGAAAATGTGCATGAATGCGAAGCCTATTCGCTGGCAAAAATTGTATGTGGCTTCAAACTCTTGGTCAGTTTCACCTTTGAAGCCAACGATGACATCGGTGGTGATGCTGGCACGGTTATGAAAGTGGGCACGGATGATGTCCACCGCCTTTGCGTATTGCTCGGTGGTGTATTTGCGATTCATACGTTTGAGAGTGGCATCACAGCCGGATTGGAGCGAAAGGTGGAAATTGGGTGCGAAATGCGTGCATTCACTGAGAAGCTTGACAAAGTCTTCGGTGATTACTCGCTCTTCCAGTGAGCCGAAACGGAAACGCTTGCCCGTATTATCCACTGCTCTAGCGAGAACGTCCAGTGCTGGCTTGCCGTCAATTTTATAGTCGCTGGTGTCAATGCCTGTTAGCACGACTTCCTTGCAACTGGTGGAATTGATTTCGTCAATGATTTCGCCTAAATCTCGACTCCTGCTGCGGCCACGCAAGTATGGAATAAGGCAGTACGAACAAAAATTGTTGCAGCCATCCTGCACCTTGATATATTGCCTTGACTGAGTGTCTGTGGCTTTGGCACTGGGTTCATAGCACACTGGCTGGGCGTAGGCTTCAAGGCGAGCGCTCTCTATTATCTCTAAAATGTGATTCTTGCCTGCTGTGCCTATGACGCTATATGCGCCTTTCTTGATAAACTGCTCAGGGTTGTTTTGACTGGCGCAACCACAAACAATGATCTTTGCATTAGGGTTGAGCGACTGTGCACGGCTGAACAGCTGGCGAGACTTTTTCTCGCTCATTGAAGTCACGGCACAACTGTTTATAATGTATATGTCCGCAACGTCAAAGCCTTCGTGCACATCGTAACCCGCCTTTTGCAAAATGTTGAACATTTGGCGTGACTCGTTTTCGTTGACACGACAGCCCAGCGTTATAATGTTTACTCTCTCTTTCATATTTTATCTTTTAAGATCGGCGATTGCTTGGCGTTTGTCCTTGGCTTTGGCGACAAAACTGCCAACAGCGACAACGTCCGCACCTGCCGACCAAATTTCTTTTGCGTTATCTGCATTGACACCGCCGTCAACACTGATTAGTAGATTTTTGTCTAATGCACGTAGTGTGCGAACCTTGTCAAGTGCGATTGGGTCAAATTTCTGACCGCCTGCTCCCGCCTTGACGGACATTACTAGCACGGCGTCAACACAGCTCAAGAATGGGAAAATGGTTTCCACTTCGGTGTCTAGGTCGACAGCCAAACATGCGAGCAAGTTGTGGCGGTGGATGTGGCGAAGCACACTCTTTAGCGTGCACGAATGCCTAAAAGCCTCCACATGCACAGTTATCATATCTGCACCTGCACGGACGTATTTTTCGATAAGGCGTTTTGGTCGGTCACACATTAGGTGTACGTCGATTATTAGGTTGGTGTTTTGCTTGACTGCAAGCGTGGCGTTGTAGTCAATGGTGGTGGCTGGCACAATTCTGCCGTCCATTACGTCCACGTGATAGGCATCAGCACCCGCAAGTTCGACTTGCTTGGCGTATGCAATCTGGTCGTCGATTTGGTTGCCTGCTGGCAAACTTGATACGCTTATTTTACGATTTTTCATACTTGTTGACCTTCCTTTTTTCTTTGGTTGCGGAGCTGTCCGCATGCACTTTGAATATCTGTGCCGTGACTGGCACGCAGAGTGGCAGACAAGCCTGCCTTGTTCAGTTTGTCGACAAAGGCGTAGGCTTTCTTTTGTGCTGGGCGGACAAACTTGCTATCGTATGGATTGATGCAAATTACGTTAAAATGCACTAGCATATTTTTAAATGTGTTGGCAAGTTCTCGCACGGCGTTGTCGCTGTCGTTCACGCCTTCAATCAACGTGTATTCCAGCACGGCACGTCTGCCTGTCGTTTTTATGTAATTTCTGAGTGCGGTGACTATCTCGGCAATTGTATATTTGTTGGCAATTGGCATTATGGTGCGGCGAATTGCGTCGTTGGGTGCGTGGAGAGATATGCACAGTGTGATGTCAAGGTTGAGTTTGGCAAGGTCGTTAATCTTCTCCACTAGTCCGCACGTGCTGAGCGAAATGTTGCGCATTGCAATGTTGAATCCATGTGGGTCATTGACCGCATGCAAGAATGCAATCACGTTGTCAAAATTGTCTAGCGGTTCTCCGCTGCCCATTAGCACAATGTTGGTGAAATTGCGTTCGGTGGGTCTGCCGTTGTCGGCGTTGATGAGCGCTATGATTGACAGCATTTCGCCACTCGATAGGTTGCGGACAAGACCGTCAAGAGTGCTGGCACAAAACTTGCAACCCATTCGGCAGCCCACTTGGGTGCTTAAACATATTGTGTTGCCGTAGTTCTGCTTTAGGAAAACGCTCTCTACAACGTGTCCGTCGTGGAGCGAGATTAGATATTTTTTGGTGCCGTCAATGTCAGATTTGACGACTTCTTTGATTTTAACTGGTTTCAAAAGGTATTCTTGCGAAAGATTGGCTCGCATATCCTTTGGAATGTTGGTTAGGTCGTAATAATCTTTGCTCTGTATGATTGCCTTGTAGACCTGCTCGCCTCGAAACTTTGGATAGCCGAGAGATTGCATTAGGTCAAGCAATTGGTCGTAGGTGTAGTCTGCTAAAATTTTCATTCAAACTTCTCCCCTATTTCAATGTGTGCGCCGTTAATAAAATCACGTGCTGACATCATCTTCTTGTTGGCAGGCTGAACTCGAACAAATTCGACATAACCTTTGCCACATGCAACGATAAGTCCAAACTTGTTGGCGTTGACAATCTCACCTGCGTTGCCGTGTCGGTCGCTGTCCACCGTCTTGGCAAAGCCCACCTTGAACTTATCGCCCCTGAATGTGCAGTAAGCTGTCGAATATGGATAGTTGCCACGAATGAAATTTACGATTTGGTCATTTGGCAAGGTGAAGTCGATTTTGCTGTCTTTGATTAGGCTGGTTGTGGTGGCTTTGGAGTCGTCTTGTTTGCGACGAGCCGTGACATAATGATTTAGGTCATTTAGCACGGTGATTAGGCATTCTGCGCCCACCTTAGCCATACGGTCAAAGAGTTCGGCGGACGTGTCGGTGTCGAAGATTGGAATCTCTCGCTGACACAAGATGTCGCCTGTGTCCATGCCGATATCCGTCTGCATAATGGTTACGCCTGTGTGGTCGAGCCCCAAAAAGAGAGCTGTCTGCACTGGAGTTGCACCACGCAAGGCTGGAAGCAGTGAGCCATGAACGTTTATTACACCGTGCGGAGCAAGTGTGAGAATGTTCTCACGGAGCATCTGGCCGAAACTGGCGGTGACTAGCACGTCTGGATTGAGTGCACGGACGTCTGACTCACCTTCACGGCTGACCGATTTATATTGCAAAACTGGAATGTTGTGAGCAAGGGCGTATTTCTTGACTGCACACATTTCGAGTCTTTGTCCACGACCTGTTGGTTTGTCTAAACTGCAAACAACACCAACGACTTGGTGTTGGCTATTTACTAGTGCATCTAGCACCGTTGTGGAAAAATCGTTATTGCCTAAAAAGACTATTCTCATATTTGCTCCAAAAGACAAAAACCACTCAGGTTAGAGTGGAATTATTTTTTATTCTTAACTTCGCTCTCTGGCACGGCCTTGTCAATATACAAAATGCCGTCTAAGTGGTCGTTTTCGTGGCAGACTGCAGTTGCGGTGAAATCTTCCACAGTGAGAGTGAACGGACTGCCGAAACGGTCGAACGCTTTGATTGTGACTTTCTTTGGTCGGCGGACGTACGCCCATGGCTGTTTGACGGACAAGCATCCTTCTTTATGACATTGCTCACCTGACTGGTCAACAATCTTAGGATTGACAAACTCGATAAGTGCGCCGTTGGCATAAGTGATGAACACACGCTTCAAAACGCCTACTTGCACTGCCGCCAAGCCTGCTCCGTCTGCGTCAAGCAATGTCTCACGCATGTCGTCCAACAAGTCGTGCAAATTTTCGTCAAACTTTTCGACTGGACGTGATTTCTTTCTGATAAATTCGTCTGTAGATAAAACTATATCTCTAACTGCCATTTCTTCCTACCTTATATTCTTTGGGTTATTTTCAATAAATATTGAAACCTTTCCTTTTGGCATTATATCACAAATGCTATATATTTTGCAAGTGATGTTTTCATTTAATGCGTATCGAATGATAATTTGGTATCTAAATTTGTTCTGAATTCGCTTGATTGGTGAAGGCATTGCCTGTAGATTGTAGATTTCACGTGGAAAATTGGTCTTCAGGCTCATAAGCGGTGTGATGAGAGATTTCACCGTTTTCTGCGCCAAAAGTTCGTTTTCGCTGGTCACTAACACACGTACAATGTTGCTGAATGGTGGAAACTGAGTGGTCTGACGGACATTGATTTCATGCTCGTAGAAGTGTTCGTAGTCATAGGTGCGAGCAAGGCGATAGACATAGTGCTTTGGTGCATAGGTCTGCAAAATAACCTTGCCGTCGTTGGACTTGCGTCCTGCTCTGCCCGCCACCTGAGTGACGAGCTGAAAGGTGTTCTCGGTGGCACGATAATCGTTGGTGAAAAGGCTGACATCAGCATCAATTATGCCAACTAGGTTAACGCCTTCAAAGTCGTGACCTTTGGCAATCATCTGTGTGCCGACTAGCACGGCTGGACTTGTGGCGCCGAATGCGGAGAGGATTTTCTCATGCGAGTCTTTGCCTCGTGTGGTGTCGTTGTCCATTCTGAATATTGGAAGGTCGGGAAAAATGTTTTGCAATTCTTCCACAATACGCTGAGTGCCGGTTGCGCCATAGCGTATGTAACGGCTATGACAATTTGGGCATTCGGTGAGTGCATAATATCTCTTGCCACAATAGTGACATTTGAGTTGCTCGTCGTCTTTGTGATACACGAGTGCGATGTCACAGTCCTTGCACTTGGCAATATAGCCACAGTCCCGGCACATCATAAAACTTGCCCAACCACGACGGTTGACAAACAACATTGTCTGTTTGCCCTTTTCCACGTTATGCTTTATGGCGGACAGAAGTTCGTTTGAAAAGCAGGACGTATTGCCGTCCATAGCCTGCCCCACCATGTCCACAATTTCAAAGTCTGGCAAGCTGGCATTGTTGGTGCGTTTTGTGAGAGTGAGCAGAGTGAATTCGCCCTGTTTGGCTTTGTAATAGTCTTCAATCTTTGGCGTGGCACTGCCGAGAACAAGAGGACAAACATTGTATTTGGCACGCAGCTGCGCCACGAAACTGGTCTCAAAACGTGGATTGTTTTCGCTGGTGTAGCTGCCGTCATGTTCTTCGTCAATAATGATTGCTCCGAGATTATCTAATGGAGCGAAAATCGCACTGCGTGCACCTAATGCGACCTTAGCTTTGCCCTCTTTCAAACGCTTCCACTGTTCATATTTTTCGCCGGCTGAAAGGCGGCTGTGCAACACGGCAATCTGGTCGCCAAAACGCTCGGTAAATCGCTTCATCATCAGTGGGGTGAGCGAGATTTCCGGCACGAGCATAATTGCGGTTTTGCCCTGCTTCAAGGCGTGGTCGATGACGTGCAGATACACTTCGGTCTTGCCACTGCCGGTGATGCCGTGCAAAAGATATGTTTTGGGTGCAGAAATTATTGTGTCAAATGCGTGCTGTTGTTCTGGAGTGAGTGTGATGTCGCATGGCTTGATTGTGGTGTTGAAACTGAGTCTGGACTCGACCACTTTTTTGTAGTTGAGTGCGCCTTTTTTGACAGCTTCGTTGACGACTGGGCGTGAGAAAAATTTGAGCAAGTCGGATAAGTCCTTTTCGCCTGTGTCGTAAATATAACTGACGAGTTCGGCTTGTTTTCGGGCGGATTTGACAAGTGCGAGTGCATCGGCTAGCGAGAGAGAACCTGGGATGACTGTCTGCTTGAATTTATCTCCCACGCTTTCGTCACGCAATTGGCTAGGCAAAATGAGTTTGAAAATGTCATTTTTACGTAAAAAATATTTGTCTGCCATAACGCCTGCGACAAACAAAAATTCTTCGCTAATGGTCAGCGAAGGGTCGAGAACTCGAGTAATATTCTTTATCTTGTCAGGGCAATCTGTGTGGTCACTTTTGTCCACGATTGTGCCCTGAATTTGTCGATTGGCAAAAGGCACTAAAACACGACTGCCGATGGGCAACGTGCCGTCATATTGGTAGTCAAAAATGCGGTCTACATTGTCGTTGGAAACGTCAACAATAACTTTGTAAATCATTAGCCTTTGACTGCTGTTATTTGACCAGCCAAAACTTCTTCGGCAGCCATTAAAATTGCATTGTTGGCATTGTCATTCGTCATTGCTGGAATCTTCTTTTGCAATTCACGAGCACGACCAGCCATCAATACTGTCAAGGCGTATTTATTGCCTACCTTTTTTACCAAATCATCAATAGGTGGTTCAAATAACATAATTAACTCTCCTTTTTTAATGAAAATTATTTATTTATTTGTTTTATATCACATTTTTTATTTTTTGTAAAATAATTTTATATATTATTGCTCAAAAATATTTAATTTAGGCTTTTTTGGCGTATTTTTTCAATTTGACAAACTATTTTTTTTGAATATAATTTTAATTATGGAAAATAAATTTATTGGATTAATTAATCGAAATAATTGCGATTTATTTAAAAATTATTTTATCGATGAATTAAATAAACTTGGGTGCAATAATGCCGATTGTGTGTTCTGCGGATTTAGCGAAGAAGGTCGTGTAAATCTGAAATTTTGTGTGGGGAGTAAAAATGTGCTTATGCTCTCCGCTGGCGACTACAACTGCAATGGCATTGAATATTCGCCTTATCCACAAGCGGTCAATTACGATGAAATTTGGTTAACAGCATTTGGCGAATTTATTGCTAAAAATTATGCCAATTATTTGGACGAATTTATCGGCGGATTTAATGCGTTTAGACATGAATTTGTGCAGCAAAAATTACAACGACTGAAACGTGAATTGGACGAGCAAACACTCGAGCTGGAGGCAAGATTAATCAATGTAAAAAACGGACTAGAATAAGTCCGTTTTTTATTTTCCTTATTTAAATTGTCTTTTCCTGCTAAGCTATATTTTTGCCTTAAGCCTTCAGACTGAACTACCCTACTTTTTTATTATACAAACTAGTCGTTAATTGTGCCCAGTCGTATAAGTAATATGTGTAAGTTGGTGCGTCGGTCGTTCCGCCAATTTTAGCATACTTTAGGTCAGTGTAAGTCGCAGTACAATCTACTGCACCATTTAGTTCATACTTTCCTACCACGCCATTACACTCGGTGCTTGGTTTTGTATTAAGCAAGCCGATTATATCTCCTTCAAACTTGCAGTCTTGCAGATATCCGTCTGCCATTACTCTGCCAGCAACACCACCTACTGCATAGGCTTGGTCCCAGTAGATTTTGCCTTTCACAGTTAGGTTTTTCACCCAATGGTTAGCACCTATTGTACCGAATAAACCTGTGTACTCGTACTGTTTGTCGATGAGGAGTCCGCTGATTGTTTTGCCATTGCCGTCGAAATAGCCGTCAAACTCTTTCGCATAACAGATTGGCGTGAAGTGAATGAGAGCATTGTTTGCGTCACGGCTTATATCAATGTCGTTGGCGAGTTTCCAATATATTTCGTGAACAAACATATAATTATCATTGTAATAACTTGCTAGTCCTAATAGGTCTTGATGTGTTTTGACTAAATACGGACTGTTTTCAGTACCATCACCTTCAAAGCCTGTTACTTTGGCAACTTCAATAAATTTTTTCAACATTGGATATCCGCTATTTATGTTGTTATTAATTATCCAATATGTATCGAAATCAGTCCAATCCGCATACGTAGAACTAAGTTTCATATTTACGTCAGTCGTTGCACCAGTATCACTGCTTACGTTTGCGTTAGTGCTGTTAATTTTTGTTGAGTTGTACAGAAATTGAGAACTACTACTCGAACTAGTAGATACCGTAGAAAATCTAGGCTTAACCTTTGTGATGTTCAGGTCTGCATTAAATATCACATTCTTACACTCATTCAATGCGTCTTCACTTATTGCACAAACCATGACAGGTTCTCTTGGAGTATTAATCGTTCCCTGAATTAAGCAATTGTAAATAGATGTATTATTAGATGTCCCGATAACACCATAATAAGCAGGTGAACCCATGTCACCGCTTGTTGAGTAGTTTAACACTATATAACAATTATTAATCGTCGATTTTGTTGCAGAACTTATTAAACCTGCAACACCTGTAAATTGGCACACACCTGTCACGTCCATGCTTGATTGACAACCAGTTACTTTACCATTTAGCAATATACCTACAAGACCACCCATATTCTTTGCAAATGATGACTTTTGCACAATTGTGTACATTGAGCTAACCGAACAATCGTTAAAATTTGTATATCCGGCATAACCGACCAAACCACCTGCGACGCCTGTATATTCATCTCCGTTTCCAGAGAACAAAAATGTTGTACTTGCACTCGCAGTAGTTACCTTACAATTATCAATGATTACATTATTTTGAGATGTGCCTACACTATACGCAACTAGCGTTCCAAAATACTCACATGTATAATTGGTCTGTTGAAAAAGAACTTCAATGTTTATGTTAGATATTTTAACACTAGAGTTGTTAGTTCTTATGTATCCAAACAGACCACTATAACTACTCGTTTCACTAATATGTAAATTGGATATTGTATGTCCATCACCATCAAAATTGCCTTGAAAACTGTGACTTGAGTTACCGATTGGAGTGAAAGTCAAGGTCGCAATGCCAAAATCTGCTAGTGCTTGCATATTCATATCGTTTACTAGTTTAAAATACTTGCCTGCATAGGTTGTTCCACTATTTACAGATGCACTAAGTCCTGCCAACTGTCCTGCATATGTAATAAGATACGGGCTTGTGCTAGTTCCATCACCGTCCCATCCAGTGTAGCTTCTGCCGCCCCAATAAGAAACGCCGTCGGAAGTGTAATCATCTGCGAAATTGTCTCCAGCAGATGAACCTGGTGGTTTAAGTAAAAACGTGCCTGAGCGGTCAATACGTGTGCCGACATTGACACGATTGGGCTTCTCGATGGGCGTATGTGTTTTAAGGAAGAAAAACAAACTTACGCCTGCAATACTTGCCATAAGAATTGCAACCACTATCCACAATGTAATTTTTAGTCTTCTAGTTTCGTAATCCATCTAGTCGCTCCTTTAACTTTATTAAGTTTATTTTATCTCAATTCCGACATTTTACGCAAGCAAAAATATCCAAAAAAAAATAAAAAAATGAAATAATTTACAAAATTGAAACAAATGTTGTTTGTATTTATTGACTTTATTTTTGGAAGATATATAATGTAAAAACTTAAATGAGAACAAGAGTATGAAAAGTATAGAATTTTTGCAAAACCTGGATAGGAGTGCGTGGACAAAGTTTGCTAGGGACAGTTACCTAGAAGGTTTTTTCCACGACAATCCATTCCGTCCTCTAAGCATTGTCATCACTCCTATGGACGAAAGGTGGAAAGTTAAGTTTTTTGAACGAACTGGCGAAAATAGAGCGTGGGTGGAGATGTATTTTGATGCTTTCAATGCGAAATACGTGGCTGACAGCAACAACTCTCTTGACACAAGGTCGACGCAAGCCAGATTCAACAGTTTGGTTAGCCAGCAATGGCGTGCTTACATTTACCGCATTATCTGTGCACGCAACGAAAAGGCGGCAGAAACGTATTGCAAAAAGCTTTTGCTCACTGCCAAAAGCAAGAAGTTTAGCAGCGACGCTGAACGGATGAAATACATTCAAGACATTAACAGTGCGATTGAATGGGCAAAAACTCATGATGAAATATATCCTAAGTAAAAAAAATGCACTATTTGAGTGCATTTTTTGTTAGTTTCTCATAAGCTAGACGGGCGCAATTCTTTTCGGCGATTTTCACCTTACTTCCTTTGCCGTGTGCAAGGCGTTTGCCGTCCACGATGACGGTGACGGTGAATGTTTCTTGTCCGCCCTTATTTGTCTCGCTAGTGTGCTGATATTCTATTTTCATTTTGTTCGCCTGACAATATTCTTGCAAGATTGTTTTGTAGTCGCCCTTGTCGTTGCCAGTCTTTAAAAATTCGTCGATATCCAGCATCTTCAGAATTGGGGCTTTAATCTTCTCAAAACCGAATGAAAGGAACATTGCCCCTATCATTGCTTCGACCGTGTCACAAAGCATGGCATCGCTTACTGGCTTGTTTTTGCAGCTGCGACCCAAACGAAGTGCCTTTTCTAACTGCATTGCTCGTGCAAAACTGGACAATGCTTGCTCGCAGACGAGTGCTGAACGCATCTTGGAAAGCGAACCTTCGGCCTTTTTGGTGTGGTCGTAGAGATATTCGGCCACGATGCAACCTAGCACGCTGTCGCCCAAAAATTCTATTCGCTCATTGCTCGTAAGATTATGGTCATTGGCATAAGAACTGTGCGTCAATGCCAAATCTATGAGTGCTGGTTGGCTGGACAAAAATGTGTTGAGAAAATCTTTGTATTTGCCCTTTGCCATAGTTTTTAAATTAAAATCTTGCATACTATGCCTCAGGTTGAGTGTATTTTGCGACCGAGTCTTTGATGCGGTTGACCATATCTTTGTCTACAAGGTTGGCGGCTTGCATAATTGAATTGCAGATTGTCTTGGCTTTGCTGTCGCCATGAGATTTTACAACCACTTTCTTCACGCCCAAGAATGGTGCGCCACCGGCTTCGTTGTAATTCATTGTTTTTTTGAGTTGCTTGAAAGCACGTTTTTGGAAAAGTGCACCGACTTTAGACCAAAAACCGCTCTTAATAGCTTTCTTTACCTCGCCCATCATAAAGAGTGCCGCACCTTCGGTGGCTTTGAGCAAAACGTTGCCTGCGAAACCATCACAGACCACAATGTCTGCGCTGCCGGAAAGGACTTCTCGTGCTTCCATATTGCCGATGAAATTGACTCCGCAGTCTTTCAGCATATTAAAGGCTTCTTTTGTCAGGTCATTGCCCTTGCCTTCTTCTACGCCAACGTTCAGAAGTGCAACACGTGGATTGTCATAACCTATGGCCTTCATATATTCGCTGCCCATTTGTGCAAAATGCACAAGGTTAATAGGCTTGCTGTCCATATTTGCGCCACAGTCGATGAGCAGCACATTCTTACCCGTTTTGGTTGGCAAGATTGGAGCAAGTGCAGGACGAGAAACACCATCGATGCGGCCCAGTCTCAGCGTTGCGCCAGCTAGCGTTGCTCCTGTGCTGCCTGCACCCACAAACGCACTAATATCTTCACGTGTGCGAAGCAAATCGAACGCCTTGACGAGCGACGAATTGAGTTTGTTGCGGACTGCGGACACAGGGTGTTCGCTGTTTGAGATGATGTCGGGTGCGTGAACGATTTCCACACGATTAAGGTCGGCATTGTATGCTGTGAGCTGGTCTGTGACCACTTTTTCATCACCGGTTATAACCAAATTTAAATCTGCACGAGTTTCAAGTGCCATTGCACAACCCATCAATATTTCGTCTGGAGCGTAATCGCCACCAAACGCATCAACTACTATTTTCATAATCTACCTCTTGGCTTAAATATATCACCTTGACACGCTTTTGGCAAACAAAAAACGCCTTTCGGCGTATTTTTAAAACTATTTGGTAGCGTCTGCCTTCTTGTCAGCCACTTTTTGTTCACCATCATAATAACCGCATTTCTTGCAAATTTGGTGAGCCACTTTCTTTTCGTGGCAATGTGGACAATCTACGACTGCTGGAACATTAACTTTCCAGTTAGCACTACGAGCATGTTTTCTTGCTTTACTTGTTTTACCCTTAGGTACTGCCATGATAACCTCCTATTGTATTTGCTTCGCATAGTGAAGCACTCTAACTTACTCTTGCATTATATCTCAAAATTTTGCGTCTGTCAACTACATTTGCCATATTTGCCACAAAAAAAGGTCGTGCGACCTTATTTTGTTTTTCCATTTTCATAGTCTCGTTGATATTTCTGTGTTTGATTCGCCATGTTTATCGCGCTCGTGAGCATTGTATGCGTTCGGTATGTATTCATGTCGAAAATCAATGTGGTATGGTCAACATTTACATCGTCAAAACCATAATACAACTTCGGGCTTTCGTTTTCACGATTTTCACGAATAATGGTGAAACTGCAAAGGTCGTTCAATTCCTTGCCCGACTCAGTGCTGATGTCGCTTGGACGAATTTGGCAAGGCAACATCTTGCTAGAACGGACATACTTGCCGTTGGCAGTGCGACGCTCGTAGACGATGAGCAAGTTGGCGTTTAGATTGGTTCTGTTGCGCATTGCTGTGGTGAGAGATTGCTCGAATGCCTGATTGTTCTGTCTGTCGTATGCACGGCTGGTAATGTCGGCGAACACTACGTCAATGCTCATCACATCGCGTAGTCCGTCTAAAAAGTATCCACCCTTGACTGCCACGTATTGTGAACGAGGATGGTTTTGCTGAGTTTGTGGGTTATTGTTTGCACGCAAAAAACGTGCGTCACCTTTTGTGCTAGACGATTGTGTACGGTTGAGCATATCCCTAACTAAACTCATATTTTCCCCTATCCCCTGTTTTTGAGACTTTTAGTATAACATATAGAAATACAAATTGCAATACTTTTTTTCATATTTTTTTATTTTATTATATATTCCCATTTAGCCACAAATGTGTGTTTGAAAAAAGAAACCTTGAATCAAGGTTCCTTTATTGTCATTTTGCGTTTAGATTGTAGTGCAATCTTGCTTTCAAGTCTGTAATAAACTCATTAAACTCGGTGTCTGCGTTGTAATCGGTCGTGTCTTCACCGTCGATGATACTGGCAATAAAGCCGTCCTTTGAGCATTCTAGCCTATACAAAATTTTTGTGTTCGAGTTTCTGGTCGTCAGTTCAACCAAACTGCATATTCCGCTCGTTAAGGTTTTTTGCTCGACGTTATTTTGTCCAAGAATGTTCAGCACGTTGTTTTTAAGCTTGGCAAATTTTTCCTCAACAAGTTTTGCGTTTTTAAGGCAGTTGTAATATTCGTCGCAGAGTTTAAATTTAGCGTCCAAAACTTGATACAACTTAGCCAAGTCTAAGCAGTTTACAATTTCAATAGTTTGATAATTGTCTTTGCCATATTTATAATTTTTAACGACCAACTTGTCGTTTATCTGCTTGTATGAGATTTTATCATAGTCCTTGCCCGTTCTTTCAAAAAATAGACATTCGTTAAATGGCTTTATTGCGATGTCTGGATAACGAACTTTTAATTCAGTTATTAAATCTTCTAATTTCATTTTTTCTCGTTGACTTTGTTGTTAATGGCAGATATCAAATCTGCAATGAATTCATTAAACTCTGTGTCTGCGTTGTAATCGGTCGTATTCTCACCGTCTAATATGCTGGCAATAAAACCTCGTGGCTCGTGTAGGAGTCTATATGCAATTTTGTTTTTTACATCCGTGCTATCTATATGCCCCATTACGCAATTATCTAGGTTGTGCGTGGTGTGAGCACTCACTTTATTTTTACGCAAGGTTGACGTAATCTGCTTGTTTAGTTCGTCAAGTCTTTTGCAAAGCGACTTTTTGTCTTGTTCTACGGCATAATAGGCGGTCATATCTGCAATTTCTTCGTCGATAGTGGAGAATAAATGTTGTAAGTCATTTTCGCATTGAACATCTACATATTTGTCATCATATACACACGAGAAATCGGTTCTAACTTGCTGGTCTATCTTTCGCAAATTCACTCTACAATACAATTTCCCGCCTTGGTTTAGGTCTAAAATATGCACGCCACCAAAATTCGTGACGTCAACTTCATACCTACTATATTTTTGCTTGATGTTATTAACTATATTTTCTATATTCATATTTACTCACTAAATAATTGGACTTCCAAACCATACGTGTATCAAATGGTTCTCATCGTGATAGTGATTATAAAATCCTGCAGAATGAGCCAAATCATATGTTGGAACAATATCTCTACACAACAATACAGCCAGGGCTCTAGCATTGGTTTGCAAAGGAGTATAGACTCCTATTCTTTTTTGTGAAACTTGATTCTGTGTCAATGTATTAAACACTGAAATCATATCTTGCGTGAATAGATTCTTTGAGATTAGTGGTATTCCTAGACCATTACACTCATTTGCAAATTTTACAGCAAATAACGTTAGAACACTAAGTGCTTCCAGATAGGTAAGTTTAATAGGCGTTATCACTAGTGGATTTGAACCAACTGCAAATGCTACCTGGAAAATTCTTCCTTTTGGCATACTAGATAGTAGTTTTGTAATTTCATAAGATGTTGCTGAAGCAACTGCACCTACTGCTGCACCTACTCCTGCACAAATACCAACTGCTTCCCAATCTACTTTTCCATCTTGTTGATATGTAGAGGCAGCGGCAGTCGCTCCGGCTGTAACCGCACCTACTGTTGCTCCGACCGCAATAGTAGCAAGCAATCCTACGCCTGTTGCAGCCATAACTACACCACATACAACTGGCAATGCAACTGTAGCGATTGCGCCAATCACACCGATAGTTGTTGAAATTACTTTTTTGATAGTCTTTGCAACTTTATTAAACATTTTTTTGAACCAGCCGCAATTTTCGATCATACCTAAATCTTGCATATCGCTTAACAACATATAGTCTTGTTCGCCACAGTCGAGTAGGGCATCCAAGTCTCCATTTTCATTAACAAACGCGGCGCCAATTAATGTATCAACCAGCACTTCTCCGTCATCGCCCATCGTATATGCAGATAAAGTCACCAAGTTTGTTTCTTTTTCATAACTAAACCTATATTTTACTTGTATATTGGCTTCTGCAACTACATCTGTATCGCTTAGATTGTCTAATTCCGCAAAGTCCATTAGATTGAAGGTTTTAGTTCCTTCAAATGTTGTTTTGTCATCAATAGTCTGTAAATTAGCATTCTGGAATTCATTGAAAATACTTTCACAGTCTATTGATTGAGATGAAACGCTAACTCTAGTTGTTCTTGGTGTATAGTAGTTAACATTTTTTGATTGTCCGAAAGACATAAAACACGGAATAAGTAGTACTACCAGCACCAATAATAAACTAAACGCATTTTTCATTCGTCTTGTTTTCATACATCCTCCTATTTCTCTTTTATATAATCCAATACTGTGTTAATTGGCACACAATACGAGATTCCATAAATAACATTATTTGAAGTGTCTTTTAACCTAAAAGTTGTCACACCAATTACTCGACCTTTATTATCTAGTAAAACTCCGCCGCTATTGCCTTCTGCAATTGTAAGGTCGCATTGTATAACACTTCTATCTATATTGTTGTACTCTACAATTATATTCGCATTCGAGATACTACCCTGCGTAATTGATAGTCCAACCTTATTTAAATTGCCTATAGCGTAGATTTTTTGTCCAGTTTTGATTTTATCAGAATTTCCAATCACCACTTTTTTAAATTCGCAGTTAACCTCGTCTAATTTTAGATAGGCTATATCAATCGTGCTGTCAAACTTTATTAAAGTTGCAGGTCTATATATATCTTCAAAAGCAAATCTTATATAAAACTCATCAAATGCGATAATCTGTCCACTTCTATTGAATGTTACAACGTGCGCGTTTGTAACAAGATGTCCGCTTTCGCTCACAAAAAAGGCTGACCCATAACTTTCACCTATTGAATTAGTGACTGCTTTCAGTTCTACTACACTGCTTAATGATTCGTTATAGATGTTCTCCTCACAATTTGCTGAATCCAACTTACTATCTAATACAAAAATTGCACCCAGTGTGACACAGGTGCAAATAATAGAGATGACTAGTGTAATTATTGAAAATACAACGGACTTGTTTTTCATTGTTTTCTCCAATTACTCCAAATAATAATACTGAAAAATTGTTTTGTCAATACATTTTGTAACATTGAACAAAAAAACAGTCCGAGGACTGTTGCGGTGAACTATAAGCCGAGTTCTGTATTTGATGGTCATCTATCTAGCCGCATTGTTGCCAATACGGTCAAGCGATACTTTTGAAGGTCTGGCGAGCAACCTTAGACCTTGCTTAATCTTGCTTCGGGTGGGGTTTACATTGCCACTCTAGTCACCTAGTGTGCGGTGAGCTCTTACCTCGCCTTTTCAACCTTACACTTGCGTGCGGTAATTTTCTGTTGCACTTTCCTTAAAGTCGCCTCCACTGGTAGTTAGCCAGCACCCTGCTCTATGAAGCCCGGACTTTCCTCTCGGCAGCTCTCATCACTGCCCAGCGACCATCTGTTCACGCACAAATATTATACCACAAAAAAAGAAAGTGTCAACTAGAAATTGACACCATGAAACATTGGGATTTGGCAATTGATTGTAAGAGTTTTGTTTAAAAACTTACATTTCTCGCCGTCTACTGTAAAGTCTGAATCTGCGTGGTTTTCCAACTTTATGTTTGATGCATAAATGATGTCCACGTCCTTGTTTTTTTTCACAGATTTAAGGCCAAACAAAAACAGTCTTGCAACCAAGTTGAATGCTCTCCAAAAACCGAAAAAGCCTTTCTTGGCACGACGGATTAAGACTATTTCCATAAGTCCGTCGCTCAGACTACTCTCGCCGTTAATCATTTTGCCGGCTGTTGAGTATGAGTTGAGCACCAGACAAAGCATGTATTTGCCTGAATACTTTTTATCTCCGTCAATCACTGACAATGGGAGAGATCTGTGAGTAAAAAGCCCACGCATACCTACAAAACCATACGCTAGGCGACCGAAAACGGATTTGAGCTTGCGTGGCGTAGAGAATGAACTGCTGACGAAAATTCCGCCTGCAATGGTGTAGACAATATAGTCGTTGCCGTCGCTGATTAGGTCGTAATTGAGCGTATAACCACGCAAAATGATGTCGATGGCCTTGTCCAAGTTTTTTGGCACACGCAAGTTGTGTGCCACGTCGTTCACCGTGCCAAGCGGAATAACGCCCATAGTGACATTCTTGCCACTCTTGGCAATGCCATTGGCGACATAATGGACCGTGCCGTCGCCACCGACAGCAACAATAACATCGTGGTCATCGCAAAGAGATTGCACCAAATCCGCCGTCATATTGTCCTGCAAAGTTTCCACCGCATCACAATCGTCAAACTTGGTACGCAGTCGCTGTTGTATGTAAGGAATTTTCTTATTAATCTTGCCACGCATTGCACTTGGGTTGTATACAATCACTGCTCTCATATCTTTTTCCTTAAAATATCGTTCTTATGCAAAGGTTGGTCAGTGTATATTTCCACTTCTTGCATAACAACCTTCACATCGTCTATTTCATTACCCTTGTCGTCTATTATTTTAGTCATTTTCAAAGTTTTGCCAAGCGAATAAGGTGATAAAATCTCCAATTCATCGTTTAAATAGAATCTATTACGCATTTGCACACGTGCTTTTTTGTCATGACTATCTTCCAAAACAAGTCCGACAAAGTTGCAGGTGGCAGTTTGAACGCTGCTGTTTAAGTCAATTTTACCCTGTCCGCCAAGATAGAAACCAGTGCTATATCCTCTGTGTGAACTTTTGTCGAGTTCGTCGAGCAGAACTTGTGGACATTTGTAATTGTCTGGGTCAGCATAATAAAGGTCGAGTGCGTGGCGATATGCATTCACCACATTTGCCACGTAATATTCGCTTTTCATTCTGCCCTCGATTTTTAGGCTGGTGACACCTGCCTGTGCAAGTTTGTCTATATATTCTATCATACAAATGTCGTATGAGTTAAGTATGTATGAGCCATGCGAATCCTCTTCAATCGGATTGGTGTTTTCACGACTAACCTCACGGAGTTCATAACACCACCTGCACGCCTGCACGCAACTGCCGGCGTTAGCATCACGTGACGTGAAGAAATTGCTGAGAAGACATCTGCCTGAATAACTTATGCACATTGCACCATGCACAAAAGCTTCAAGCTCTAGGTCTGGTGGCGTGTTGTCACGGATTTCTTTAATCTGTTCAAGTGTTAGTTCTCGTGCCAATACTATTCGTTTGGCTCCCATTTTATAATACAAATTGGCTGTTTCGCTATTAACCACGTTGGCTTGTGTACTGATATGCGTCTCAAGGTCTGGAACTTCACGTCTAACGGCACTAAACACGCCAAGATCAGCAACGATTATTGCATCGGCGTGCATATCGTATAGTCGTTTGCAATACGCCACAATCTCAGGAATATCTTTATCTCTAGGAAAGACATTGACCGTGACATATGCACGTTTACCCTTTGAGTGCACAAGGTCAATAGCAGTCTTGAGTTCTGGTTCTTCAAAATTGCCTGCAAAGGTGCGAAGACCAAATTTTTTGCTGGCAAAATATACGGCATCTGCACCGAATGCCAATGCCATTTTGAGTTTCTGCATATCGCCTGCTGGGGCTAATAGTTCCATTTTTACTCCTATACTTTTATCTTTTGACTGATTGCAATGCCGTCGCCAATGTCCAACACTTCAGTCTTGAGTTCAGGGTCGGACGTGACCGCCGTCAAATAGGCTCGAAGATTGTTTACCATGGTCTTTACGCCTTTAGAGACTGGTATTTTGCCATTGACCATGCCTTTGAAATACACATTGTCTGCGAAAATGAGTCCGCCGTCATTGAGCACTTGCTTTAAATATGGCAAATAGTGTATGTACTGACCTTTTGCTCCGTCCAAGAAAACGAAATCGAATTTCTGGTCACATGACTGTAAATATTGCATTGCATCAATATTGATTGCTTCTATTATACCATTCAAATTAGATTTGGCAATGTTTTGTTGGGCAATGTCAAATCTTTTAGTGTCGAGTTCAAGTGTGGTGATATGCTCGACCTTGCACTCGCTTGCCATTGCAATTGCACTATATCCTATTGCCGTGCCTATTTCCAAGATGCGTTTCGCTCCATGTTTGCGTATTGTGGAACAAAGCAAGGGCAAACTTTCGTCCAAAATGATTGGAACTTTATTTGCCCTGCCGTAGCTATTAATTTGGTGCAACAAATCGATATTGTCCGCCATTCTAACTCTCCACAATGATTGGGATGATGAGTGGTTTACGTTGCAAACGTTTGTTTAAGAAATTAGTTAGATTTTTCTTCACTGTGAGTTTAAGTTGTTGATAATCTCTTGTTGTTAGGTCAACCGACTCACAACTGTTGATAATATTCTCTTTTGCTTCGTTCAGCCACACTTCTGCTTCGCCCTGATAAGTGAAACCACGTGACATAATCTCTGGACGTGCACATAGGCTGGCTGTCTTGGTGTTGATATTGAGAATGATGACACAAAGTCCGTCTTCGCTAAGCTGCTTACGTTCACGCAAAACATTGCTATCCATCTCACCTACGCCCGAGCCGTCAATCAATCGGCTGCCGAAAGGTACACTGCCTGTTGTGCGGAAGAAGTTTTTATTGACTTCCACTTTGTCGCCAAGAGATGCGATTATTATGTTCCTTTCGTCCATACGCATTGATGTAGCAAGTTGTTTGTGCGCCATTAGGTGACAAATCTCACCATGCACTGGAATGAAATACTTAGGTTTGATAATAGACAACATTGTCTTCAATTCTTCTTGCTTTGCGTGGCCTGATGCGTGTACGTCGGCAAGCTGGTTGTAGATAATCTTTGCACCCATTGCCATAAGTGCATTGATGGTGTTGGTGATTGCACGTTCATTGCCCGGAATTGGCGATGATGAGAAAATGATTGTATCATTGTCGCCGATTGTAAGGCCTTTGAACTCGCCAGATGCCATACGGCTAAGTGCACTCATTGGTTCACCTTGACTGCCTGTGCAGAAGATGCAAACTTCGTTGTCTGCAAGTTTGTTCACCTTATCTATATCTACAATGTTTTTCTTATCCACTTCCATTTCGCCAATTTTGGCTGCAACGTCAGTGTTGGCAATCATACTACGGCCTGCAAACATAACCTTGCGGTTGTGCTGACCTGCTATACGCATAATTTCTTGCAAACGGTGTAAGTTGCTGGCAAAGGTTGCCACGATGATACGGCGGTCTTTGTGCTCTTCAAAGAGTTGTTCCATTGTGTGTTTGACAACCGACTCACTGAGTGAATAGCCCGGACGATCAGCGTTGGTGGAGTCTGCCATATAGAGCAAAACCCCTTGATTGCCAATCTCGGCAAAGCGGTTGAGGTCAAGCGGCTCGTCCTTGATTGGACAAAAGTCAATCTTGAAGTCGCCTGTGTGAACTACCATGCCTACTGGTGTCTTGATTGCCACACCAAATGCTCCCGGAATTGAGTGGTTGACGTGAATGAACTCGATTTCAAAACAACCGAGTTTAATCTTTTGACCCTCTTTCACAGCGGTCGCCTTGTAACTGATTTTGCGATACTCTTCAAACTTTCGAGCAATGAAGCCAAGTGTCATTTTTGAGCCGTAAACTGGTGCTTTGATAGTGTCTAGCACATATGGAAGTGCACCGATGTGGTCTTCGTGAGCGTGAGTAATCACTATGCCACGAATACGATCCTTATTCTCCTCCAAATATGTGATGTCTGGCACGACTAGGTCAATGCCGAGCATATCGTCACTTGGGAAAATGAGTCCGCAATCAAGCACGAAAATGTCGTTTTTATACTCAAAAACGGTCATATTTTTACCGATTTCGCCTACGCCACCCAAGAACATTATCTTTAAATTGTCCGTCTTTTTTTGACGTTTGTCGGCAATGTTTAGTGTGCGCATTGTACGATTGATTGGTGAAAATTCTGCCACCACATTCTCTTCAACATTGTCCGCAATTTTGTTTTGTGCTGGCTTTTTGTTTGCTTTTTGCTTTGCCACGTTTTGACGGCAATTGGCTCTGTCCATACGTGTGTGATTGTTAGCCGCCGTCACCTTTTCTTTTGGCATACGTGGTTGTCTTTTAGTGTTGCTTATTGGTCGATTGGCTGCGTTTGTGTGGTCTAGCACTGGTGCAACCGACTCTGCAACTAAGTTTTGTATATTTTCTTTATTTTCCATAATATTTCCTTTCTATTGTAAACATAATTATATATTTGTAAAATCAACAAAACAAGCAAGATTATAAAAATCTCGTCAACTTGACACAATATGCCAAGTAAATACAGATAATTGTGGAATTATCTATTGTCTTTTGTTAAGTTGAATTCTGGTGGACCATCGGAGACTCGAACTCCGGACAACACGATTAAGAGTCGCGTGCTCTACCAACTGAGCTAATGGTCCATAATAGTTATATGGTGTTTATTTAGTTTGACTTGTACACAGACTATAGCGAATTGGTAGAGCGAGCTCTTCCGGCCTTCGTCGCAAGTCGACTCGTCGGCTCTGGCTATCAACTTGCCACCGGCAACTTGATTTAACACTTCGCCCCAACTGAGCTAATGGTCCATATTGATCGTACTTTGTGATTATAACTCACAAGTTTTGTCTTGTCAATAAATTTTAGGCGAAATATTATATTTTTTTGCCTTTTACATAAAAATATATTATGAAAAACAAAAATTCTACAACAATTGTGCTCACTGGCGGTGGCACGGCTGGGCACTGTATGCCCAACTTTTATCTCCTGCCTGAGCTGAAAAAACATTTTGATAACATTATATACATTGGCTCGAAAACTGGACTGGAGCGTGACGTGTGTCAAAAGTACGGCGTAAGATATTATGCGGTGGATTCGTGTAAATTGGTGCGTGGAAAATTTTGGCAAAACCTAAAAATTCCATTTGTGCTCATGAAAAGTGTGTGTCAATGCAAACGGATTTTGCGAGAAGTAAAGCCAAATATAATATTCTCCAAAGGCGGTTATGTGGCACTGCCTGTATGTATGGCTGGCCGCAAACTTAAAGTCCCTGTAATCTCACACGAGAGCGACTTTTCGTTCGGATTGGCGAACAAACTCATTATGCGCAACTGCAACAAAATGTGCGTCAACTACTCGCATTTGGTGAATGGTGACAAAATTGTCTACACTGGACCAATTTTGCCAGATAGTTTTGGCAAAAGGTCTATGACTCAGCCGTCATTAAATTTGGACAAAAACAAGAAAACTATACTTGTGGTGGGCGGTTCGCAAGGGTCGGTGTTTTTGAACGACAAACTTTATGAGGCCAAAACCGAACTGGAACGCAACTACAACGTAATTCACATCGTGGGCAAGAAAAATGCGGGGCTATATAAAGCGGAAGGCAACTACAACGTGCTGGATTATTCTAACAATATGAGCGATTTGTATGCCGTGTGCGACATTGTGCTGGGGCGTGCTGGGGCTGGCGTGATTTTCGAGAGCCTGTATTCTCACAAGCCCCTACTCCTTGTGCCGCTTGAAAATAAGGCAAGTCGTGGTGACCAACTGCAAAATGCGAACTATTTCGCCGAACGTGGCGTTGTTGAGATAATAAGACAGGATGAACTTAACACTAAATGCCTATTAGATAAGCTAAACAAAATCTCTAACAACTTGGAAAAATACAATTCCAACATTGAAAAGCTAAAGCTCCCAAACGGAAAAAACAAAACTATTAAATTAATTTTAACTAATATGAAAAAATGCTCAAACTAGAGCATTTTTTTGTTAGCGAGATGAAAAAATATAATTCAAAGCATGCTGGTTCGTTTTGGCAATTAGCCAAAAGTGTTGCGAACAGCAACACAATCCAGCTACAAATAAAAAAGCGAGTGACCTGCACTCACTTTGGCTGTGGTTTAGTTCGACATATCCCCACAACTGGCTGGGGTAGCTGGATTCGAACCAGCGGATACTAGAGTCAAAGTCTAGTGCCTTACCGCTTGGCGATACCCCATCGACTTTTTACATAATATATTTAAAAATGCGTTTTGTCAATTATTTTTTACAAAATTTTTGTTCAAATGGTTAAATAATTTGAAAAATCTAATATTCGTGCAAAATTAGGAATTTGAAGGCACATATTTGTGTACGCATTCATCACCTTAAACAACAAAATCAGCCGACTAAAAACTAATCAATCGGCTGACTGAGTTAAATCTTGTTAGTTATGCTCGTCTATTTTACAAAGACATTGAGAATCTTTGCCCAAGTTTCTGGGAAGAAGATGGCAATAACCAAAGCGGCAACTATGATGCAGTGCAAGATGAAAAGAATCATCTTGAGTGGGCTCTTGCCAAACAAGTAGATGCAACCAAACAAGCCAGAAGTTGCCAATGCGCCATAAGGCAAAACGTAATTGTTGACAATGTCCAAGACCTTCGCTGGAATTTTGGCAACAATGTCGGCTGGCAAGTATGCTAGCAATAGCGATGCCAACAATACAAAACAGCAGAGATATAACATAAAATACAAGAAATTTTTCATAAAACCCCTTCCTCTATAACTAAATATTATTATATAAAATACTAAATGTCAATACCTTTGTGAAAATTTGGTGAAAAATAGCATTTGACAAAAGCGTTTTCATGATATATTCTATGGGTTGTAATGTTAGATTTCTAGTCTAAAGCGGAGCTAAAGTGACAAATTATCAAAAAGAAATGGAAAATGTGATTGCAAATTTGGTGAGCAAACCTCGCCTTTTGTTGCACGCCTGCTGTGCGCCCTGCTCCATTTCTGCGCTGGAAAAATTGGACAAGTATTTTGACGTCACGCTATACTTTTACAACCCCAATATCGACAGCGTTGAGGAATTTGACCTGCGACTCGCCCAGTTTGATAAACTTAAAAGCGTGTTTGAGTTTAGACTGGTGGCACAGAAATACGAGCACAGCGAGTTTTTGAGCAAGCTTTCGCACCTGGCTGACGAGCGTGAAGGCGGATTGCGTTGCAAAGGCTGTATCGCTTTGCGTTTGGCAAAAGCATTTGAATATGCCAAGGACAACGGCTTTGACTATGTCGCCACTACTCTAACGTCCAGCCCTATGAAAGACGCCGAATTCATCAACCAAACAGGTTTAAAATTGGCGCAAGAGTTCAAAATTAATTATCTCGTTTCCGATTTCAAGAAGAAGGATGGCTATTTACATAGTTTACGTCTGTGCGAGAAATTGAATATCTACCGCCAGCACTACTGCGGTTGCGAGTTTGGCAGGGCTCAACAAAATTTGGACGAAAAATTTTAAAAAATGCGTGAAAAACTGTTGACACACTTTTTCAGTTATGGTATATTTGAAAAGTCAACAGCACATATGGGAGCTTAGCTCAGCTGGGAGAGCGCCTGCCTTACAAGCAGATTGTCATAGGTTCGATCCCTATAGTTCCCACCAATATTATGCGGGAGTGGCTCAGTGGTAGAGCGTTACCTTGCCAAGGTAAATGTCGCGAGTTCGAATCTCGTCTTCCGCTCCATTTTTTTATATAACAGAAAACTTTGTACGTGCATATAAATTATTGTCTGGCACCATCGCCAAGTGGTAAGGCAAGGGTCTGCAAAACCCTTATTCCCCAGTTCGAGTCTGGGTGGTGCCTCCAAATGAGCCGATGTGGCGAAATGGCAGACGCAAAGGACTTAAAATCCTTCGGGGTGCAAACTCCATGTCGGTTCGAGTCCGACCATCGGCACCAACTTATTTCAAACAAAGCAGACTAGCATAGTCTGTTTTTTTTATTTTCTTTTCGGTTTTGTCGGGCTCTCACTTGTATTCGGGACCCCGTCAACTTCGTTGCCATCCGAAATATATGACTTAAAATTAGTCCACATATTTTCCTTTATAATAATAAATATATTTTTCTTTAACAACTTTAAGTTCTGCCTTATCAAAATCAAAACTAATTTCAGCAAGTTTTTCTAGACGCAAATCATCGTCATTAGCGCTTGTTTTAAAGCAGATTTTGTCATCTTTGATATATGTATCACGAATTTCCCACTCGCTGTTATCTTTGTTTTTAATACCTTTTTCGTTTTTAACATTATAAAAAGTTAATAGAATTTCCAAATCAGATTTTGGCGAAAGTTTGAATTTTTCTTTTTGAGCCCAAGGGTGAAAATATAGGTGCATACATAATGTTCTATTAATTTTATCGTATAGCGTTTGAATACTGAATGATTCTTCAAAATTATACTTTAAAATTTGATTTTTAGTTAAAATTTCTGTGTGATTACTGTCATCTTCCAATAATTCATATGCCGTGAAAACATTTCTATAATTAAAATATAGAACCTTATTTTTTCTTAATTTGCTGTTCTTATTCTTTTTCACAACGTTTAATATTGTAAATGACAATTCACAGTATTTTTCTTTCTGTCCATTTATTATTTCTTCCAACTCTATTTCGGTTTCAAACTGAGCCACAACTTTTTCATTTGTATTTAATGTTAAAACATAAATATATTTATTTTTCCTTTCATTTCTGCGTGAATCCAGCAAAAATTCATATATCTTTCGCTCTTTTAAATTGTTTGTTCTTTTAAGTTGCTCTTCATTTAATTTGTTTAATATCATAGTTCTCAGTATAGCACTAGGGTTAATTATTTCCAACATTTTTTCATAACCAAGCATAAATTCTTCCTTGCATTGTTGAACTAACGTTAGCCTAACAAGGTCTGCTTTTTTATTAAATTTGAAAAAAAGTATTGCATTCGACTTTAGCATCTGCTATAATGCTCTTGCAAAAATTGGGAGGGTGTATGACTGAAAAAGTTAAATTGAAAGACCTTTTGGTCGTAATCGAAAAAGGTCGTGATGTGAAATTTGGCATTTTGAACAAGGAAGGTACTAGATTTAAATTCTTTACCGACAAAGAGATTTGCAATGTGAAAGGCGGATTGCAAACCTATGACGTTGAAGATCTCGGTTGTTCTTATGAGATCCACGCTTATAAGATCAAGAGTAGTACAGGAAAAACTACTGTAGCTTGTCCGCTCATTTATCGAAAAAAAGAAACTGTCACATTTACTGGACACGATGTTTTCACTGAATATGACCAAATATGCACTATTTTCGACCATTTCATCAAAAGAAGTCGTAATGATAAGCTTAACAGAGTAAAGAAAATCGAGAACATACTTTATAAGGCTTTAGGAATTGACGATGAAAAAGACGAATTCTGTAATGATAATCGCAACAAAATTGTTGATGTAGAATACATTACCAAACTCGAACAAGCAATCGCAAATACTGCTTCTGGGGTTAGAAAAAAAGACCTAGACCAAGACAAAGAAGCATACGATAGAACTAGAAGTTTCTAATTTTAATTACAAAAAGCAGACCCTAATAGTCTGCTTTTTTATTAAATTTTGAGAAAAGTATTGTATTCGACTTTGGCATATGCTATAATGCTCTTGCAAAAATTAGGAGGGTGTATGAACAAAAACGAAAAAGTTAAATTGAAAAACCTTTGTGCTGTAATCGGCAAAGATGGTAAAGTGGAATTTGGTATTTTGAATAATGACGAAACTAGATATAAGTTCCTTACGAGCAAAGAAATTTGTGATGTAGAAAGTCGTTTGGAAACTCGTATCTTTGAAGATCTCGGTTATTCTTATGAGATCCACGCTTATAAGATCAAGAGTAGTACAGGAAAAACTACTGTAGCTTGTCCGCTCATTTATAGCAAAAGAGCAACTGACCTTACTGGACACGATGTTTTCACTGAATGTGACCAAATAGGAGATGTTTTCGACCATTTCATTAGAAGATGTGGCGGCGATAAGAGTGGTAGAGTGAAAAAAATCGAGAAAATACTTTATAAGGCTTTAGGAATTGACGATAAAGAAGACGAATTCTGTAATGATAATCGCAACGAGATTGTTGATGTAAAATGCGTCACCAAACTCGAACGAGCAATAGCAAATACTGTTCCTAAAGCTAAAAAAGAAGTTCAAGACACTGTTTCTAAAACTAAAAGAGAAGTTAAAGACCAAGAAGCATACGATAGAACCAGAGATTTCTAAATTTAATTACCAAAAGCAGACTAACACAGTCTGCTTTTTTGTTTCCATTAGTTGCCTTGAAATTATCTTTTGATGTTATCATTCGCTAAAATCTGTACAAGGAAACGATTGGCTATCTAAAGGTCAAATATATTGGTGCTTCCGACGGACTGTTGGGGATTTGGAAATGGATGGCAAAGTTTCGGTCGCAATGGATTTACTTTTTGGGGCGGAAATGGTATAATGGTGGCGTATGAAAATATTATCTCCTGTTGGAAATTTTGAGAGCTTAAAAATGGCAGTGTATTATGGCGCGGACGAAGTGTATTTGGGCATCAGCAATTTTAATGCACGCAACAATATCGAGGGATTTACGCTGGACGACTTGGACGAAGTCGTGTGTTTTGCGCACATTCACGGCGTGAAGGTCAATCTGGCGGTGAATATTCTTTTTCGCGACGACGAACTCGAAGACGCAGTCAACCTTGTGATTGACGCTTTCAATTTTGGTGTGGATTGTTTCATTATTCAAGACCTTGGGCTAGCGCACATTCTGCACACTAACTATCCTGAGATTGAGTTGCACGCCAGCACACAGTTGGGGCTTCACAATCTTGAAGGCGTGTTGAATGCGAAAAAGTTTGGTTTCAAAAGAGTGGTTCTGGCACGAGAGACTCCGCTAGAAGAAATCAAGAACATAAAGGAAAATGCAGGCGTTGAGATTGAATATTTCGCACAAGGGGCACTCTGTGTTTGCTTCTCGGGCAACTGCTATTTGAGTTCGTATTTGTATGATGCTAGCGGAAATCGTGGAAGATGCAAACAGCTTTGTCGCCTGCCATACAAACTCAAAAATCAGGGCAAGACGCTGGCAGAGGGCTATCTATTAAGCGCAAAGGACTTCAATATGTCCACCACCCTACCAAAACTTGAATACGCTGGCGTTGACGTACTAAAAATTGAGGGGCGAGCTAGACGACCTTTTTATGTGGCGACGGCAACAATGGAATATAGAAAGGCTGTAGACGGGCTGACCGCAAATCAGAAAAACTTGGAGCTTGCGTTCAATCGTGGATTTACGGCTGGTTATTTTGACGGAAACGGAAGCATCATTTCAAAATTCAACAACCACATCGGCAGTCGCATTGGCGAAGTGGTGAATGTGAAGAAAGGTAAAAGGTTCAACGAGATAATGTTCACTTCGACTCGCCCACTGAGTGCGAAGTCGTCTATCAAGATTTTTGACGGAGAAAAGGAAATCAGCACAATTGCCTTGTTTGACCTTAAACAAAATGCAGATAAAACATACTTAGTCACCACCACACAGCCAGCCAGAAAAGGCGACTCGGTCAACCTAATAACCGACGCCGAATTGGAAAGTGAAATCCTGTCTTATGTCCACAAAAAGCCGATACTAATTACAATCGAAGCGTTCGCAGGCAAAAGACTTACTGCTTGCACAGATTTCTACAACGTCACACTAACTGGAGACGTGCTGGACAAGGCAAAATCGCAAGCTTTATCCAAAGATGAATTACAAGCCAACTTTGAGAGAAACGAGTATTTCTCACCTGAAATTGAGTTCAAAACTGACGGCGTGTTCATTCAAAAGAGCAAACTAAACGAATTTAGAAGGGTGTTTTACTCTGTCCTTTTGGATGCAGTTAAAGAGAAATATAAACATAACCTTCCGCATTTAAAAATTGACACGGATTTAAAATACGAAATATTCAGCGACTTTGAAATCTTTGAAGAAAATCCTAGCTTAACTCCTGCGAAGAACGTTATTTACTCGCCTGAAATATATGATGAGAATGAGATCACAAGTTTGAAAGAAATGTGCAAATGTTTTGGCAAAAAACTTTATCTTAATCTGCCGAATTTTGCACTGGATGCCGATGTGGCGTATCTTAAAAAATTGGTCGAGAAAAACGACATTGCGGTCATTGTGAACAATATGTACGCACTAGATTTCAAATGCGAAAAAGTGATTGGTGGCGGCATGAACGTGTTTAACAAATACACTGCAAACTTGCTCAGTCTACCGGTGATGTGCAGTGAAGATTGCTTCATAAATAAGACGCCGTTCCCATATATGACGCTCCGCCACTGCCCTATGAAAAACGACCTTAACGCAAATTGCGGAAAATGCCCATACAACAAGGACTATTACTTTGAGACGCAAAGCGGCAAGGTGCTCAAACTAAAACGCAAAAAGCTTTCAACTTGCACGTTTTATCTGACGGATTGATTTTGGTGCGTGAATGCATTTAATGTTGTTTAATTCATAGATATTTTTCACTAAGGTTGTAAAAAAGTATTCTGAAGTGGAAAATATTTAGAGAAAACTGCCACACGACTTATGACTTTGTGACAATGAGTCTTTTGACAATATAATCTAAAATAATTGCCAAAGTGCAGAAGGAGTTATGGATTTGCCGTTTGGCAAAGAAGTTTAAAAAAGACTGCCAATTGGCTAAGGAGTTTAAAAAAGACTGCCAATTGGCAGTCTTTTTAAACGTAGGCGGTCGCCTACACTGGTATTAGTAATCTAATACCTAAATTGTGCCACTAGGCACTGAGTCGAACTAGTCTTCTTGGCTAGATGTCGACTTGTTTGAACATGCTCGACTTTTGTTAGAGCAGTTCTTTGCACTGTTAGTTTGAGATTTATTTGAGCAATTTCTTGCACAGTCTTTCTTTCTCATTCTAACCCCCTTTTACAAACACATTGGCAACTTATATGTTGGATTATGTTTGCACTATTATATTGTGTGGTTTGGTCTGTGTTATTTGCGTTTCTGCAAAATTTATCTGCTATTTTTTGGTAATTATGAGAATTTGGTGCCAACTTTTTTGTAAAAAACGATTGACTGACGTCGTGTTGTGTGTTATTATGTCAAAGTACGACATTGTGCGGGTGTAGCTCAATGGTAGAGTTCCAGCCTTCCAAGCTGGCTGCGTGGGTCCGATTCCCATCACCCGCTCCATAGTTTGTATTTCTGCTTTGCTTTGCAAGGTGATGGAGTTGCGTTAGCAACAAAACGACGACAGTCGTTTGAAGCGGACAAAGTTCGTGCGAAGCCAATAATCGTCAGATTATTATTCCCATCACCCGCTCCACAATAAGTATATTTGTAATGTGTGCAAACAAATACAGGCTCATAAAACAAATTAATATGTGCTCGTAGCTCAGTTGGATAGAGCATCGCCCTTCTAAGGCGAGGGTCGAGGGTTCGAATCCCCCCGAGCACACCAGTATGGTGGATATAGTTCAGTTGGTAGAGCGCCAGATTGTGGATCTGGTTGTCCAAGGTTCGAGTCCTTGTATCCACCCCACTTATAGAATAAAGGTAAACCTAGTTTATCTTTTTTATTTTTTAACACAAAGTACACGGACTCTCACCTTCGGTATTCGGGACCCCGCCGACTCCGTCGTCACCCGAAATATATGGCTTGCAGCCACATAGACTAAGTCCTTGTATCCACCCCACTTATAGAATAAAGGTAAACTTAGTTTATCTTTTTTATTAAAAAAACGCCGCTGCGGGCGTTGTTTTATTTTTGATTGTCTGTTTTGTACATATGAGTGATTAAGTCAAGCACTTTGCAACTATAACCCCACTCGTTATCGTACCAAGCAACTAGTTTGACAAATCGTGGTGAGAGCATAATTCCAGCGGTTTCATCAAAGATGCAAGTGCAAGGGTCATCTGTTAGGTCACTGCTGACAACTGGTTCATTAGTGTAGCCGACAATGCCTAGCATATTTGTTTTGCTGGCTTTTTTGATAGCCTTGCAAATCTGCTCATAGGTTGCATCTTTTTTGAGTTTAGCGGTGAAATCAACCACGCTGACGTTGATTGTAGGAACTCTAAAGCTCATACCTGTCAACTTGCCTTTTAGGTGTGGCAAAACTTCGCCAACAGCTTTGGCTGCGCCTGTGCTACTTGGAATGATGTTTGCACTGGCAGCACGGCCGCCACGCCAGTCCTTTTTGCTAACGCCATCAACGGTGAGTTGGGTGGCTGTGGTGGAGTGAATGGTGGACATGAGGCCCTCTTCAATGCCGAATACGTCATCAACCACTTTTACTAATGGAGCGAGGCAATTTGTGGTGCAACTTGCATTGCTTACGACAGTCATATCGCTGGTGTAACTATCTAGGTTCACGCCACATACAAAAGTTGGACAATTCTTGCCTGGTGCGGTGATAACTACATGCTTTGCACCACCCTTCAAATGCGCACTAGCAGTTTCCGCTTTGGTGAATACGCCAGTGGCTTCTACGATATAGTCTGCGCCAACGGAAGCCCAATCAATTTTGGCTGGTTCCATTTCTGCGAAAAACTTAATTTTCTTGCTGCCGAATTTCAACATTCCATCACCTAGTTTGCATTCGATAGGTGCTTTGCGATGAACGGTGTCATAAGTGTACAAATACTGTGCATATTCAAGCGTCAAAAATGGGTCGTTAATGGCAACCACTTCGATGTCCTTACGTTCCAAACTGGCACGCAAAACGCAACGACCAATACGACCAAATCCATTGATACCAATTCTAATTTTACTCATATAACTTCACTCCTTATTTTGCTTAATTTAAATCTATAATTTTGCACACGTTTTGTCAAACGATTTCGGCTGTATAACTTTTGCATTTGTGCCAATAATTTAGATATGTTATTTATTAATATTTGTATATTTATTATCCCTGCTTTTTTAATGGCAATTTTTTTAATCCAAAAACAAAAAAATGCAAATAAATTTATTTTTCATTTTGAGCCCTACGTATTTAAAAATAAAGAGTACATTTTTTGCAAAAAAGATATTAATAATATAATTGCAGATATATTGGTCTACAAAATAAAAAATAGCCAAATAAATGCAAAATTATTACAAAAAAATATAACTACACAATATTTTTCACGAAATTTCAATAATTTTATGAAAAAAGATGCTAAAAATTATGATTTTAAATTTTTTAATTTTATTTTAGAATTAAATAAAAAATATAATAATTTATTTAATTTTAATTTTTTAATTATTAATAAAAAAATAGATAAAAATATTATTATTTCTGCATGTGAAAAATTTATTGAAAAAGGTGGACAGTTAGGCATAGTATTTGCCGATGAGTCACGAATGAAAAATGTTGTAATTGCGAATGGTGATGGTGTTAAAAATTTTGATGTATTTGACGCTTACAATCTGCTTGGCAACCTGTCCACAAAAACGAAGCGAAAATATGTGCTCAAATCAAACTGCCAATCACCAAAAATTAAATGTGTGGAAATGTTTGGAAACTACCAAACCTGCGACGTTATTCGAGTGTGTTACAGAAACCGAGTGGAATATAAAAATGTGTTCAATCAAAGTTTATTGAAAATATATTTTGACAACGTAAAATTTGTTTGCCAAACAAGTGTGGTCAGGCATCTAAATTTATTCGATATGTTCGTAAACAGTGAAATCAAATTCAACAATGTTTTTGACGGATATGACATTAAATTTTATGATAATCGTGTGCAAAGAATTTACAACGAACTAGTGCAAACTGACACTCAACAAATCTGTGCCGACCTGACAAAGTTGTTTAATCACAACCCACACTCGAAAGCATACAATTTCTTCATGCGTGAGATTGTTGGACTACGCAGCGAAAACAATGCTCTTATCGTGCATCCTAATACACGGTTGATTGGATGCGACTTTGTGATGAAAGATTTGGGCGTGGAAGTAAAGAAAGGCAACAAAGCATGCTATTTGTTAGACGGAAAAGTTTTTTCCGCAAGCATTCCAATAAACTATGAAGATATTGCAAAACTAGATTGTATTTTATATTAGTTTGTGATATAATGGCGATATGGAAAATATGTTTGAAGAAATGGCACGAACAAATGCGCCTTTGTATGAAAGAATGCGTCCGACCAGCCTAGAAGAATTCGTCGGACAAAAACATATCGTTGGACCAAATACGCTCCTATCTCGTGCAATCAAATCCAATCGTTTAGGCAGTTGTATTTTCTACGGCCCACCAGGGTGCGGAAAAACTACTCTTGCGAACATAATTGCCAGCACGTTCAATGGCAAGTTTGTGAAACTTAATGCCGTTTCCAGCGGTGTGACTGATGCAAAAAAAATAATTGACCAAGCCAAAAAAGACATGGAAATCTATGGCAAGAAGACTTATCTGTTGCTCGACGAATGTCACCGCTGGAATAAAGCACAAAGCGATTGCGTGTTGGAAGCGATTGAACGTGGATATATCACTTTCATCGGTTCGACGACCGAAAACCCAAACTATTCGATGACTCCGGCAATCGTGTCAAGGTGCCGACTTTTTGAGTTCAAGCCGCTTACAACTGCTGACATAAAGGACGCTTTGCTTCGTGCTCTGAAAGACAAGAGTCGTGGAATGGGAAACTATAATGTAAAGATTGATGTTGACGCACTTAACCACTTTGCGAGTGCTAGCTCTGGCGACCTTAGGAATGCACTCAACGCACTTGAACTCGCCATACTCACTACTGAACCGGATTCAAATGGTGAAATTGTTATAGACAAAACGGTCGCACAAGAGAGCATTCAGCAACCTGTAATGAGCGTGGACGAAACTATGTACTACAATCTTTTGAGTGCATTTTGCAAAAGTTTGCGTGGCAGTGATGCCGATGCAGCGATTTACTATTCACAAAGGTTAATTACGGCTGGGTGTGACCCACAACTAATTGCACGAAGACTCATTGCTCATGCCAGCGAAGACGTGGGAATGGCGGACAGTCAAGCACTTCTTATGGCGTGCTCAGCATTGTATGCAATCAAGAATATGGGCGTGCCTGAATGTTTGTTGCCACTCACCCACGCAATCATTTATGTGTGTGAAGCTGAGAAATCCAATTCTGTGGTTATGGCAATGGACTCAGCAAGGATCGATGCCGAACAAAACCCAGATGACAAAATTCCAGCATATTTGAAAAATCACACTGAAGAGAGTAAAAATTATAAATATCCACATAATTACGGTGGATATGTTAAACAACAATATTTGCCTGATAGTTTAAAAGACAGAATATATTATCATCCAAGTAAAAATGGAAAAGAAAAAGATATTGTTAGAAAAAAATTAAAAGATTAAAAAAAATAATTAAAAATACAAAAAAACGTTAAAAAAAGAGATTTAAAATTCATAAATCTCTTTTTTTTATTAATTTCGAGTATTGCATGGAATTTGATTTGCTGAGAAATTACGTAGATTATTGCCCCGATAATTCAATATTTCGTTAATCAGATCATTACTGTTTACAATTGTATATTTTTTCAAAAATTCAGTAAGCGGTAAATATTTATTTTCGTCACTCCTCTCGCCGAATTTTGCTTTCACCTTTTCATAAAAGGTTTTGTAATCTTCGCCTTCACTTAAAAATGCTTCGGTGGATTTAGCGTTGGCATAGTTCAGTGCCAAAATGTACTGACGTTTAACGTTGGCTGGAACGTTAAGCATATTCAGACCTTGTGTCAAGAGAAGGTAATTGGTTAGCAGTCGGCAAGTTCTGCCGTTGCCGTCGCAGAATGGGTGGATTTTAATAAATCGTGCATGGAACTGTGCAATGTCTGCCATAACATTGTTTTCGTCTTTGAAAGCTTCGTTATTAACCCAATCAACGAGTTCATCCATTTTCTTGTAAATGTTTTTGTCAATGCTTGGCTCGAGTTCCACACACCTTGCCGTGCGCACCTTTTGTCCGTCTTCAATCTTGCCAAAGCCTATCACGATTGGCCTGCCGAAATAATCTTTGTATCTATACTCGCCAATGCCCACCTCGCCTTCTCGGTTGAGAAGAATCTGCTGATTGATGGTTTTGATAAATTTATTAGTAAGCAAAGGTTGGTCTGGGTTGGCAGTTTTCTTTTCAGCTTCTTTCACAATTTTGATCAGTGCCATAAAATGATTGCCCAGTCCTGACACACGAACTTGTTCTTTAGAGACCTTGTTGTAAGCGATAATGTCGTAATCACCAGCTTCGTTTTTGACCGCCCACACCTTTGTGCCATCGCATTGCAGAAATTCAAGTATGACTTCTTTGCTAATATTTTTCATTAGGCTTTTGTCCGAAGATTCTACATTGTTGGCTGTATATCTAAAACCTTCAATTGCTTCGCTGTCATCAACAATGTTAAAGGCAAGTTCACCTATTCCGTATTTTCTCATATTTATCTCACTTTGATTTAATTATACACTTCTGGCAAAAAATTACAAGGTCTTCTCAACCAAAAAACTCCTACTTAGGAGTTTTTATATTTTCTTTCATTGTTTTATCCGTCAAAATTTGTGTATAAACATTGCCCACAGCACCCAGCTCAGCAATCTGACGCAATGGCATCTGCATGTTAAACTTGGCAACATTATCTCCTGTCACTGTGGCATAAGTGTATGTTGTGTAATCCTGTTTTAAAAATTTTGCATTTGTCGCGTCTATTGGTTGGTCGACAATAAACATCACCTTTTTGTCATCATACTTGATGACGTATTGAACAAGTGCATTCTCTTTACGTTTCAGATTGGCTTCAGTGTAGTCACCGCCAGTACTATTTGATACAAATATGCTGGCGTATTTTGGGCTAGTTCCCAATTCCTTGTTTAAAGCGTTGACAAACTCACCGAAAGTGATTTTTGGCTTTCTCGCATTGTCGAATTCTGCTTCTAGCATTGTCAAATAGCCTTTAATAGATGCAAGTTCCTTTACACCTAAAACCCCCTTTTTATACTCTCTGTGCCAATAAGTATATTTATCAATCATTTCTACAGCTGTCATATCCATCCCCTCTTTTGTTTGTATTATACAGCGAACAAAAAAGTTGTCAAGGTCAAGCTTGACAACTTTTCACAATTATTTCGCAAGTTTTGCTGTTTCACGTGCGATTACCAATTCTTCGTTAGTAGGAATGCGATAAATCTTCACACGAGATGTTGGAAGAGAAATGTCTTCCACTGTGCCACGAGGCATTACTTTGTTCTTGTGATAATCCATATTTACGCCCAAGAATTCGAGATATTCACAAACACGCTTACGCATTTCGGCAGTGTTTTCGCCAGCACCAGCTGTGAAGACTAGCACGTCGATGCCACCCATTGCTGCGGCATATGCGCCGACATATTTTGCAATGCGATATGCTGTCATATCCATTGCCAAGTTCTCTCTATGTTTGTCAAGGTTGGCTTCGATATCACGCATATCATTGGTGTAACCAGTGATGCCGAGAAGACCACATTTCTTATTTAGGAAATCAACAACTTCTTCAATAGTTTTTAAATTGTAAATCTTGGCGATTTGTGGCAAGATGCTAGCATCGATATCGCCACTGCGTGTGCCCATAATCACGCCTTCAAGTGGTGTGTAGCCCATGCTGGTGTCAACGCTCTTGCCGTTCTTGATGGCACAAACAGATGCACCAGAGCCGATGTGGCAAGAAACGATCTTTTTGTCTAAAACAGAACCTAAAATGCGTTCAACTTCGTCACGGATGAATTGGTGGCTAGAGCCGTGAAAACCGTAACGACGAATTTGGTGGTCGGTGTAGAGCTCGTATGGAATGGCGTACAAATATGCTTTTTCTGGCATTGTGCTGTGGAATGCTGTGTCAAAAGTGGCAGTTTGGATTGTGTTTGGCATTGCTTTCATACAACCCTTAATGCCTTTGATATGTCCTGGCAAGTGAAGAGGACTGTATTGCAAATTGTTTTCAAAATCTGCCAATACTTCATCAGTAACAATCACAGTGTGGTCATATTTTGGACCAGCACTCACAATACGGTGACCTACGGCGTCAATCTCGTCAAGCGACTTTACAACGCCCAATTTTTCGTCGGTCAAGTATTTGAGAGCAATGTCTGTTGCGACATTGTGGTCTGGAATAGGCATCTCTTTTTGGTCTTTGCCTTTTGGTGACTTAAAGCGAGCGAAACTCTCTTTAAAGCCGATTCTTTCAACAGCACCACTGGCAAGTGTGTCTTCACTTACAGTGTCGATAAGTTGAAATTTGAGTGTGCTACTGCCTGCGTTGATAACTAAAATTTTCATAAATTCTCCTTGTGTTCTGTTTGTAAAATTGTGATTATGGTTGTGTAAAATATGTCCTGCACAGTCGAGCCACGTGACAAGTCGTTGACTGGTCGGTCGAGTCCGACAGTGATAGGTCCTATTGCGGTGTAGTCTGCGAGTCGCTGGACTAGTTTGTAGCCAATGTTTCCAGAATCAATGTTTGGGAATATTAGCACATTTGCTTTGCCTGCGATGTTAGACTTGACATTCTTCTGCTTGGCGACTTCGGTGCTGAGTGCCACGTCCGCTTGCACTTCGCCCAAAAAGTCAACGTTCTGTTCACTGAGAAGGCGTGCACATTCACGCACTTTGTCCGCACTGTCGCCCTTGCCTGAGCCAAGTGAGGAATAGCTAAGCAGCGCCATTTTGCCCTTGCCCATAATCTGATTGTAGAAAGCAAGAGAATTGTTGGCTATGTTGCTCAACTCTTCAGCCGTTGGGTCAATGTTGAGTGCAATGTCGGCAAAGAGCAAAGGTTGAGCATTCGGTTTGATCATGAGCATTGCCGAATTGATAAACTGTCTGCGTGAACGCAAAATCTGCAAAGCAGGGCGAAGAACGTCAGCGCTGGTGGTGATTGCACCTGCGACCATTCCGTCCACAGCACCCGTGTAGACAAGCATTGTGGCAAGATACATGCGGTCGGTGAGCATCTCACGAGCATCGGCAAGTTTGATGCCTTTGTGCCTGCGCATTTCGTAAAGTTTGATCGCCAACTCTTCTATTCGCATTTTCTCTGGGTCGAACACCGTGATGCGTGGGTCAGGAAAGAGAAAGCGTTTGCCTATTACGCATACTTCACAAATATCTTCCTGCAAAAGCAAATCTATGGCGTCACGTATTCGTTCACATTTGTCCGCTTCTGGAAAAATGATTCTGGCTCGCATGCCTTTGGCTTTTGCGGTGAGTTTTTCTATTTGTTCCATGTTTAGAATTATATCATTTTTATTGGCTATAGTCAAAGTTATTTAACGTCATTTAAAAGTTTTTTCAATTTATTTATGTTGCGTTTCATCGCCTTGTAGCCTGCAGATATGGCAACGGTGGCAGTTTCTTTGTTGTAGCCTAGTGAACTAAGTCCACACGTGTCTGTCATTATTCGCAAGTCGTCATAGCGTGGAGTGAGCGCAGTGCAACGGCTGTGGAAAAGATTGACCATGTTAAAACTGTCTGCTAAGTAACTGAGTTTGCTGGTTTCTGGCTTGTATTTGCCGATGACATCAATGCCCACAATGACAGCATCTTTATCAAACTTGCGTGCCACGTCGTCGGCAAGATTGTTGGCTACGCCGCCGTCACACATATCGATTCCATTGATTTTGACTGGCGGAAAAACGATTGGCATAGACATACTGGCACGCACGGCTTGCCACAAAGGGCCTTTGTCTAACACATAGCATTTGCCTGTGTCTAGACTGCTGGCGATTGCCATAAATTTTATGTCTGTTTGAGTGCAATCGGTGTCGTGGAAAATGTTTTGGAAGATTTTGTCCACTTTCTTGCCTATTAGCAGACTATCTCGGAAAGCAAGCAATGGGTCTACGTCCACAAAACTACGTGTGCGGAACTTGTATGCCCAACTCTCGAGCCAATTGGCGTCTGGCTTGAAAGCATACAATCCGCCCACTATTGCACCCATTGATGTGCCCACGATGAAATCTGGGGTCAGTCCGTTCTCTTCTAATGCTTTCAACACGCCGATGTGGGCGTAACCCTTTGCTCCACCGCCAGATAAAACTAGTCCAAACTTCTTCATTTTTTGCCGTCCTTACAAATATAATATTATATGACAACTAGAATAAAGTCAAATGCCTTTGTGATGATATTTTGCATTTTGTTCATCTCACTTTTCGTAGTCAAGCCGGATGTCTTTATGCAGTCGACTCTGCGTGGGCTTATGGTGTGGCTCAACTCGGTTTTGCCGTCACTGTTTCCGTTTTTTGTGGTGTCAAAACTGCTCACCAACTCAATGCCACCTTTCAAGTCTGTGAGTGCGAATATTTTCGCCATTAGCATCGTGTCTGGCTATCCTGTGGGGGCAAAGCTTTTGGCGGACAAGTGTCGTGCGGGCGAAATCGATGGGGACTATTGCACACGTGCGTTGGCGCTGTGTTCAACGAGCGGTCCACTGTTTCTGCTGGGTGCGGTGGGAATAGGTATTTTTCACAGTTATAGGGCTGGCATTGTCTTGCTGGTGAGCCACATTCTCGGCAGCGTGGCGAATGGGCTAATTTACTTCCGCAAGAGTACTACCAAGATGAGCCCTACTCCGCAGAAAAGCATAAACATTGGCGACACAATGTATGACAGCATTATCAGTATTCTTATGGTGGGCGGATTTATTGCGCTGTGCTTTGTCGTGGTGGATATGCTGGTCGAATTTGGCGTGATTGGAATTGTGGCGAGTGCTGTGGGCAAGGTTTTTAGGCTAAATGCTGACGTTGTGAGTGCTGTGCTGTGTGGCTCGATCGAGATGACTCGTGGTTGTGTGGAAATTGCGAACACAGGCGTAAGCATGACCACTGCCCTAACCATATGCTCGGCATTGATTGGTTCGGGCGCAGTGAGTGTATTCTTGCAGACGGTGTGCTTCTTGCCACCTGCCGTAAAGCGTGGACGCCTGATTGTGCAAAAACTTACGCAAGCCGTCTTGTGCGCACTATTCTGCCTAGTGATTTGCCTAGTGGTGTATTAGTTGTGGCACGGGCAGATTGTGCGTGTAATGCCCTACCTTACGAATATATTTTCGAGTAGAAAAAAGGAACAATCGATGTTCCTTTTTTTGTTTAATTATTTGGTTGTTTTCGCGTTAAAACGCAATGCGTTAGCTAACCTTTTTGTTGTACAAACTGGTGGTGAGCTGCGCCCAGTCGTATAAGTAATATGTGTAAGTTGGTGCGTCGGTCGTGCCACCTATCTTGGCGTATTTTAGGTCGGTGTATGTTGCTGTGCAGTCGATTGTTCCATTTATTTCATACTTACCTATCACGCCACTGGTTTCAGTGCTAGTTTTGGTGTTGAGTACGCCGATGATATTGCCTTCGAATGTGCAATCTTGTAAGTATCCACCTGCCAACACTCTGCCAGCAACACCACCTACTGCATACGCTTGATCCCAGTAAATATTACCCTTCACGGTTAGGTTTTTCACCCAGTGGTTAGCTGCGACAGTGCCGAACAACCCTGCATATTCATACTGGTTGTCGATAAGAAGTCCGCTAATAGTTTTGCCATTGCCGTCGAAATAGCCGTCGAATTCTCTGTTGTAGCAAATTGGTTTGAAATGGATTGGCAAGTTGTTTGAGTCTTTGCTCACGTCAATGTCGTTCATCAACTTGAAATACGCGTCTGCTTTCGCATTGTCTGTATCTGCATAGTATTCATTAATATTTAACAAATCTTGCTGTGTTTTAATTAAATATGGTTCAGTTTCTGTACCCTTGCCTTCGAAAAGTGTAACATTGGCAACTGGAATTAACGCTTTTAAATATGGATAGCCATTGTTGTATTTTTCATCGATAACCCAATATGTATCAAAGTCCGTCCAACTTGAATAGGTGGAACGAAGTTTCATATTTGCGTCACTAGTTGCGCCAACCGTATTATTCTTACTTGCACCACTGACCGAATATTTGTTTTTATTATATACAACTTTAGATGTTGACAGTGCGTTACTATCTACTCCTCCCGCTGACTTCAACTTGGAACTTGCTTTTATCGTAGCATTTACAATGTTGTATTTGCTAGAAATGTAGTTATGTATATTATTTCCTAGTCCAGCAACTAAAATGTTTGCGTTGCGGCTAGTTATTTCTATATCGCATTGAGATAGGTTATTGCACATTTTTAGTGCGTCACCATTTTGTGAACCAGACAATCCTAACATTCCGCCAATGTACGCAGTATGCGATGTTTTTATATCGGTTACTAATATTTTTCCACAAGAAATATTGTTGGTATATATTCTATTGTTACCTTCCTCATACCCAATTAGACCACCGATTGCAGAATATAACGCCGTATTAGTTGTCGCCTTTGTAAATTCAATATTTATATAACTTTCAGCATTACAACTAGTTATCGTAGAATCATAAGCTTCTGCAACAAGACCACCAAGATTTGTTAGTGCACCAGATTGATCCATTTTTGCTTCAATCGTAAAATTGTTAACTGTACAATCCTCTATTGTTGAACTTCTTGCCTCGTTTACTAGACCAGCAAATTTCATTCCATCGTAATATTCTGAATACTTCGTAGTCAACGCATTCAAAAAAGAAATATTAACATTTGAAACTGTTGAATTTTCAACAGAATATGCCAATCCTCCAAAAGATGATGTCGGGTTCTCGACAAAGATAACTTCGATAATTAGGTTAGATATGGTAGAATCATTTAGCCTATAGAACAGACCTGATTCATAACTCCAGAATGGGGAAAATTGCAAGTTGGTCAAGCAATGATTATCACCATTAAAAGTTCCCCGAAAGTCAACAATTGGCATAAAACCATATGATTCTCCACACATATCTATGTCATTGGCAAGTTTAAAGAACATATTGGCATAGTCACTTGCATGCTCTCCCAGACCCGCCAACTGGCTACCTTTGGTGATTAAGTATGGGTCGGTTTCTGTGCCTGAGCCTGTCCAGTCGGTTGTGCTGGTGCCGTCCCAAATATTAGCGTTGGTTGAGGTGCTTTTGAACCCCTTCCCTCGACTAATTCGAGTGCCTACGTTGACAACATTTGGAGTTGGAGTTTCAGGGTGCATTTTCACTGCGAACAAAATGCACACGCCTACAATGCTAAATATGAGTAATGCGACCACTGTCCACAATGTAATTCTTAATCTTTTTGATTCATAATCCATACGACGACTCCTTCACTTTAGTATTAAATATATTTTATCTCAATAGCGACATTTTACGCAAGCGAATTGGAATAAATTGTAGAAAAATGTTGATTAGAATTACATTGAAAAGTTGTACTACAATACGAGATTTAGTCGCCTTTTGCCAATGCAGCTAGAAAAAAAGGACTCAAAAGAGTCCTTTTGGTTATTCAACCGAGAGTTTGTTGAGCTCTTTGATGATTGGGCGTGCACGGTGGTGACACTGGCAGAAATTGTCTATGCCTATCATTAAGGCGTTGACGAGTTGGTCGTCGCTGCGAGTCAGTGCTGTGGAAAGTGCTGTCAAGAGCGTCTTGAGATCTTTGGTGTCGAGAGCATTTAGGCGATAGTCGTCAATATTTTCAAGTGTTTGATTGACGTAGGCGTCCATTGCACGCATTGAGCGTGTGCTGGAAGCCAAATCCTTGTCACTATACTCACTCTTTAGAAGGTTGTTGATTGAGTCATTGAATGGTTTGATTAGCAGATTGGCAAAAGTGGTGAATTCTTCATTGCCAATCTCGTTGCCTTGACGGATATATTTGTTGACAAAGTCGTAGAAGCTGATGACCTCTTCGTCAATGTAACGCAAAATGTGGTAGATGAGGGCAATGCGTTCACGGTCTTTGTCTGGCAAAGTGAGGGTGTTGGTCTGACCTAGTTCGTCGCCAGTGGCCTTTTTGAAGCCCTCGTTAAAGTCATAATTGTTGACGCAGCGAGCGACCAAACTGGTGAGCACGTCGCTCTCGTTGATGGCACGCAAAATGGCACGAACCTTAATGTCTGCCAAAATATATTTGCCATTCAAAAAGTCATTGCATTTATCGTTAAAGTTGTTGATTGCTTTAAAATCTTTTTCTGTCATAATCGCCTATTTGCTCCTTTGTGCATATCTAACTATGGTTATATTGTAACAAATGAAAAATTTTTTTACAATTAAAATAAATGATTTTAGCAATTTTGTTGTACTTTTTCAAAATTTATGATATAATGCGCTTGCAAAAATGTGAGGTTTTATGGATTTTGCCAATGATTCAACCACCAATAAGTTAATCCTGCTCTACGTTTTGGACAAAATGGAGATTCCGCTCACTGAGAACTCTATTTTGGAGATTTGTTGCAGTTACAACAACTGGATTAACTATATGGACCTGAAAGACATATTGTATCAGTTGCTGGAAAGCAAACTCGTCTATCGCCCAAACACGCAAAACAACGAAGAGCGTTACAACATCACTTACAACGGCAGAACGTGTCTATCTCAGTTCTACACACGCATTCCTGCTAGTATGCGTGACGCAATTAGCGAGTTCGCCAAAAACAAAAAAATGCACTACAAACGCACACAGGAATATGTCGGTAAATATTTCAAAAACATTGACGGCTCATACAATGTGAATCTGCGCATCGTCGAGCCACACACCACTGACAGTTATTTCGATTTGGAATTTAAAGTGCCAACACGTGCCAGTGCCATTAACGTATGCAAAAAATGGCGTGAAACGGCAGCTAGTGTGTATGAACAAATTTATTCAAAACTAATTGAAAACTAGGAGTTATTATGAAAATTGCTATCGTTGCTGACATATTGAGCGAAAGTTTGAAAAACAATGTAAAAGTTTTTAAAGATAACAAGCATCTTGTCAACATCTACTCTACTGACGTGGACAATGCTCAAGGCGTAATCAAAGCGGAAATTGGACACAAATTGTTTAACAAGAATATCTCTTTTGCCAAAGCGGACAAGCTGGCCATTGCGAAAACGCTGGACGGTGCGGACGTGGTCCTCGTGACCAATGCCAACCCAGCGCAAAAGTTGGCTCAAAGAATGGCAAAGAAGAGTTCAATTCCTTGCGTGGTGGTGAGCCATAACAATGCAAACGGATTCGAACTACACTTCTACTCTAAGTGCGACGACTGCCTTGTGGACGAGAACGATGCTAAGAGTATGGAACGAGTTTTCCGTGATTTAACTACTAAAAACAAACTGGCTCGTCAAGCACACGCCCAAAACGTACGCAAAGTGCGTTTGCAAAAGGATATCAAGGCTAAGAAAAAACAAAAAATGCATAGAAAAAATAAATAACTAGCGGTTTTGCTAGTTATTTTTTTATCTACTAAATGTAGGTTCGATTGGCTCTTTTGTGTGTCGATTTCCTTTTCGTGTGCAAGTAAGCTTGCCGTTATTCTCCATTTTGAACTCTGTGCCATACATTCCTTTGAGCGTGCCGAGTGAGTACTCATCGTTGTATTCCATGCCTTTGTCTATGGAAAATTCGACGTCGATTAATGTTGGCGAAAACATTGCATCCAAATATGAAAATGGCGAGTAGAAACTTATTGCAAATGTGTTCGCACTTTTGTTATTGATTATCTCGTAATTAATCTCGTCTTCTTTGGTGTCAACGTACATATACTCTGCTCCGCCCTTCATTGCCAATTTACACGACAATGGAATGGTCTGCAAAATGCCTTTGAGTATCTCAAAATCTCTTGGATAGTGAGTTTTTATCGCTCGCATAATCTTGTTACTATACATAATTTAATATATGCGAATGCGTGAAAAAATATGTGTTCATCGAACACATGCATGTATTTATGAAGATTGTATTGTAACGTTAAAAAAGCATTAAAGAGTTGTACAGAATTTGCCCAGTGGACGCTAGATTGCCCTATTTATCTATGATTTTATTTTTTTACTTTAACGCCAAAATCCGCTTGACAAAAGTCGAATCTCAACATATAATAGTCGGTGTATTGGGGTATCGCCAAGTGGTAAGGCTACGGTCTCTGAATCCGTCATCCGCTGGTTCGAATCCAGCTACCCCAGCCATATAGTGTTTTTGAAACGACTACTACCACAATATATAGACTGAAAATGTCTATATATTTTTTTGTTTAAAAAAAGTGTACAGAAAGTGTACAGTTTTGTTGTTAAAATTTGGTTTCGAAGAGAGTTATACTCTCTTTTTCGCTTTCGACACTAGCATGTGTGTAAACTGACTTTGTGATCGTGCTTCCAATCTCGTGTCCGAACATTAGGCCTGAAAAAAAGGAGTATTTGCATACTCCTTTAATTTTTGTTTGAATCCTGCTCGGTTTCTGTTTCTGAGTTTTCCTTGTTGTCGTCTGGTGAAATAGTTTCATCAGGCGTAGGGTCAGTGGTGTCATTTGACTTTTTTGCGGTGTCATGATCCTTAATAATGCCAACCACTACCAAAAGTCCAAGCACGCTACTTGAAATTTCCGTCACAAGTGCATTGTCGATTTTCCAGCCAAAAATGGCTTGCAAAATGAGCAGTATGGCACTTACTAGGCTAACCCAAAAACCGCCATTCTTAAACTTTTTCATTTTTGCTCCTTTTTGAGTGTGGCTGCGTGTCCACTTTGGCAACAGGACTAACTATCCAACCAATATAATCACTACATCCGCACTCGTTACATTCTATGTTTCTTATCCAATTTTGGTATTGCTGTTTTGTCATTTTATCTCCGTAGAGGTTAAAGTTATTTCATCCAGAAACGCCGAATCGCTGTTGGCGTCCACCAAAATTTTGGCACTGGTTGCCTTCGCATATGGTGCAAAAGCGTTGTAACCGTCTTTGGTGCAAACGAAGTGCAGGGTTGCTTGGTCGGTCACAATGTCGACTTTTGTGCCGAGCGATGCATTGATTTCCAGTTTGGAAATGCGTCTGCCTTTTTCACCAAAGTCTATCTTATTGGTTGAAATTGTTTTGGTGGTATTTTGTGTCAGAAATTTTCCTTTCTCGCTCAACTGCCCTATCTCACGCTGGTTGGCGTTGTTGAAGGTGACGACCAATTTTTGCATTGCGAAATCGTTGACGGCGAGCATTGACGCAATATCTACGCTACGCACGACGCTCGTGTCAAAATTGGTGATGTCAACCGCCATAAAGGCGTTGTGAGTCAAGTTTTGCTCGCTTGCCTTTAAATCTGGAAAGTTTAACGTGCAAGCTAGATAGTATTTGTTGCCCAAACACTCAGCCATTGCATGGGAATTTTCGGTTTGACACAAGACGTCATCGTATGGTGTAGTGATTTTCGTGACATTAATGCCATTGAAACTATTGAGTCCGTTGCGTGACAAGAAGATGATTTTGTCGCCGCACACTGTCACCGTTTTGTCATAAATTCGGCTTGGACTGGAATAGAGCTGTGAAATGGCGTAAGTGCCGCTTGCCAAACGTGTGAGTTTGGTGATTCCATATTCTCTAAACACATACACATAGCCCTTGAATGAGATAACCTTGAGACTTGCACCTCTGTTATCCGTCAAGTCAATCGTGCCACTATTGGTTTCATCCACTAGAGTTGGGTCTAGCGTGGTGGTGAAGAAAAGCGTTTTGGCATCGCCGTCAGTTGTTGCATACAAAATGCCGTCGTTTTCGCACAGGCTGGTGAGATGATAATCCAAGTTGAACGCTTGCGGTGCGTTGGTCGCACATTTCCAAACTAGCATATTGTCCGTTGAATTGGACAAGATTACCATGTCTTCGCCGTTTTGCCTAAAGTTGAGTGCCACTGGAATGCTGGTTAGCGTCAGATTGTTTGGGTAGATGCGATAAATTTCTGTGTCGTTGACGAATGGGGACAGTTCATATATTCCGCCGTCCTCACCATAGAATTGCAAACGTCTATCATACTTATTAGTTGCCGAGCTATCCTTGTGATAACCTTTAAAATATGAGAATATTTGCAATTTTGTCATTGTGTCTTTTAGCGAGGAATAGTCTACAGAATCTTCTGTGCTACCAACTGTCATATTCTGTGGTAAAGTCAGGCTTTCAAAACCCAAACCTGTAGTAAGTTTGCGGTTTTTGAGTAGATAACCGTATTGCTCTTTAACCACAAACTTGTCGGCGTAGTCCGTCTTGTCTACAGTGAAATCGTTAAGGACATATTTTGTGGTTTTGGTGCTAATCATACCCACCTCTTGTATGGCATTGTTATGACTTTGCCAACCACCTTTTTAGGCAGTCTTGCACGGTAGATTTTATCGAACTCGTTAAACTCGGCATATCGCCCTGTCATCAAACAATAACTGGCACACACGCCGTATGCGAGCAGATTGAAATCTACCCTATCGGCAAAATAACCAAGTTTGGAATATATGTCTTTGACAACTGGAATTTGATAATAGTTAATGGTGTAGACACCGTTTTTTTCAAAAACTATGGCATTGTCTTCCGCCATTGAATAGTCGACATAATTTCCTAACGCATCGGTCACTGAAATAATTCCGGCAAAACCACCTAGTTTGCGAATAAAAACTTTGTTATCCGTCGTCACAGCTTTGACGCTGGCTGGGATGCGATAATATCCTTCTGCCAACTCGCTAACGACAAAATTTAATGCGGAAAGATAGGTTTTTAGGCGTGGATAAGATGTGTAAATTGACTCCAACTCAGTAGCTTGTTCACTGCTCGTTCCGCTTTCACTGCCTTCGGTGACAGTGGTGTTGAAAGGCGAATATCTGTCTTCCACTGCTAAAAGCGTTTCGCTGGTGGCAAGTTCGCTGTCGTCGAGTAGCCTAGCACTATTCAAAATAATATGTAAGGCGTTCATAATTCACTCCTTTTTTGTGATTGATGGTGTATTTTTGAATAAATTTCTTCTTTGGATTTTTCATTGTTTAATCTAGTAATTTTTGCATTGTAATCGTCAATTTCGTTGAAGATATCTCGTGCAAATTCGGTGCGTGAGCGTAAAAGTTTGTCCACGACACGACTGTCTAGCGAGGCAGAATCAACAGACAGGCAGAACGTGTTGCCTGCCTGTCTGCTATTATGAATCTCAAAACATTTTCGCTCTGTGTCAAATACAATCTCATAATGCGAATCTATACTCTTTACTCGCCCAACAATATTAAATAAATCGTGAAAAAGTCTGATTTTCATTTTTCTCCCCTGTCCAAGACAAATTAGTTGCTGCTAGCACTCTTTTCAACGACTGTCACAAATGGGTTAGTCACAGTAGACTTAACGTTGGTGAACTTTGCTTGGCCTGCTGGCAATTCGCACAACAAGTCAGCGTATTTAACCAATGTTGCAGTGTAAGCCGGATAACCTGGTTTTTGACGAATGATGTTACCGCCTTCACCTTCTAACCATTCCCAATCGCAGAGCTGACAAAGAGTGAATTTCGATGTGTCCAACATATACATTGTGCCGTTGTCAATGAAACGGTCGCTGATTACAGGAATGCCGTTGAAAGTCAAGGCTTTGAAACCGCCTTCCAAATTCACAACGTCAATGTTGCGGCTGTAGTTAGCAAGATATTGTTGATATGCACGACGCACGTCACTTGCACAAGTGATGAAGTCGATGTTTGCTCCAGTGTTTTCTTCTAGAGAGTCGATTGCAGTTTGCATTGCGCTGTCACTGATTTCGATTGCGCTAGTAGATTTGTATGGAGTGAGCCAAGTGTTGTCGGCACGAGTGAGTCCGTACAAGCTTGTGCTTGAACCAAAGATTGCTCCAAGACCAGTGATTTCATTGTCCTTTGAGCCTTGAATGTAGAAGGCATGTGAAGTTGTCAATGCTGTGCCTGGATCTGTAGCAAACTTGATAGTTTTGTTGACACGGTCAACAGCCGCTACTTTAAGACCAGAGTTGTTGGCAACGATTGAGTCACCAGAGTAGCAGTCAAGGATCATGCCTTCGGCAACGCCTTTTACACTATCTACTGTGACAACTTTGCTTGTAGAATTGTATGAAGCAACTGTGCAAACTTTGCCGCTGCCGTCACCATACAACATTCTGCCAAGATTGAACTTGCTGGCAGTCAAAAGTCCGTCAATTTCAGCGTTCAAAAGGTTTACGAATGCGCCAGGATTTGCACTGGATGCACGAATGGCTTTGTCGCTGATTTCAAATGTACCATAAAGGTTTTTGAGTGTGGTCTTGAATTGTTTGTAGTTGTTGCCTGATGCAGTTGGCAAACTGCCTGTTTCCGTTCCTGCACCTACACCGCCGTTAAGACCTACTTGGCAAGGCTTGATGATATTTTTGCCATATACGTCGGTGCTAGATTGCTTGATTTTAGCCAAAAGTGGATTGGCATTGGTGTTCAGTTGGTTGCAAGCCACTGAAAGATACGCTTCTTTCAAAGCGTTTTCTGCTGATTGTAAACTAATCATAAAATCTCCTATTTTTTAGTGATAATTTTTCTCGCCATTTCCCCTGCTTCGTTGATTGTCTGAGGATTGGTTATTTGCCTGAGAGATACGCTCGACTTTGACGACTTTGCCACGAGCGGCACAGTCTTTTTGTCGGCGAGTTTGGAAAGATATTTGGTCACGATTTGGTCGCACAAAGCACTGTCGCTAAAAATATAGTTAGACAAAAAGTTTTCGTCACGCACCAAGTTTTCTGGCTCGGCAAAATGTGATTCCAAAACTGAAGTGTATGCCTTGTTTAGACTTTTTGGGTCTAGTGGACTCTCGCTAGAAATAACTTTGTCCATAATCTCTTTGGCGTACTTTTGGGCAAGCGGACGACTGGCACTAAACTCGTCAACCGATTGTTTTATCTTTTGAATAAGTTCCAATGGTTCGACCGAACTTGTATTGGACTCTAAGGCATTGAGTGCCTGACATTTTCGTGTGAACTCGGCTTGAAGGCTATTGTAAGCCTTCAAGAGTTCGTCCGCACTGGCGAATTTGCCATAATCTTTGGAGCCGTTGCTAGTGTCTATTTTCGCATTTTGCGATGCCGATTCAAGATTAGTAGAGCCAAGCGAATCATTCGTAGAATGAGTAACAACTTGTCTATTGCCCTCGCCTCCTTGATTTAAAATTTGCTCATCGTCTGCTAATGGACAACTAACGTTTGGTTGTTCCAAATTTTCCATAATTAATCTCCTTTTTTATCTTCATTTTCGTTTATGTTTTCTTTGGCTAAAATCTGTTTATGTATGTTGACATGGTGTTCAAACTTTTTGAACAAGTCTGGAGTCTTTTCCACAGCTTGTCTAAAATCTTCACTGAGCATAAAAGCAATATGCTCATCAATGTGCAATTTGTGGTCGTCGATTGACGTTGGGGTTATTTCCTTGCCAGCCAGCATGTCTATGCACTCTTGGTGTGCGTGATTGATCTGCAAAGTGGTGAGGTCTTGAGTATGCTCCCACACGCCAAAGCCGAGAAGATCTAGGCATTTTTTACGCATATTTTGTGAAAGTTTGCCTTCATTGTCATAGAGCAAGCCACTCTTCAATAGGTCGAGTACCATAGTGCGTTTTTGGGCAATCGTTTCACTAGCGTCACTGGTGGTGTCCAGCACAACGTCGTCCGAGCAAATTTCGTTGCTTGACCAATAATACATTTCCACCTTGCCATTCTCACCCACGAGTTTAAGTAGACGTGGAATGACAGCGAATTGTTTGTATAAGCGAAGCACATATTTACCGATTATGCACATTGCCGACTTGACACTGTCTAGCGAACTAGCAATGCGAGTGTCGTCTTGTTCACTCAAAAGTTGCAATGCCACGCCTGACATATTCGTGTAATTGGCAAAAGATTCACGCATCAGGTCGCTGACACCAGAAATCGACTTAAACTCGTCCAAAAGTTTGCTTTCTTCGGTATCGAAATCCGTGTTGTTATTGGCTGTGGACATAATGGCTGGGGCTTTGCCACCTTGACGATAGACAAGCACTTTGCCTGGGCAAAGTCCTTCTTCTTCCAGCATTTCGGTGTCGACTGAGCCGTCTTCCACAGTGAGAACGCCCATTGTGAGACGGTTGAGATATTCGTGTTTTCGGTTGCGTACAGCATTGTATGCACGCTGAATTGGTATCATACGCTCTACGATGCTTGTGCCATAGAAACAGCCTGGCATAAAGATTGAGATTTGTTTAATGAATGGCAGTTCTCTCTGTCCTTGATCGCCGTTGATATAAGGCAGGTCGCCGTCAAACAGAAGTTTGTCGCCTGCAACGATTGTAAGTCTGCCATTAGGACGGTCTGTAGTAGGTCGTTCATATCGTTCGATGACTACGCAGTGGTCCTTGAGTTCAATGTCGCTGATTTTATTTATGCTCGCATCATAACCCAGTCCGCCAATCGAATTGGTTTGATTGGTGAGTGAGAATGAATGCACCCTTTCAGGCATAACGTCCACGCCCCAAATGTCCTTGACTTCACTTACATGATAAGCTTTGGCGTGAATGATGCTCTTTTGGTCGGCAATGTTTTCACACGACAAGTTTTCAGGAAAGATTTCAAATGGCGAGCAGACAATGACGTCCACGTCACCTTCTCGCACGAGTTTGCCCTTTTCGTCAGTGGCAATCACCTTGCCAAGAGCATTGTTCCACACGACTTTATAGAATGCCGTGCCACACACTTCGCTCCAAATAATCGCTTGTTTGGTTAGGTCGTTGAGAGCGATTTTGTTGCTGACTGCACTCAAAATATCTTTGCTGACCTTAGCCGACTGCATATCTCGTTCGTCCGTGCTGGCTGGCAAGACCGCCATATTTGGTCTGAGCCTTGCGATTTTGGCAGAGCGTACTTCAATTGTCGGTGCGATATGATTGAACACTTCTTTTTCTTGCCAAAAATATTGTTTGTCCGCCGTCGTAACCGATCCGTTAGGTGCAATTTGGCTATACTGGTTGCCCATTAAAAAATTGAGATTGAGTTGCCACTGTGCTTCATAACTTTTGCGGGCTTGTTGGCGAGAGATAAAATCCCGTTTTACGCTGGCGACAAGTTCTTCTTCTTTTAACTGTTTAGTCTTCACTTTGTTTGTTCTCCTTTTTTAGTTTGAATGGTGGTGCTGGACTGGTTGGCGTGATATAACAGCCCATAAAGGCGTACAACGCACGAAAACACTCTTCGCACAAGTCCACGTTTGCACGAGTGAATTTTTTCTTTTGAGATAAACGAAAGTGGGCATCCTTGCCACAGTTGTCACATTTGGTGACGACATTAAGTTTTAGTTCCATTTTTATCTCCGTTCTTTAAAGTTTTCATAATCTTATTGGCTTCCGCTTCTAGCTCGTCGTCTGTCATGCTCGCATACTCCCCTTGCTCGCCGTCTAGGTCGTATATGAGTTTGATTAGATTCACGTCTGGCGGAACAGTTTTTTCTGTTATCTTTTGTTTCACTAATTGTAACCCATCATTTTCTGTTTTGTTATATTCACTGACAGTTTCGGTCAAAGTATAGCCAAAAGCATAGTCTTTCAGTTTGCCCTTGAGCGACTTTGTGGTGGTGGTTCGCTTGGTTTTAGATGCCATATTTATTCCTCCTAATTAGCCTATTCAAATGCTTTTGTCGGTCGTTTTGCACAGGCTTAGTTTGGTGATTTTCTGGGCGTGACATTATGTAATAGCGAAGCTCGTCCATTGAGTGATCATCACGCTTGATTGGATGGTCGGCGTTGCCCCACAAATAGCCTTTCATTTCTCTTATCATGTTGGTGCAAGTGGAAAATATGAAAAGTTTGCGGTTGCCGTTGGCATCACACAGATAGGACTTCACTCGGTTGATGCCTGAAAACAGATCCTTGTTTACATTCGTGTTCACGCTTATGCCGTAGTCATAAAAAAGGTCAGCCACACTGCGTGTGCTGGCAAGCGTTGTTTGGTTGGCGGCGCTGTCTATAAGGGCTTCGATGTTGCCATTTGGCAGGGTGTGCCAGTTTAGTCGCTCGCAGATCTTGTGTATGCAGTCTGCGTGATAGCTGATGTCTTTTTCTCGGTCATAATGCTCAGCCACGACATACACGTTGCCGTCATAGTCCACTGCGTACCAATGGCAAGACAGAGGATTTTTGAGTCCCGGGTCAATTGAGAGTTTGTCCTGCCAATCGTAAGGAATGTTGAATGGCTCAATCACATTGATTTCCGGGTCAAACTCGGGATAGACCTGTCCGCCTTCACTCATAAATTCACCATATTTGCGTGAACGCAAGACTTCTGGGCTTAAGTTGGCACACATTTCCTTTTTGGCACGTTCACTGATGAACGGATTGTCGTCCCACGACATTTGCGTTGTCCAAATTTCTGGGTCACTGGACTTGTTGAGATAGATTTGGTCATAGACAAACGTCAAGCCTTTTAATGGCGTCATAGTGCCGAACATATCGCCGTCTTTGTCTAAAAGACGCATTTTGCATTCGGTGTAAATATCTTCTGGCGGTTCTTCGTCAAACCAGACATAATCTAGCGACGTGCCTTGAAATTTCTCACGCCCTTGATCACAACTCTTAAAGCCGATTGTACTGGTCGTACCGAATATGTTTTTTATGACCAATTGGTCGATAACGCCTCGCTGTGGGCTATCCTTTCGCCCCTGACTCATTGTTATGTCCACTATCCAATCTGGGTTCAAATATTGCAAAATTTTGGCTTGAGCAACGTCACGTTGAACCTGCGTGGTGAGTGACACCACCCAGCCGCTCGTAGCGTGGGTCAAATGACGATATGGGTGGTTGCCACGTGCAAAGTATATTGTTTCCACCGCTCCGCACTCTGTTTTGCCCGAACGGTTGCCGCCAAAAACCCAGCGGTTCTTCTTGGGGCATTTGTGAAACAAAAGTTGTTTCTCGTGTATCTTCTCGCCCATGTTGTATCGGCTGAGACGATTGTTTTTGTATCTGCGAGCCTGCTCACGCTTGATTTTCAATAATTTGATGACTAATTCTCTATTCATTTTCTCTCCAAAAGTTCAATTTAGCAAAAAAAACTACAAAACTGGTGCTTATTTTACGGATTTTGTCAAAGTCCAAAATATGTGCGCAAATGTACGTTTTGCTAAAATTGTGTTATGAAAATTCTAATCGTTCTTGCCATACTTTTGGCATTTTGTCCTATAAAAAACACGTCCGCATCGCAGTCGTGTTTTGCACGAGTTAATGGATATAATGTGTATCTGTATCGTTCGCCTGTAATTAGCGAAGATTTTGACAACAAGTATTTTGCCATAGACCGCACATATTTTGTGAAAATTACTGCCAGTGCGAACGACAACTTCTACAAAGCGGAATATAACGGCATAAAAGGTTATGTGAAGAAAAACCTGGTGTCATTTGTGGATGGCGAACCGAACTGTCCGTATGCGTCTGGCATAAGTTTTCGCATTTATGGCGACCAAAGCCGAAGTCTTAGGAGCGAGCCTAGTGACGAGGGCGGAAGCAGCACGCTCATTGAATATCTGCCACTCTACACCACCAACATAACCTATCTAGGTGCAATTGAGGGCGTGGAAGTCATCAAGGAACGCACTAACGTATGGTATTATTGCAAATACACTGGTGAAAAAACTCTGTACGGCTATGTGTATAGCGATATGTGTGACAAAATGAACAAAGTGCTTTTGAATACGGAAAATATGACATACACTGACGAGCCGAGCTGGCTAAGACCAAGCGTTGCCGAAACAAAATTAAGCAAAAAAAATACCAATATTATTATCGGTATTTTGGCTGTGCCTACTGGAATTATAACATTTATGTTAATCGCAGGGCAGAAATTATTGTCTAACAAAGAACCGAAAGAAAAAGCACGAAAGAGAGAAATTAGCGAGTTTTAGGCAGTGATGCGTGAGCAAGCATATGTATGCGATAGGTTGAAAATCCAAGAGTCATTCTGCTGCAAAGCTTCCATATCTATTCCCTTGACACGATTGGCAACCGACACAAACTCGTCGACTGCAGTTCTCATATAACGAAAAGCCGTGCGTTCGCTAACACCAAAAATCTCTTGAATTTTGCCAATTTTAAATTCAAACTGGCTCATTAGCACCAAAATCTTTTTACTGCTCTCATTGGTGAGGCTAATCACCTTGTCAATGTAGAGTTTGAGATTGATTAGGTGCTTTTTTCTCTGCATCAGATCAATCATTTTCTCAGCCAAAGTTTCTGTGTCGGAATGAGCGTACATTACCCCAAAATTTGTGGCGTAATTGTTTATCATCTTATCGATTAAATCACAAGTTTTGAATAAATATCGATAGGAATACAATAATGATTGAGCGTGCTTTTTATCTAACATATTTTCTCCTTATTTAAATTGTATATTATAGGATTTTGAATTGTCAATTATTTTTGCGAGTTTTGTACAAAATTGTCGAAAGTCTGCATTTTGTACAAATATATCGCAGTTTTATCGAACATTATCGAACATTTGTTCGACGATTTCATTATATTTCAATAAAAATATTTGTCAACGATTTTATGACAAATATTTTTTCGATTTATTAAAATTTTAATTTTTTATTCCAAAGCTATCTTTGAAATTGACACTTCATAGGCACGTCTAACTTCTGGTTCTTTGTCTTCTTCCACTAGTTTTGTATATTCTCTGCTCTGCACACGGCCAATCAACGTTATTCGTGTGCCCACTTTCACGTCGCTGACAAATCTAGCATTTCTGCCCCAAGCGATGCAAGGAATGTAGTCGCTTTTGTTGTATGCACGGTTGACGGCAAGCAATATGTCCGCAATTTCACGGTTGAATGGTGTGGTGCGATATATTGGTTCTTTGCAAATGTAACCTGACAACTCTACAACATTTGGATTGGCATCGTCTTCCACGTCAACGATTTCACGCACAAAGACGGTTAGCACGAGTTTACTTTTGTCGCCGACAAGTTTGTTGTAACTTCTAAACTGACCTTTTATGGCAATTGGCGAGCCGATTTCAAACGGCAGGTTGCCCATAATACGCTCGCTAATCGTGATTGGAATTATGTCATACTGCCCCGACAAGCGCAAGATTGACATATCAAACTGGTAAAACGATTCGCCAAACACTTCATGGCTAAATTCGGGCTTGCTAGATATCTGCCCTGAAAGATAAACTTTGTTGTTTTCTAATAATTCGTGATTCATAATATTTTTCCTTTATTTTTTTATTTGTGTGCCTTGATTGTTGATTGTGTAGTTGTCAGTATAGATTAGTTCGCCAACTGGCACGACTGTTAGGTTTTTGTTTTTGAGATTTTCAAATACTAGCGTAAGTGCAGGAACAATGTTGTCTGCGTTGTTGTGGCAGAGAATTATACTGCCTGCTTTGGCACGGCTATTGATTCTGCCGGCAATCTGTGCACTAGTTAAACCTTTCCAATCCAGACTGTCAACGTCCCATTGCACGACTTGTAGGTTCATATCTCGGAGAGTAGTGATTACTCTGTCGTTATACGAGCCGTAAGGCACTCTAATAAGTTTTGGTTCGACGCCAAGATTGGTTTTGATTATCTCAATATTTTTGCCGACATCAGAACGAATCTCGTCCGCACTGAGTTTGGCTAGGTCACGGTGAGTGTTGGAATGCAATCCCACCTCAAAGCCATTTTCCACGATTTGTTTGGCTGTTTCTAGGTTTTCTTCCACCCAAAAGCCAACCAAGAAAAATGTGGCTTTGACATTATATTTTTTGCATGTGTTGATGATTGCGAGAGTTTTATCTGCACCCCACGCAGCATCAAAACTTATGGCACATTTTGACTCGTCTGTCTGCACGTTGTAAATTGGCAACTCACGATTGGTGCTGGCAAGATATACTGCACTGGCAGTGCGTCCCAGCCCACCAACAAAGCATAGAGTCAGCAAAAAAACAAGCGCTAACACAGTTAAGAGTCTGCGTTTTTTGATAAAAATTACTTTCATAGATATCTACCTCTCCATTTTATAATACCTTATTTAGATTTGTTTCTTTTTATGACAAGTTAAAATGTAAAAAACGCAGATAATTTGTAATTACCTGCGTTTTTAGTGTTTAAAATGTCGAACGAGTTATACGTCAAAATATCGCTTGATATGGTTCAAAGCGTTCTTTTCGAGTCGGCTGACTTGAGCTTGTGAAATGCCTACAGTGTCGCTGACTTCCATTTGGGTTTTGCCTGAAAAATATCTCATTGACAGAATTTGCCTTTCTCGTGGTTCAAGCAAGCGAATGGCATCAGCGAGGTCAAGGTTGTTGGTGAGTCGCTCAGTGGTGGAAACGTTGTCAACAAGGCTGTCTTGCATTGTGATTGCATCTTCGCCGTCGGTATAGACAGGGTCGCTAAGTGAGATTGGGTCGGCAAGTGCGTCGATTGAATCTATCACCTCTTTCAATGTGATGTTCAGGTCAAGTGCAACTTGTTCAAGTGACACATCATCATATTCTTTTGAAAGTCGCTCTTTGCTCTTTAGCACTTTGTATGCCGTGTCACGCAGACTTCGGCTGACTCGCATTGCACTATTGTCTCGCAAAAACCTTTTAATCTCGCCCACAATCATCGGCACGGCATAGGTCGAGAACCTCACGCCCACACTCAAATCAAAATTATCAATGGCTTTAAGCAGACCTAGACATCCCACTTGGAATACGTCGTTGACGTTTTCTTTGGTGGTCATAAATCGCTGAGTGATTGACAGCACAAGACGAATGTTGCACATAAAGAAATAGTCTTTTGCCTGCTCGTCACCCTGCTTTATCTTATATAATAGGTCGTTGGCTTCTTTATAGGTTATCTTTGGTAGTGTGGCGGTGTTGATGCCGCTGATAAACACTCTCTTTACCATACACACTCCTAGTTCCTATATTCTTAACCGCATGAGAAAAATTATGCGTACAAAATTCATTTTTCCAAAAAATAACAAAAAAAGTATAAAGACGATTTGAACCAACATTTTTTTCGGATGCGATTTATTTTTATTTTGCTACAATTTGGCTATGGAAATAATTTTGGAGTACGCACTGCTGCAAAACGCAATAATTGACTATTTTCTCCTTTTCTTATCTGCAAGCACAATCCATATCCACCCTAAAAAAATTAGGATTATGCTTGCAAGTCTATTAGGTGCGTGTTTCAGTCTAATTTTTCCATATCTAAATTCTCCGTTCGTCATCAATCTGTTCAAGGTGGCTTTGGCTAGTGCTATGGTCATTGTCTGTCTTGGACAAACCACTTTCAAAAAGGTGTGCTTCTGCCTTTTGAGCCTGTGTGCCTATACATATGGATTCGGTGGACTGGTCTTTGCACTTGGTGGCGAACAAGTCGCTAATGGTTATGCCCTGCCCAGCCAGATCATGTGGCTGATGTGCGGCGGCATTGTAATATTTTTCATATTGGCTAAGATTTGGACGAAAATGCTCGCCAAACGACAAAAGAAAAAACAATTCTATTTCGACACCACATTTGTGTGTGGAGACAAAAAATACTCCACTCTTGCCTATCTTGACTCGGGCAACAACCTTACTGACGAAGACAACTCGCCTGTGGTGATTATTACGCCAAAAGTGATGACCAACATTTGTGACATTAGCCTCGAGAGGCTATTTAAGAAAGATTTCGACGGACTTGGGCTGAAAGATATGCATTATATAAGCCTTGACACTGTGTCGAGCGGGCAAAAGATTATGGTCTTCAAAATTGACCGACTTGAAATAAAGCAAGACGGCAAAAAGCAAGTGCTGAACGATGTGAGTTGTGGACTATGCTACAAGACTTTTGCCAACTACACGGCACTTTTAAACTGTCAACAAATAAGTTAGGAGAATTTTATGAATATATTTAATAAGATTACTAATATTATAAACAACTTTTTAGATTACGACATTGACGACCTTGTGTGCTTCATAATAAGCCAAGAAGCTCTGCCCAACCCACTCAGTGATGACGACGAAAATAAATATGTGAGCTTGCTTGACACCGACCAGCACGATTTCGCTCGTGCCACACTGATTGAACACAACTTGCGACTGGTGATTTACATTGCCAAAAAGTTTTCTAACACCAATGTCGAACTCGACGACCTTGTGTCGATTGGCATAATCGGGCTTATCAAGGCGGTGGGGTCGTTCAAGGCGGACAAAAATATCAAGCTTGCCACATATGCCAGCCGCTGCATTGAAAACGAGATTTTGATGCACTTGCGAAAAACGAGCAAGTCTAACGGCGACATCAGCCTTGAAGCTCCGCTCTCGCAAGATAGCGACGGCAACGAACTTTTGTTACAAGACATTTTGGCGGACGAACACTCCGTGAGCGAAGAACTCGAGCAGGATTGCGAAAAAGACTATCTGCGTAAGGCAATTTGCAAACTGCACCCACGTGACAGAAAGATTATCGAGCTGAGATATGGGCTTTACGGCAAGGATGAGTTCACGCAAAAACAGGTGGCAGATATGATGGGAATTTCGCAAAGTTACATTTCTCGACTGGAAAAGAAAATTCTGAACAACCTAAAAAAATCTATGATTATGTAAACTAAAGCCGCAAAACGTTGACAGATACACGTTAAAGTGATATATTTTAAGCAAGTTGGTGTGCTTTTGTTCAAAATTAGAGCATACATTTTACAAAGGAGAAATCTATGGAAAATACTCAAAATAAACCACATAGAGAAAGTCTTGCCCTTGCACTTCTCACTTCATTCGGTGTTGCGGTCGTTGGAGCTGGCCTGTGGGGTCTGCTTTACTCTTTCGGCTGGATTGCTTCGTTCGTAGCATATTTCAGTGCATTCGGAATGATTTATCTTTACAAAAAGTTTTACAAACTTAACTGGTTCGCTTATGTCTGGATTGCAGTTATCAGCCTCGGACTCAACACTCTCGCTTGCTATTTGTCAATCATCTTCAATGCCATGATTGAGATGAAATGCAGTTTCGAGATTGCCAATCAGGCTTTCCGCATGGCGTGGAGCGAAATTGCTTCTGATGTCATCACAGACTGGATTATCAGCGCCGTGTTCACTGTATTGGGCTTGTTTAGTTACGTGCAATATGAGAAACGTAACAGAGCCGCTAAGAGCGACAAGACAATCCGTCCAACAGAATATACTGAAATCAACGAAAATGGCGTTACTCCAAACACAGACGCATCTGACAATGCGACCAAAACTTGCCCATTCTGTGGCAGCACAATGACTGCAGACAAAACTAAGTGCGACAGTTGTGGTGCAGACTTAAATAATAAGTAGTTAAAAAAAACGGCTCAGCCCGTTTTTTTTGTGATTAGATATAACATTATCGGAAATTGTCGGCAAGCAGCCGTATTAACATTATTTAAATAAAGCTTTACAATAAAGGTCTTGGCATGGGCTTGTATACTTGTTTACTTGACAAATAATCTTTAAATTTGTAAACTATTTCCATAGGAACGATCAAATATGCAAGAAATGAATGATATTATAGACTCTTTTTTGAATGATAAAAACATCACAGACGAGTTTGTCCGAAAAATAGTTACTGGTTTTATTCATAAGCACACCAAATTGTATGGTGAAATGATTCCGTTTTCAAGTCTGATGGAAAGACTAACCCAGAATCTTGATTCTATTCAGATGATTGATCCAGATAAAGAGCCTGCTGAACTTAAAGTCCAAGGTGCTGTTGGCTTATATGAAGGGTTCGACAAAAATAGCATATCACTCTTTTTTACCAAAGACAGCTTGAAAAGTGAGCAACTGCGAGAGGATTTTACAAGCGTTTTACTACATGAATTAACACATTGTGCTTACACCATAAAAACCGATCATTTTTATGAACAAAGAGAAATACAAGTATTTGGTGAGTATGCTAAAAATGATGACAAAACTAAGCTAGTTGACGGCACCGATGTTTTTATGGAAGCCATTGTTAATTATATCTCAATACAAATATACGGTAAAAAAAACGGTATGTATTTAATGCAAACAAAAAGTATTGAGAAACTGGCAAATATGACAGATATAAAGCAATTAATTAAAAGTGCTTTCCTTTCCGATGAAACCATGTTTAAGAAATGTTTTAAATTATTACCAGAAGGTGCATTTGAATATTTCAAAGACGGAATGTCGTGGTTAAGTGGCTTTGGTGGTTACAGTTTTAGAAAAGGTACAGAAATAATGCAAAATTTCTTTGATGGAAATATTCCAAGTTTAACTAAAAATCAATTTGTAGAAGACCTTAAAGAAATAAAAAAAATATAATAAATACGATAAAACAAATAACTGCTGTTTGTATTTAAATTAACAACACCGTTATCTGATTTCAGTCCGTCAATAGTTTAAAAAAACGGCTTAATCCGTTTTTTTTGTGATTATTTTGCTTTCAATTCTTCACGAAGCTTCATCCATAGTTTTCCTAGTTCATTACGACCATTTCTATTTGGTCCAATGCCCCAAAAACTGTCTTTTGGTGAATCCTCACATATTAGTAGATTCTCGGTTTGCAACAATTTCTTTTTTACATAAGGGTTTTGTTCAAGTTTCAATCTTAGTAGACGTTCCATCACATCTAGTTTGATTTCATCCCAATTTTCACATTGCTTATCTTTATTGGCATATGCTATTTTTTGTGCTTCGTGAGCAGAATAACAGTCAGTTATCTGTTTAGCGATATCTGGTGCACTCTTCAGAAATTTGGTGGCTTGATAAGCGTGTTCGACTGTGCAATAAAGCACACCGTCAACCAACACTCTAAACGATGAGAAATTGTCAAAAACAAAAAACTCTCTTGGATAAAAACCAATAAAATCATTAAATTTCTCTGCCAGCCAAGGATCCCGATATTGTTCCATTTTTATCATATGTTTATCTCCTTAATTTTCATTGTATAGTAGCGAACTAAGATAGTCAAATGTTATTTTGTGATTATTTTTAGGTTGTTTTTTATGCGATCGTTGTCGGGGTCAAGGCTTAGGGCAAGGTGGCAGTATTTTTCGGCGTTCTTTATGTTGTCTAGCTGATAATAGCAGACTGAGAGAATGTCGTAAGGCATTGCATTCCAGCAGTTTGGATTTGAAATGTAATTGAGTTCACGGTGGCGAATGTTAAGCATTGCCGTGAGCGTTGCAGTTGCATCGATAATGCGGTTTTGCTCGTAGTAAAACTCGCCCAATTCATACAAACTTTCTCGTGTGAAAGGTTGCTCACATACAGCCAGTTTGTAATATTTTTCTGCATTGTCTAGGTCGCCTTTGGCAAGGTAGCACTTAGCGATTAGACGCAAACTTGCACTTCTTTCGTCCGCCCATGTAGATTTTTTGAGAGATAGATGACGAATTAGAGTTTCTATTGCTTTATCATAGTCAGCGTGAAAATAGTATTCACGCCCAAGATAGTGCATATTACGGTCATTTTCGGGGTCTTCGCTCACAGCGAGCTCCAACAGTGGCAAATATTGTCCACGAGATTTTGTGTCATCGGCGTGGTGATTGAGTTGTAATGTTGGCAATGTGACCGTTTCGTACGGCTCGTCATTTATGGGCGTAATCACTTCATGCACTGGATGTCGCCAGTAAAAGCCGTCACGTGCATGGATTTTGTCGGCGAAAAAGACAATGCCTTCGCTTCCGTCTGGGTTAAAGTTCCAAGTGTAGCGATAACGCACCTGCTTGGTCTTTTTCGTTACGCCATTTTCCAATACTTTTCGCCAATCCTTATTGAAGGTTTCGTCCAAATCTATGCAGCAGCAGATATCTGCATCGGCTGGAATGAGTTTCATACTCTCGTTACGTGCCACGTCAAACCGCCATGGCTTGATAACTTTCTTTTTCAAAATCACTTTCGGATGTGCTCGCAATAGTTCCACCGTTTTGTCCGTGCTGCCTGTATCAAGCACGCAAATGTAGTCTGCTTCTTGCATACTCTCTAACCAACTGTGCACGAACTTTTCTTCATTTTTGCAAATAGCATAAACACAAATCTTCATATTTAACTCCGTAGTTTTATACGGCAAAAAGGCAAATATTGTGAAGAAAGTCTTGTATTGTGATAAAAATTAATGCTATTTGGTTTGAAATATAAAAAAATGACCCTGATGGGTCATTTCTGTTTTTTTTAATTAATGGTTATTAATTACTTTTTTGTGTCACGAGCGAACAAACAGCCCAATGCGCAAGTTACAACGCCTGTAACCATAACGAGCCAAGAGCCTACGCCAGCGGTAACTTTAATAGTTTCGCCAACAGACATATTTCCGCCCATTACGCAAGCGCCTACGAATACCAAAATTGCGCAGATTGCGTTGACAACCAATAGCAAATTGTTCAAAGCATTGAACTTTACTTTTGACTTGAACACTTTGAGATTACGCAATATAATGACTACTGCCGAAATGATAAGCAGACAAGCCAAAACTAATAGTATGATAGCGGCAACTTTGTAAAGAGTGTAGCCATCAGCATTGGCGTAAATACCATTCTCGTCTTTGATGATGTCCCAACCGCTAGTACCGCTTGATGTTGACAAGCCAGCAGCCGATGTCTTTCTAAATATACCATCAAGGCTCAAGAACACGAATGTCAAAATGCCTGCAAGTGCTGAAGCAAACGCTCCAATATACTTCTTCATAAACAACCTCCTTTATTTGATATGTCTATTTTAACAAAATGACAATGTCTGTGTCAAACATTGTCATCTAAATTTTTAAGTTAAAAAACAAAATGTCCAATTTTGTATAAAATTAGTCCACAAATTCTTGAATGATTTGGTTGGCAACATAGAACTGGTCGTCAGCAATCTTTAAATATCCGTCTTCCACTTTAACCATTCCAAGCTGACTGAGTCGACTGATTATCGTTCCTTTGGTGTAGCGCAAGTCCTCGCCCATATCCTTCTTAAATTGGTCAAGGTTGAGTCCACGTGTGGTGCGAAGGGACAACATAATATATTCGGTGCGGGCTGTCTTTTTGTCGATATATTCACGGCTGGCAATTGGCAATTCGTGTGCATCAAGTTTCTGATTGTAGGTGTCAAGGCGGTTGGTGTTGGAATAGCGATAGCCACCATAATAGCTGTGCGCACTCACGCCCAAACCGATATATTCGCTCCTATTCCAATATTTAAAGTTGTGCCTTGACTCGTAGCCTATGCGAGCAAAATTGCTCACTTCGTAACGATGATATTTGAGTTTTTCGAGTTTGGTGCGAGCGAAATCATAAAGCTTGACGCACTCATCGTCGCTAAGCGGTTTCACTTTGCCCGAATTGATTGAGTCGAACAAAAGTCCACGATGCTCCTGCTCGAGCGAGTCAACGGCAGTGTGGCGAATATTGTCTTTGATTTTTAAGCTGTCTTCTGGTGTGTCGTCATTGGTCGAATTCATTCTTCGATACAACAATGTCCCTTGCTCTACTTGAAGCGCATAGATAGAAATATGTTTCACATTTTGAGCCACAACGTAATCAATGGTCTCTTCGACCATTTTTTTGGTTTGACCAGGCAAACCTATCATAAGATCAACACTCACGTTGGTGAATCGTGTGCGTTTGATAAGGTCAAAAGTGCGTTGAACATTGGCAAGACTTTGAATGCGGCCGACCTGTCTAAGCACCTCTTCGTTTAGACACTGAATGCCCAAACTGAGTCGATTGATGCCTGACAGATGATATTCTATCAACTTTTGCTCGGTGATAGAGTTTGGGTTAATCTCAATCGTCACTTCCGCATTGTCTGCAATGTCAAAATTGCTATATATGTCGTGCATCAACATTATAATAAATCCGTCAAACACAAAACTTGGTGTGCCGCCGCCAATATAGATGCTGTCTACGACCTTGTCCATAAGTTTGTATTTGAGCATCGCCATCTCAATCTTTAGATGCTCGAGGTACTCTTTCTGTGCGCTTTCGTCTGTGGCGTATGAAATAAAGTCGCAATAGTCACACTTTTTGCTACAAAAAGGTATATGCACGTACAAACCAATTTTTTCTTTCTCTTTTTCCATATTCTTCACCTAGTCTAATTTTAATATACTAATAAATGCTTCGCTTGGCAAGTCAACTGAGCCTAATCTTCGCATTCTTTTTTTGCCTTCTTTTTGTTTTTCCAAAAGTTTACGCTTTCTAGTAATATCTCCGCCATAACACTTAGCTAAAACGTCTTTTCTGAGAGCTTTGACCGTCTCACGAGCAATAACCTTTGCACCAATGACGGCTTGGATTGGGATTTCAAACATTTGACGTGGGATGACGTCTTTGAGTTTCTCGCACATTGCCTTGCCACGTCCGTAAGCTTTGTCTTTGTGTGAAATGAAAGACAATGCATCACATTTCTCGCCGTTTAATAAGATATCCACCTTAGTAAGCTCGCTTGGCTTGTAACTATCAAAAGTATAGTCAATGCTGGCATAACCTTTGCTGCTGGACTTAATTTTGTCGAAAAAATCGAAAACGATTTCATTAAGCGGCATTATATAGGTAAGTTTAGCACGCTTGGTGTCCAAGTATTGCATATCCTTAAACTCGCCACGTCGATCTTGAGCAATGTCCATTACGTTGCCGATGTATTCGCTTGGCGTAATTATTTCCATTTTCACCATAGGTTCTTCCATTCGCTCAATGCTGGTTGGACTTGGAAGCATGGTTGGGTTGGAAATCATCAATTCTTGTCCCGCCTTGTCTATGACCTTATATTCGACGCTTGGTGCGGTGGTGATGATATCTAAATTGAATTCTCGTTCTAGGCGTTCCGTAATGATTTCCATATGCAACAGACCCAAAAAGCCCACACGGAAGCCTGAGCCGAGTGCTCCACTAGTTTCTGGCACATAGTTGATAGAAGCATCGTTAAGTTTGAGTTTTTCGAGAGCGTCTTTCAAGTCGGCATATTTGTCACCGTCGAGTGGGAAGATGCCACAAAATACAACGCTGACCGCTTGTTTAAAGCCTGGCAATGCATGTTTGGTTGGGTTTGATGCACTGGTGATTGTGTCACCAACACGTGTATCGCAGACCGTCTTGATAGACCCACAGATATAACCTACGTCGCCTGTCTGCAAAATATCTTTTTCTACTGGGCGTGGGGTGAAAATGCCCACTTCGGTGACGTCAAACGTCTTGCCCGAACTCATAAACAAAATCTTGTCGCCCACTTTGACCTGTCCGTCCACCACACGCACCATGCTGACAGCACCTTTGTAACTGTCGTAATAACTGTCAAAAATGAGTGCTTTGAGTGGTGCGTTGTCGTCGCCTTTCGGTGCTGGCACTTTTTCAATCACTTGTTGCAAAACGGATTCGATATTTATGCCGTTCTTGGCACTGATAGCTGGAGCATCGCTGGCATCCAAGCCGATTACATTTTCAATCTCTTCTCTACAGCCCTCAACGTCGGCACTGGCAAGGTCAATCTTGTTGATAACAGGCACAATTTCGAGATTGGCATCCAGCGCTAGATACACATTTGCCAATGTCTGAGCCTGCACTCCTTGTGTGGCATCCACCAAAACAATTGCTCCCTCGCATGCAAGCAAAGAACGGCTCACTTCATACGAAAAGTCAACGTGTCCTGGAGTGTCGATAAGGTTGAGCGTATATTCGTGACCCTTATAGTTATATTTCATTGTGGTCGGAGCAAGTTTGATCGTGATGCCTCGCTCTTGTTCAATGTCCATGCTATCCAAAAGTTGAGCACTCATATCTCGTTTGGCAACCGTGTTGGTGACTTCTATCAGTCGATCTGCAAGCGTGCTTTTGCCATGATCTATGTGTGCAACAATGCAAAAATTGCGTACATAATCTAGTCTATTCATAATCATTATTTTAGCAGAATTTTATTCAAATATCAATCAATCTAAAACACATTATTTTTTTTCGGACAGGCAAAATGCGACAGATTTTGACATATACAAAGATAGGAGCAAGGTATGATATTTGAAACGTTGGGTGTTTTCTTGTCAAAAGTAATGTGTTTTTCAGCGTACGTGCAGGACGCCACACACTTTCCTAGAGCGCTCACCAAAGAAGAAGAAAATGTGCTTGTGGAAAAAATTAAGCATGGTGACGAAGATGCACGCAACGAGTTGATTGAACACAATCTGCGATTGGTGGCTCATGTGGTAAAGAAGTTTAATAATTGTGGTGAAGCCGACGACCTTATTGGCGTGGGAACGATTGGGCTAATCAAGGCAATAAAGTCATATAATCCAGATAAAAATGTCACTCTCTCGACCTATGCCAGCCGATGCATCGAAAATGAGATTTTAATGCTGCTTCGTTCGAGCAAAAAACATTTAAAAACTCAAAGTCTAGAAGAAGTGGTGGCAAGCGATAAGGACGGCAACGAACTCACATTTGGTGACACACTGGAAGACGGCGAAGAGGGTGTGGATGAAATAATCTCTCGAAAATGTTTGATGAAAGATATAAAAAAAATAATTAACGAAAAACTAAGCGAGCGTGAACAGATAATCATCAACCTAAGATATGGTTTGACGGGCAAACCACCATTGCCGCAACGTGAAGTGGCGAAAAGATTAAACATTAGCCGTAGTTATATTTCTCGCATAGAAGTAAAAGCCTTACAAATAATTCGAGAGACTGCCATAATAAATGGGATTAATCCATAAAAAAATAATTTATTTTTTAATTTAATTTTTAATAAAAATACAATTTTAAATGCAATTTTTTACAAAATATCGGTTTTTATAGCATATTTACGTGTTTTTTATTTAATTTTTGACAAATATTTTTATATGTGAAAAATTTTAATTTATTTAAATTTTTATTTGCAAAATTTTTAAAAAATTAATTAGACAGAAAATATTATTATTTGACAAAATATCCCATAAATATTTTTGCAATATATTTTACAATTATATATAAGGAGCATCAAAAAATTGGCAAAGACATCATTAATAAAGCAGGTAATCACGGAAGATGCAGACTTATTCAGAGCTGCTCAAAATGGCGATGTAAAAGCTCAAAATATTCTTGTGATGAAACACTACAATTTGTGCCACCTTATCGCAAACAAATATTCAAACGCCTATCCACACGAAGAGGCAGTTAGTATGTGTGCTCTGGCACTTATCAAGGCTGTCCGCACATTTAAAGTTGATATGGGTTATAAATTTACAACATATGCTACTAGTTGTATGGACAACGAAATATTGTTTGAAATGAGAAAACAGCGAAAACGTATCCAAACTGTATCTTATGAAGAGAAAATGAAAACTCAGCAATTTGAACACTTGACCATAAAAGATGTCTTGGCAGAAGAAATGGCATTTGAAGATTGTCTGACCGAGCGTGAACACCATCGAGTTATAAGGATGATACTTTCCGAACTCAAAACAGAATTGAAAGAAAGAGATTACAAGGCATTTGTTTTGCGGTTTGGACTGGAAGGCAACAAACCACATTGCGAGCGAGAAATCGCCGAGATTATCGGATTTAGCCGTTCGTATGTGGCAAGGATTTTGATGGAATGCTCTGAAAAAGCTAAAGAAATTTTGATTAGGCACAACTATAGTTCAGAAAACTTATTGGTATAATTATGATAACGGATAACTCGCTGATTAAAACAGCAATATTGGATGATAAAACATTGTTTGAAAAAGCACAGAATGGCGACATTGAATGTCGTAATATTTTGCTGGAAAAAAACTTAGGTTTATGCCACCAAATTGCCCATGAGTTCTCAGCTAGTTTCGAACATAACGAAGCTGTGAATATTTGTGTACTTTCAATGATTCGAGCTATCGAAACATACAATTCCACAGCAAAGTTCTCTACCTATGCATGCGTAATCATGCGACGCAAACTTATCGAAATCCTCCGCACCAACAAAAAATATGAAAAAGAGTCTTCCCTTCAGACAATGCTTGGCGACAGAACGGATGACAACAAATTGCAATATGAACGCATTCTAGACAGTGGCGAAAGTGTGGAAGGGAACTTGTTTAAAAAATGTATATTACATTACACCAAGTTGGCGATAAGTATTGCAAAGGAAACATCATCTGATCGTGACTTTAAAGTATTTGTTAGGTTCTATGGTTTGGACGGCAAAGAGCCAAAATCTGCTACACAAATTGCTCGTGAGTTACACTTATCCTTATCGGCAGTCAAACAAATCATGTACAACATGCGTGGAAAAATAAGAAAGCGTTTCAAAAAAATGGGGCTGACTGCAGAAAACGTGTTGTAACAATATTCTTTAGAAAAATATAAAAACAAAAAAATTAAAAAATAAAGCGTAATTTATTAAATTTACGTCAATTTTTAATGTAAAAATGAGAATTTTGCTTATTTTTTTATATTTAATCACGAAACGTTTGTTAATAATCGTAATTCACACTTGCACATTTGTTCTTTTATGATATAATGTATTCACAAAGGAAGGGTGTAACGATGGCCAACTCAAAACATAAAAATCATTTCAGGAATATCCCAGTCAGCATATCTCGAGAAAAGAGTGCGGAATACGCACAACTTACTGACGTTCAACTTATAAAAAGATATCGTTTGGAAGGCGACTATGCTGCACGAAACTATTTAGTTGTTAGATATATGGATTTATATTTCAAACTCGCGCACCAATTTTCCAACTCCATGTCATTTGACGAGGCAGTGCAATTGTGTGCACTTTGCTGCATGCGAGTAATTGACAAATTCGATTTTAACAGAGAATCCAACTCACTTTCCACCTTATTACACACCTCTTTGCCACGAGCTCTTGTGGGAAACATCAGAGCCAATCGACGACATACAACAAACACTTATTCCATAAATGACACACCTAGAGATTTTGAAGATGGCAGCGATGGTGAATACAATGAAGTCATTTCCAGAGATGAAGACATTAATATCGAACACCTATACTCAGCAGACAATATGCGTGCATTGCAGTATGCGCTCAGTTCACTAGACAAAAACAAGACAGAATACAAAGTATTATCTCTTTATTATGGCTTAGGCAATGGCAAGATGTATAACCAGCAAGATATTGCCAAGAAGTTAAACTTATCGCAGAGTGCAGTTTCAAGAGCATTGACCTCTTGCCACAAAAAGCTCCGTGAAATACTTGAAGGACGTGGCTACAGCGCTGAGAATATTTTTTAAAATGACCACAATCAAGACTAGCATTCGAACCATAGTTAAAACTGTAGGTCTGCACTGACTACACTCATATCCACAAGTTATGTCGTTACAACAGTCTATTCTTCTATTAAACTCCAAACGTAACATTAGTTCCCATTCAGTACACAACAAAAAAAACATCTCAACCGAGATGTTTTTATTTTTTTCACTAAATCTTAGGTACGATAGAAACAATCTTGCGACCTCTGCTATCTTTACCAAACTTTACAACGCCGTCAGCAGTAGCGAACAAAGTGTAATCTTTACCACAGCCAACGTTTTGACCTGGATGCATCTTTGTGCCTTTTTGACGAACTAGAATGTTGCCAGCCAATACGAATTGACCGTCACCACGCTTAACGCCAAGGCGTTTGCTATTACTATCACGACCGTTTCTAGTGCTACCGCCACCTTTCTTGTGTGCGAAAAGTTGCAAATTAAAAATAGTCATCATAAAACCTTCTCCTCCATCTTAATATTCTTTGGGTAGTTGTCGGCTATTGCCTTAACACCCTTTTCCATTGCTTTCAATAACACTTGCATGTCGTGGCAATCACTTTCGCCCACGTCAATGATATAATGCCCATCGCTCTGACTCACGCTAGCACCAAGTGGCTCTGCGCTAAGCCCAGCAGTCTGTACAATGGCGCTCACGCCACTGCAAACGATGTCTTTGCCATATTCGGCATAGTTGGCATGTCCTTTCACTTCCGCACGGACAATGGATTCACCTTTTCGTGTTATCAATACTCTAATCATAATTAACCAATGCTTTCAATCTTGATTTGAGTGTATGGTTGACGATGACCTTGCTTTTTACGTTCATTCTTTTTGGCTTTGTATTTGAAAACTACAATTTTCTTGCCTTTAACGTCGCCCAACACTTTTGCTTTTGCACTAACTCCTGCAATTACAGGTGTGCCAACGACAGTTTTGTCGCCATCCACAGTCATCAAAACGTCTGCAGTGATAGTCTCGCCTGCTGGAACGTTAAGTTTCTCAACAGTCAACACTTGACCTACTTCCGCTTTGTACTGCTTGCCACAAAGTGAAATGTATGCGTACATAGTTTAACCTCCTATAAAGACTCGCTTATCAGGTGGGGTGCATGCCCTTCTTTCACTACCTTACTAAAACGGTACTAGGCCTAGTATAACAAACTTGGCGAATTGTGTCAATAATTTTTGGTGAAAATGCAACAAAATATATTGCGTTCATCCATTCATTACAGTAAGGACCGCACTAATTACTCAGTTAAATACATGGCGGTGCAGATATAATTAATGCGGAAAAAAACATCATTGAACTATCTACAGCATACAAAAAAAAACACCGTCGTGGTGTTTTTGCGCTGCATATGTTAGCACATTGGATAACGGCAGCCAGTCAATGAAGTAATAACATCCTTTTTGTCTTCGCTCAAATTTACATACAATCCACAATTCGAGTGGATGGACTTTCACCTTGAGCCAGCAAGCGAACAATTTTATCTTCGGCGACAAGTCGGCTGTCTATGTAAAACATTGTCACGTATTTGGGCGACATAAATTTCAAGGCTTGCAAAAGCGTCGTGTCGTCTGGCAGATATATTACATTCATTTTTTGCGGCTTTACATTTTGTTTTGGCTTCAATTTCAAAAAAACGTTTTCGTTATTTTTATTTTTAAAAATTGAGATAAAAAAGAATATAGAAAACACTAAAAAATAGAAATTTGGAGTAAAAAATAATGAAATTATGAAAAATATTACAAAAAATAGTGAAAAAATGCTTGAAATTACGGTTTTTATTCGACGTTTTTTATTTTTTGAATATTTATTCATTAAAATACTATCGAATATTTTTTCGCCATCTAGCGAACAAATTGGCAACAGATTAAATCCGGCAAGCACGAGATTGACAAAAGCAAAGTCGGCTGTGAAAAAATAACTTTCTGGAACTAACCACCAAAACGCTATGCACAACAATGCGAGGATGATGTTGATGGCTGGTCCTGCGACCGCCACTTCAAACTCGTCGTGAGCCATAATGCTATCGTTAAGGTCGAGCCTTGCACCTGCCATTGATAGCGTGAATGAGCGAACGGAGTATCCGCATTTTTTAATGGCTATAAGGTGACCAAACTCATGGAGTATTAATGCGCAAATGTAGTTTAGAATTAACGCCGTCTGTCCCATTAGGACACATGCCAACATCACCAACCAAAAACTAAGTTTGATGACAAAGTTACTTTTCGATATTTTGCTCATTGTCCCACACCAGCTTTTCGCACGTTAATGGATCTATAATCAGCTCGCCATCATCATAGAACGACACCTTAATCGTCTGACTGCCTGCATATGCGCCTATCATACTGTTGGCGCTAATGTATTGACCTTCTGACACTCCGAAAACGAGTTTGCTTTCAATTTTAACGACTATTTTGCCGCCAATGTCTAGTGCGACGATTTGCTCATCGTCTACAAAGTCCACACTTTTTACAATGCTGTCAGCAGGGGCAAATATTTTGCCTGCGCCTTCGGTGGTGTAAATCAACACGCCATTTTCGCACTTCGGTGCATCACTATCGATAATATGGTAGACCTTTCCAGTTTCAGAAATATAGCGGTAGTCGGTTTGAAACATTTTGCTCACAAATCCCAACTTGGTTGAGTCATCAAAAAGCTCCAAGTCTGGCGCAAAAAAATCTACCACCGCATACACGCCCGTCATCATGCCGTTAGTCAGCGGAGTGTCGATTGAGTCAATAACACACAGCCCAACAAGTACAGCAACTACACCGGTCACTGTTGAATATATCCAATTTAAAACCTTTTTCCACCATACCGTTTTGAACTTCCTTTCCGGAAAGGTCAAAAGTTTGGGCTCGGTGTAGGTAAGCAATAGTCTGTCCATACTATAAAATATGCGACAGAGATATGATTATGATGATAATCTTTGATGCGGAAATTTGGTTCGCACGGCAGTTGCATTCAGAGATATATTGAATTTATTTTCTGATGCATCAATTTGCAAATTAATATCTTCAAAATTAATCTCAAAATAATTAATTAATAAATAATAAATATCGCTTTTAATTAATTCATTCATCAAATTTACATTTGTGCATTTATCGTTCGCAATTACTTTTTCTAGCCTAATATTTGCATTTTTTCTCATAAATCTCCAAAAAATATGGCATTTTTACATTAATTTTAATATTTTTATTAATATTTTTTTAAAAACAAATATTCTTTATAATTTAACTTGTAAAAAATTAATTTATTTTTAATTTGGCATTAATTAGCAACGCTTCTTAAGGTAAGATAAAACGCCACCCAAAAATCCACGATATTTATATGTGCAGTCAAACAATTTTTTTGTGCCATTGTGCACATTATCTGCAAGCACACTAAACGCACGTGCACTTGCATTTTTCATTGATAATTTGTCGCCACCAACATTTAATAGTGCGGTTATGGAATCATCGTCTGGAATAAGTCCGCCAAACTCTATGCCAAGAGTTTTACTTATCTCGTAAACGTCTAATGCCACCTTGTCTTTTATCAAATCTCCACGTGCACGATTGACGACAAAACGCATATTGGTTATGTCGTAGCTCGACAGAATGGAAACGACCTTGTCCGCATCTCGCATGGCACTAAGGTGAGGCGTCGTAACCACCAGTGCTTCATCTGCACAACTTATTGCACGTGAAAAGCCTGTATCAATGCCAGCAGGACAATCTATCAGGATATAATCAAAACGCTCTTTCAAACTATTCATCACACGTTCAATCGCACCAAATGTTATCACTCGATTTTGTGCAACATTTCCTGTGGCAAGCAAAAATAAGAGCGGAAACTCTTCGTCCTGAACGAGTGCTTGATTAATTCGACATCTGCCTTCGATGACATCTAGCATGTTATATATAACTCGTGACTCCATTCCCATAACCACGTCCAAGTTGTTTAGCCCGATATCCATATCCACTAGACACACTCGCAAATTCTTTTTGGCAAGGTGAAGTCCTAGGTTGGCTGTCACCGTCGTTTTTCCTACACCACCCTTGCCAGATGTAACAACAATAACTCTGCACATAAATACTCCTTTGTAATCATTGTAATGAAACTGTGGCGGAAGAAAACAATATATGACACAAAAAAATAAATTCGACAAAACTGGTGTCGAATTTATTTTATACTACAATTTTATTTCAATCGGATAATCCTTGATATCTATTATTTTTGATGCGCCCATTAGCACTGCATCAAGTGGATTCTTGCTGAGTATGACTGGGTTGTCAAACTTTTGTTTAGCGTATTCATAGAATCCAGCAATTTGGGTCACACCACCGCAGAACAAAATGCCGTTGTTATGAATATCGTTGATGACATTCGGGCTCTGCTCAGCGATGACCTCTTTTACGAGTGCAAATATTTTATCATAGATGCCGCTAACGGCAGTGCGAATTTCGTGAGCAGTAATTTCCACATCACGTATTCCACCATCGTCTGCCACGCCCTTGAATTCGGTCTTGGCGTAATCACGATTGTATAGCGAGCCAATGTCGCACTTTATCTCGTTGGCAGTCTGAGTGCTGATTGTGGCAAAATAGTTGTCATAGACAAACACCTTGATTGCTTCGTCCATATCTGCGCCGCCAATTTGAAAGTCGGCTCCAGCAATAAACTCTTCACCGCTAGTAATTGACACATCAGTTATGCTAGCTCCAATGTCCACTACGCAGACATATTTCTTCTTGTCCCAAATGTTTTCAAACTCACGTGCGCATGCACCACTCTGCACCACACGCATTTTATCCACGCCACACATTTTGAGCACGTAATTAACTGTTTCCAGTTCGTTGATTGTAAGCCCACATGGCAAGGCAACCACTGCACTAATTGTGTTGAGAAGGTTAGACTTTAGATTGCAGCTGGCAAAAATGTTGGACAGCAGTTTGATGGCAAGGTTTTGGTCTACAATGCAACCATCCTTAATCGGCTGACAAATCTTTAGAGTTGGATTATTTACGCTCAAGCTTTTGTATGCGTCTTTGCCGTAATATTTGATTACACCCATTTTATTGAGCGCCACATATGCTGGCACTCGTGTAAGTATCCCCTGCCCTTTTTGGTATATAACGATCTCGTCGCTACCCAATTTTATCGCCAGTTCGTTTCGCATAGTTCTCCTTTATAAAATCTGCAAATTCTTTTTATACACTTTCTTAAAGTCGTTTGCACAAGCCATTGCTTGATTGATTTCTAACTCTGCATTGTGTTCTACTTCCGTTTTTAGAATGACGGTGTCACCCAAGATGTCACAGGTTATATCTTTAATATTCTTGATGCCTGTTACACATAGTGAGCGAGCCATTTTGATAATAATACCCAATTTCTTAATTGAATCAATTTCCTCATCGCCAACAATGTCTTTGTATCGCACCCACTCGCTCGCATTAAACTCATCAATGTCTTGCGTAGCACAAACAAATGCTGCCAGAACAATCTCTTTGTGTCCGACACCCATAATGTTGGAGTTCAAAACCACGTTGAATGAGTTCTTCACAAAATCTTTGTAGGAAACACGTTTGCCAGACAGACTCATGCTTGCTGCAATTCGCAAAACCTTAGTGTAAAGTTTAGGCAATTTGTGTAATACTTTGAGTTGTTTATACAACATAATTGACACGTCATAAATGTCTGTAATGTAGTTAGCTGTTGGATAAAACTCTTCAATGGTTGAAAGGCTGTAGCCCAACACGTCAACAAGTGGACGTTCTTGTGCTTGAGCGAACAAAATCTTGATTGCATCACCATATTGCACACCATTCGTGCTAACGTGAATTTCGCTTGAGGCAATCTCACCAAAGAACGATTTGATGACAGCCATACCGCTAGCCAAAACGTCAATACGTGACTCGCTGATGCCTTTGAGTTTCTTAGATTTGTCTAGGTCAAGTGTTTTGATAAGATTGAACACTGTGGTGAAGTTTTTACGTTCAACGATAAAGTTGTTCGCAACTTCCAATGGATAGTGGATTGATTTGCGGATAAGCTTGCCTGCATTTTCAAACGCCTCGCCTACGCCAATCAATTCATAATCTTCATCAATGTCTGCGAGCCATTTAATGCGCTTAAACTCGTTAGTCAAAAACTCACACATTTTTTGCATCTTTGTTTCTGGATTAGTTTCTTGCAAATAATTGTCCGCAATATTCTTCACGCCATAAGGCAATGAAATCGATTCCAAAAGCATTCTGCGATTGTATTTGATAATGTTGATGAATTCGTCTTCAATATCCAACACAATTCCCTTCGGAATAGCCATTGAGTAAAGCATGGCATTGTGCAAACTGGACATCGTTTCTGCTTCGTCAGCAACCTTGAAAAAGAGTGCCAAAGTTTTGTAAATTTCATCGAAGAATGCAAGCTGATTTCTTATCTGCAAAAATGACCTTTCTGCAAGACAAAATACGTTGTCAATTTTATAAAAATCTAGCACTGTGCGGAAGGTACGCAACACCTTGATAGTTTCTTCAATGCGGGATGGTTTCAAATAGCCGTCACGCTCAATGTCTAGGTGAAGATTGACTGGCTCATCAATCTCTTTTTCTACGATAAAATACCCTGCCATTGTGTAATCAACAATAGTTAGTTTTGCAGACTTTGTTGACAAGTTGATTATACCTAATTTTTCCATTAGTAACTATTTCCTTTTATTGTTTCTACACCCTTCTTATAGCACCTTTTTTGGTTATAGTCAATAGGTATTTTTAAAATATTTTTACAAATTTTTTTGCATATTTTTTATTATTTTTTTATCAAATTATTTTTTTGTTTTTTTAAAAATAAATTTATATAATATTTTTCTTAATTAATGATAATATAATGTTGTAAAAAATGAAAATTTAATAAAATATACATGTAATTAACGCAGATTATGTGAAATTTTATTAAAAAATATATTAGTTTAAAAAAAATACATAAAACTGAAAATTAGATTAAAAAAGACATTTATTCAATGCCTTTTTATTCTATTATTTAATTTATTTTTCGTCAATGGCTTCTACAGGGCAAACACGCTTACATGTACCACAGTTTATGCACTTCTTCATATCGATGAAAGCGAACCCATCTTTGTCAAAACTAATAGCTTCCACTGGGCAGGAATTGACGCACATTCCGCAACCCACACATTTAGATTTATCTACTAACATAATCACTCCTAAATATTTTTGTACTCTATAATATTCTTAAACATATCGAATGGTGCAACTTCGGTGTTTGGATAGACTTTAAAGTCCATATTTTTCTTGGTGATTGGGTGTGCGAAACTGAGTTCATATGCCCACAAACCAAGATTGGAACCATGGTCCTTTTCACCATACTTAAAGTCACCATAAATTGGGGTCAAATTTTGCTTTGCCATTTGCACTCTGATTTGATGGCTTCGACCTGTGTGAAGGTCAACTTTTACTAACGAATAACCTTTCGCACTGTCTAACACTTTATATTCTAGTTCGGCAAATTTTGCTTCCTTGTTTGACTGAGTTGAAAGACTGACTGTGTTACTCTCAGGATTCTTCAAAAGATATGCCGTGAGAGTGTCTTCCAAATGATTTGGCACGCCTTTCACCACGCACAAATATTTCTTCTTGAGTTGACGATTACGGATTTGCTCACTTAATCGGTCTGCACACTTGCTCGTCTTTGCAAACACCATAACGCCACCTGTTGGGCGGTCTAGCCTGTGCACGAGTCCAAGATATACATTTCCTGGCTTGTTGTCACGCTTCTTGATAAACTCTTTCAATAGTGTGAGTAAATCTGGGTCGTGAGAGTCATCCTCTTGCACGCTCATATTTTTAGGTTTGATAACAACCAAAAGGTGATTGTCTTCATAAACAATTTGTGGTTCAAACGTTTCCATTTTTCCCTCCTAAGATAGCTAATGCCGAACATCCACAAGGTAGTTTAACATTATTTTCCAATGTGTCAATACCAATTTCGTACGCTTCAAATTTTGCTTTGAATCCACGACACGCAATTGACAAAATGTTTTGCATTACAGTTGGTTGCAATCCTGTCGTGTAACTATTAATAAGCATGGCGATTGCGTTGTCAGACAAGAGTTTGGCTGTGAGCATTACGAAATCGAAGATATTTTCTTCCAATTTCCACACTTCATTGTTAGGGCCTCTGCCAAAACTTGGTGGGTCCATGATTATAATGTCGTACTTATTGCCACGACGGATTTCTTTCTCAACAAATTTTTGGCAATCATCCACAATGTAGCGGATTGGTGCGTTTTCAAGACCAGAAAGACGTGCATTTTCTTTGGCATGAGCGACCATATTCTTGGCGGCATCCACATGCACAACGCTTGCACCAGCACTGGCACACGCCAATGTCGCCCCACCTGTGTAGGCAAATAGATTAAGCACTTTTACAGGGCGTTTCGCCGACTTTATAAGGTCTATCATCGTTTGCCAGTTCACCGCTTGCTCAGGGAAAAGACCTGTGTGTTTAAAGTTCATTGGCTGAACCTTGAATTTCAGATTTTGCCAAGAAATGACCCAACTTTCAGGCAACTTGCGACTGAAAGACCACTCGCCCGTTTTACTCTCATGGCGAGTGTATTTAGCATCAATGTTCTTATACTTGTCTAGCGGCTTTTCAGCTTTCCATATGACTTGTGGGTCAGGTCGAAGCAAGGTGTATTCGCCCCACTTTTCCAGTTTGTAACCGTCGCCGGTGGACAATACTTTATAATCTTTCCAATTAGGTGTTTTCATTTTAATATACGTTCAATACCTTTTGCATCTCAATGACGTCGGTTATGGTGATAATGCCGAGTGGCAATTCTTCACGCTTGCCGTCTTTCGTTATGAGAATGATAAGCAATTTGCGGTTGGTTTCAAAATTGTGCATGGCGGATTCAATGGTCAGTTGTTCATCTGCCAATATGTAATAATTGTCATTGTCCTCTCTAGCCACAAGCTCGCCTGCACTGGTGTTGTCAAGGAACGCTTGAATATTCTTGTTGCCGTTGTTGATTTCGTCCCCAATAATATTCATAATACGCTGTCCGTTCGCCACTCCTATGAGTTCGTTGCCGTCATAAATAGGGATATTGCTGTAACCAGACCTTGACATCAACGCAATAAGCTCTTTTGCCTTAGCGGTGTGCTTCATTGTCAAAACTTCATGATTACTAATGCGGTCAAGTGCCAAAGGTGGCGTTGAAATAATGTCCGCCAACTTCTCAATATTCTCCACAACGTCGATGTGTGGTTCTGCAATTATATAACTGCTGTTTGAACGGTGAATGATTGCGTTTCTCAGTCTGCCGTAGTCCAAAAGGTCGTCTTCATATTTTCTCACAACTGAGTTGAACATAACACTCTTACGCACTACATCAGTGAAAGTAAGCGACTTTTTGAAATCATAAAGTGAGCGCAAACTATGGTCAATGGCGTTGTATGCCGTTATAAATCTCTCGGCGTTGCTTAATTCTCTTTCCAAAATAGCCTCCAATTTGCTATATTCTAACATAAAAACGTGTTAAGAGCAAACTTTTTAGGTTTAGTTTGGAAAAAATAGTTGTATTTTTACGAGTGCTTTGGTATAATAACCATAGACGCAATAGGCGGGGAGTTAGCGGTGCCCTGAACTTGCAATCCGCTTAAGCAAGGCTGAATGTCATTTGCGGTAGTGCTTGTTGTGTGTTGAGTAACACGGTTCTGTGATGAAGTTAGGGTCTTGTGCAATATTGTGCTATGAACCATGTCAGAGGCGGGAGTCAGCAGCATTAAGTAGTCAACAGTATGTGATACGAGGTGGCTCTAATGGAGCAAAGTCGTGTTATGCCAGCATGGCTTGGCTAACAAGAATGAATTTGTGTCTAACAAAGCACGCTCAACCGAGCGTTTTTTGTTTATATAACGTACTTTAACAAATTATGTTTTAATGGTGGGTGAAATGAGAAACTTTACAGACATATTAATCTGCCCTAAATGTGGTGCGGCACTATCTTGTGCCGAACACAGCTTTATTTGTGAGAATGGCCATTGTTTCGACCAATCAAAAGAGGGCTATATCAACCTTTTGCTGGCAAATATGAAGAAAACTAAAATGCCCGGCGATGACAAACTTATGGTGATGGCTAGAAAGAACTTTTTGGACAAAGATTATTACAAGGCTTTGAAATTGAAGATTTTTGAAATTATAGCCGAGTTGAACCCAGAAGTAGTTTTGGATGCAGGCTGCGGAACAGGTTATTATACGTCCGGGCTTGATAACAAATACAACGTAATCGGTGTGGACATTTCAAAGTTTGCGGTGCAAATTGCGTCCAAACATAACAAAAACAACACCTACATAGTGGCATCAATCTTCAATTTGCCCATAAAGGACAGTTCAGTAGATTTAATTTTAAATGTTTTCGCACCGAAACCACAAGCCGAATTTAAAAGAGTTCTTTCAGCCAATGGTGCGATTATTGAAGTTGTACCCGCCGAAGAACATTTGAAGGAATTGAAACAGGTGGTTTATCAGGACAGTTTCAAGAAAAATGTGGAGAAATTCGCCTTTAACCAATTTAAACTCGCAGACACGCAACGCATCAGTTACAATGTAAATATTGACAACACCGATGACCTATTAAACCTTATCAAAATGACACCATATTGGTACAAAGGTGGCGAACGCAACTCTCAGCTCGTTCAAAATGCAAAATTGTCTTCAATAACATTAGATTTCATAATCAACATTTGGAAAAAAATAAAAACTGCCGAAGCAGTTTTTTTAATCTTCCAATCCTAACAGGTAGTCGCTAGATACGCCGAAAAACTTGGATATTGTGTACAATGACTCAATATTAGGAATACGTTTGCCATTTTCCCACCTAGCAATCGCCGTACCAGACACACCTAATTCTTGTCCAAGTTCGGCATAACCAAGTTTCTCATATTCTCGTAATTCTTTTAAACGTGAACTAAATTTTAACATACTAATCTTCCAGTCCCAACAAGTAATCACTAGACACACCAAATGCCTTTGCGAGTGCAATAATGTTGTACATATTTGGTGTTCTAATATTGTTTTCCCATCGACTAATTGCCACGTGACTAACACCAACTTTTTCGGCAAGTTGTTCAAGTGACCAACCGTTCAATAGACGTTGTTCTTTCAGTCTATGGCATAAAACATTTTGTTGCTCAATATTCATAATTAAATATTATTACCAAATGGTAAAAAATAGTTGACTTGTACCCAACGGTACATTATACTGGTTATAGTCTGTCACGATTAAGGAGAAATATTTGTATGAGAGAAGATTTAAGGCAACATTATTTTGATATGGGTGCTAGTTATTTTGATATGTCTGCAATTAGAGAATTTAAAGAATCTTATCGTGCAATGAATAATGATATTTCGTTGTGCGAAATGTTAAATATGCGTAAAGTCATTAATGCCATTTTGCGTATGTTAGAAAGAATGCCTGTTGATGTAAATAAATTGGTGAGTTACAGCGAATGTGATGTTGACCCTTCAAATATTCCGTACGATACTAGTAATCAGCGTAGAGCCAGTGAACCAAACATAAAATAGAATACAAATTTGTAGATTAAAAAAAACTGCCGAAGCAGTTTTTTTTATTTCTCAATTAGGATTTGATTAATTGGTAGGTGCAATGCCAGTGAGAGTTTGAGCATAAGTTTGGCATCGACTGGTCGACGGTTGTTTATGACCGAACTGAACGTGCGGGCGCTCATATCGCAGAGCTTGCTCATCTGTTCAGTTGTGAGATTGTTCTTCGCCATATAGTCTTTTACCAAATTGGTATTCACTAAGTATTGCTTCAATTTCATTTGTATATTTCCTAATTATTTAAGTTCGGTGTCAAGGTATTCTTCGTAACTGATTTCCTTATCATATTCTTTTGTTTCATTAATGCGAATAATGCGGTTAGCCACTGTGGACAAAATTTCTTCATCGTGTGTGGCGAACAAAATGTTGCCTTGAAATTTCTGCATTCCAGTGTTGAGAGCGGTAATAGATTCCAAATCCAAGTGGTTGGTTGGCTCGTCCATTACTAGCACATTGCCCTGTTTCAACATCATACGTGCCAACATGCAGCGCACCTTTTCGCCACCAGACAAGACTTTGGCTTGTTTCAAGCTTTCTTCACCTGAAAAAAGCATACGACCTAACCAGCCACGCAAGAAGCTGGCATCGTGTTCTTTGGTGAATTGCCCTATCCAATCAATAAGGTTTAGGTCGCAATTCTCAAAGAATGAATTGTTGTTCTGTGGCAAGTATGAATAATTAATTGTTTTGCCCCATTGAATGTGTCCAGTGAAGTCTTTGTCCTCACCAGTCAAAATGTTGAAGAGTGCGGTAGTCACGGCACTATTGTCTGACAGGAATGCGATTTTGTCATCCTTTTGTACGGTGAATGTGACACCTGAGAAAAGTCCAGGTTTGGTTAGATTCTTTACATACAAAATTTCATTGCCAATACGCTGGTCAAATTCAAAGTTGATGAATGGATATTTTCGTGTACTTGGCTTAATGTCTTCAATGGTGAGTTTCTCCAACTCTTTCTTACGGCTGGTTGCCTGTTTAGACTTACTCGCATTGGCACTAAACCTAGCGATAAAGTCCTGCAATTCTTTGGCACGTTGTTCAGCCTTTTTGTTGGCTTCTTTCTGCTGGCGGAGTGCAAGCTGGCTTGACTCGTACCAAAAATCGTAGTTGCCGACATAAAGCGAAATCTTGTTGTAATCAATGTCGCAAATGTGAGTGCACACCTTATTCAAGAAATGGCGGTTGTGTGACACAATTAGAATAGTGCCCTCAAAATTCATTAGATAATCTTCAAGCCAACGGATAGTCTTAACGTCCAAGTTGTTGGTAGGTTCGTCCAGAATCAAATTTTCTGGATTGGAAAATAGAGCCTGTGCGAGCAAGACTTTCACCTTGATTTTGCCGTCGATGTCTGCCATAAGTTTGTCATACAAGTCGCTAGGCACACCGATAGACTGCAATAGTGATTCCGCTTCGGCCTCCGCATTCCAGCCGTCAAGGTCAGCGAACTCGCTTTCAAGTTCTCCCAACTTGATGCCGTCAGCGTCGTTAAAGTCTGGCTTGTTGTAGAGCATCTCCTTCTCGTCCATAATCTCGCAAAGGCGTTTATGCCCCAAAAGCACAGTCTTTAGAACAGTTTGGTCGTTGTATGCCTCTTGGTTTTGTTGCAAAACAGATAGGCGTTCTTTCTTGCCAATCTCTACATTGCCGCTAGTTGGTTCAAGTTCGCCCGAAATAATACGCAAAAAAGTGGATTTGCCCGCACCATTTGCGCCAATGATGCCGTAGCAATTGCCCTTAGTGAATGTCAGGTTGACATCTTCAAAAAGTTTCCTGCTACCAAATTGAATGCTTACGTTGTTTACGTTTATCATAGTAATAGCCCTTTAATACAGATGAAAATAGGGCGACTGCCCTATTTGAAATTAGAAAAATCTCTTAACATCAAGAATATTGTTGATGTCGTTGTGTTGAATGTGATATACAAATGCCGACACTTCGTCAAGTTCGCTAATGGCTTGGCTAGCCACAGACACAATCTCCAAAGTGGTGATTTCCTGTTTTTCCAAAGCGAACAATCTGCGTTCAATCTCGTGAGTTAGGTCAATCATATCTGTTTGGCTAATGCCACGACAATATGTAGCGTAGTTCACGCTCTCCAAAAGTTTACCAAACTCGAATGGTGTGCGCACGCCTTCCACATCAATAACGACCATTGGGTTGCGTTCAATTGTTTCATAACTGGAAAAACGTTTGTGACAATTCTCACACTCTCTACGGCGACGAATTGAACCATCCTTGAGCGAACGGCTGTCAATTACTCGGCTATTTTCACTTCCACAAAATACACATTTCATATTTCTTACCTCGCCACTATGATAGCACAAAAAAACCTTTTTTACAAGTTATTTTCTACATTTTTTGGCTATATTTTGTAGTGAGAAGCAAATTTATCCACATTTTAGCGTTTGTTGTCTAGGCATTTACCGCCGTCATTCGAGTTTGGCGTATAGTTGACAAGTATCACGTCTTGCCCAATTCGGCATATAGCAGTGGCGGGAATGAAATATTGTTTGCTCGAACCGAACACCTTGCTCAAGCCTGACTTGGCCTGTGCCAAATACATTCCGCATATGCAACCCGACATTGTGTCAATCGAAATATCGGTGATATGACCAAGACATGCGCCATTCACCATATTTATCACCAACTTGCATCTTAACTCTTGAAACGTTGTTTCCACTATACATATATTTATGCCAAAGTTTGACAAACAATGACATTAGATGTATAATAATGACATAGGAAGTAATTTATGAAACATGATGTATATGACGACGTTTTAGCAAGTGTTGAAAACTACCGCACAAAACGCCAAGAAAAGTTACAAACTCTTTCCAAAGCGGAACGCTTGAATTTTTTGGCCAGCGAACAGAAACGAGCCAACAGTATTGCAAAAAATTTATTAGACATGGAGGGCGACGACAATGCCTAACTATATGGCTATTGATTCCTGCAGTGCAATCTATCTGTCCAAGCTTTTATCTAACACAGACGATGCAAAGCAGATATTGGCAGATTTGGACAATAAAGAGTTTATGGAAAGGCATTACGAAAACAAGTCTCCAAAAGAACGTCCACATTTACTGCAAGACAAATTTTTGGGCAAAACAAAGATGACTCGTGATGGCAAAAAAATATTTGCCAATTTGATGAGTATACATTATTTATCTGAACTTATCAGATCTGCTAATGAAAACAATAAGATCGAACTGGTTATCACTCCAATTGTATTAAACGAATTGAACCCAATCGAGAATATTTGTCTTGTTCCATTCCTCAAAAAGTATTGCAAAGTCGTCACAATTAATAATAATCAAATCAATGAAAGACACTGCCAATTTGTAGATGCTTTAGCATACGCTTATGCGGACAATAAAGCGATGGGAACATTCTTCTGTGCCAAAGATAACGCCCGTATTCCAGAAAACGACGCCTATATTATGGCTGAGGCAACTTTGCTTGGATTGAACCTAATTACATCAAACAGTTGGGATTTTAAAGATAAGAGCGAGAGACAGGACGGCAACAGATTAAAAGGTATATTTGATGTGAATGAGGCATATGACTACACATTTGAAGATCAAAACGGCAACTCTATGACACCACGACCAATGACGGAATATGATTTGCGACTATTACACAGAGATCACAAGCTACGCTTTGCGAAAAATCCACCTATTTTAAATTCTCAAGAATATACTTTGCTTGATTTCGCAACCTATCATCAAAACATTTTAAACGCAAGATAAAAAAAGAAAACACGAGAGCGATTTGCTTCGTGTTTTTTTAGATCATATACATAATGGCACGATTACGTTTCAAATAACGCTCGCACTCTTTATAATTGGGCACAACCGACTCCACCACCGCCCAAAATCTAGCGCTGTGATTATGCTCTCGGATGTGGCTAAGTTCGTGTGTGATGACATAATCCACCACCTCAAGCGGACAAAAAGCCAACCTAAAACAGAAATTGAGTGATCCGTTAGTTCCACAACTGCCCCAGCGAGTGTGTGCCGAGTTGATTGTGACTGACTTAAACTCCACATTCAATCGCCTAGCGATGCCGTTTATGGCCGATGCTATATAGTTTCTTAGCATAGTCGCAACCCAGCGTACAAACTTGTTTTTCGTTTCCGTCTTCGGCAGTTTAATCACTCCACCCGACTGGCTTGTGCGAGAATAATCTCCCACATCCAAAATGTATGTCATTCCTAATATTTCCACCTTTGCACCCGACTGCAAAACAAGGCTGTGTGCGCTCATTCCTTGCTTTGCTTCGGCTTTTTTGGCGACAATCCACTTTTCTTTGGCACGAATAAAGTCGGCAACACGCTTGTCCGAACAAACAAGGGGCGTGCGTACAATCAGCCGTCCACATTCGTCAATCTGCAATGCAACCGTTTTTCGCCTTGAGCGAATGATTTTATCTGGAATTACCATAAGTGGTTAAATTGTATCACGAATGCGAAATTTTGTTAAACAAAAAAACGCCTATTTAGCGTTTTTAAGATTATATGAATCTATTGCCAAATGTACAAATGTTTTGGCACGTGCATAAATCACGTCATAGTCAAAGCTGATATTATTTTTCAAATAGTCAAGGAACAGGCCAACAATTCCATTGACAATAAAATACAGCGTGGTTTCGTCAATGCTAACAATCGTTCTAATCTGCTTAATAGCTTCTTGCTTGACATTGTCTAGAACGGAAATTGGAATGGCCTTCACCATTTTACGATATTCCATTTCGTTACGTTTGAAGTGATTGAGCATACTTGCCAAAAAGCCGTCAATGTCGCCATTTTTACTACTAGTACGCAGTGCAATATTTAGACTTTGCATAAGTTCATCTTTAATTTCTTCCACCACTTCGTTTGGATTGCCATAATGGTTGTAAAAAGTGCCACGATTGATATTAGCAGTCTTTACTATATCGCTAACTGTGATTTCCGAAACGGATTTATTCTTGTCCATAAGGCTAATCATTGCTTCACGAATGAGTTGCTTTGAGCGAATGGCATTTCTATATGGGGCTTTCATAGTCTGTTCTCCTTAAAGTTTTTGCACAATGTTTAACACTATGTTCAAAATTGAATAAATGTAAACTTTTTTTGTGCTCACATTTTTCTTTTTCCTTATGTAAAATAACATAGTATTCAAATTTAGTCAACTGTCTAAAATTAATTTTCGACAAAATTTGCAAAAATCTTTATTCAAAAAGGATTTGCCACTTTAATATCAAAAAAACGCCAAACGGCGTTTTTTTTAAATCTTTCCTATTATCAATCTCGCAAGGCAAACTAATATTGGAAATAGGTAGAAGACCGCTAAAAGCAGTGTGGCAAGAGATAAGTACATCACTCTTATTACACTTGACATACACATCAACTTTTCTTTCAAGCAGTTGACTAAAACTAGCAAGCCAATGCCCACGCCAAACCCGGATAACAAGCAAATGAGGAATATTTTAATAAGTGGGTTCTTATAACGCAGTGAGATAGTATTTTCACCGGTGTCTAAGTCTATAACCATTGCACCAGACTGATTCAGGATATTGGCAGTTAAGCCGTTATTTATGCATGAGTAATATTTTCTATAAGGAGCGGTAAATATCAATCTGTTGTATTCTCCTACGGCACTAGCTTTTAGGTCAAAACCGTTTTTATTGTAACGCAACTCGACATTGTCTTGCCCATTCAAACGCATTGATTGAACAAGTGCATCAACCTTGGCTTGTGGAATGAACGCAAAAGTGAAGCCGCCGTTATTTTTCTTTTTCAATGTTGTGTCACGCCCCAAATACAAGCTAATCGACATTTGCTCGCCCGAATGCACATATGCCAAATCGTTCATGCCATCCAAAAAACTATTTCGGATGTTTAGTTCGTCGATTGTTTTTGCCGATTGTCCAGCGTATGCCACGATAAAATTAGATGTGTCAGCTATGGCATATATTATTCCGTCTTGACTAGCCGTGTAGCGAATGTATATGCTCGACATTTCTTTTTTGTTTTTAACCTTCAGTTTATATTCGCTGTCTGTTTCCACTATGTCCAGATTGTTAACTGTCAGTTCTACATTGCCGTCCAAAAATCCGAGATTTTGAACCAATTCACCTGTGCCACCTAGTGCATTATATAGTGCGTTTTGGTTATCTATATGTGTCGAACAATTAGGCAATTCAAAATCTTGTTTCACCAAAAACCCTTCACTCAGTGCAAGCGTATTTTCATACAGATAAATAGTCTTTTCTTTTGTTTCTTGTTTGTCTATAAACGTTAAATATGGCCTATCCAGTTCATCGTTGGATATGAAATATTTGTAACCGAATAGAGCGTCGCTTAGCGCACTGCCGCCATACGAGTATCCGCCCGAACACATGCTATAGTAGTCAAATGTGTTCATCATTTCGCACACGTCGTTCGGCGTGGAACTAGAAAAGACGGAAACCGACTTTGTGCCGAAATCCAACTGCCCATTGGCAGAGAAAGTGTTGTGGATATCTTTCACTCGTTTATCGCCGAGATTTTGTTCACTAATAAATGTTTTGGTGGACAAAATTGTGTCTGTGGATTTAGTCGAGCCCAGCAATCCGAATCCGAAATTTACAACGAATTGAACCGCACAACAGGCTATGGCAAACGTGGTGAAGACCTTTTTGCCAAGCTTTCCCTGATGAGTGAAAATTGCCATTGTAAAGAACACGAGCATTATACACACTACGAGCATAATATATGATGCCGTCGCTGCCCAGCTGGATTGGGATTGTGAAAACATGGCGGCAATCACCTTGCCGTCGCCCATTAGCACGACCACAATGCCTATAATCGCCACAATGCTAACCAATGCCATAATTCTGTTCGAATTTTTTTTAGAAATTGAAGACACGGGTTCACAATCGGCAGTCGGATAGAAGGTTCCGCTCTTTTCGTTAATGAAACTCGTCGCCATAATCAAGATAACGAACGAATAGATAAATTCCAGTCGATATGGATAACAATTGTACGAGCCCAAATTGAGCAATACATTAATGCCGTCAAAAAAGTTGGGTAAAATGGTTATTATGAATGCGAAAATGAGAAATCTGTTTAATTTTTTTTGTTTGTCACATTTAAAGATAAAGATGACTGCCAACAACAGCAAAATGCCGTCAGCAATTACACCTGCCAACTTTGTTTCCGTGAACGAAAACATATCTCCTTTGAAAACAAAATAGAAGAAGCCTTGCGTAACTCGACCCGAGTTTAGATATTGACAGAAACTAGGCACTAATACACAAAGGGAGAATAGCACCGCCACAGCAAAGCCAACTGCAGTAAGCATTAGCACACGTTTTTGTTTGTCCTTGCCCAAACATATGACTGCATATGCTCCGAACAGAATGAATAGGGTTATCATGGAAAAACTGCCTATGCCAAAACATGTGCATATCATCAGAGCAAGCACGACTGCAAAAGGCAATATTTTTTCATTATTTACAAGGTGATTGAATGACGCAAACAGCAATGGCAAATATATGAGAAAATCTATCCAGGTTATCCAAGTGTTGCAGAATGTGAAATATCCACAGGTTGCATACAACAGGCTTAACAAAATTTGCCATTTCTCATCCACGTTTTTGTAAAACTTTCGGATGAACCAGCACGCAAGCAGAGCTATCAGCAAAAGTTTTAGTAATATGACTATGCAAAACATGTTGTACGTCCCTGCACGTCCACCAAGCAAGAATATCAAACTAAAAGGACTCAGAATTGTGTACGCAATTGTGCCAAACGTATTCATTCCTCCGCCAAGACTGGTCGAATAAAACAATGACGATTTGCCTTCTAAGAAGTCAAATATCAGGTCATAGGTTGGACAAATCTGATACCACCCATCATATGTCGCAAGCGAGTTATCTCCAAATGGAAAAATTCCAAATATCGCACTTACAATAATGAATAAAGATAGAATCGTTCCAGCGATTATAAAATAGCTTTTATTTTGTCGCACAAAGTTTTTAAATTTCGTCATTCGTTGCTCCATTAGTCAATATACATCTGTAGTCATTATATATTAAATATAAAAACAAAACAATCAAATTTAATATTATCAACACTTTTACAAACTCACATTAAATAATTATTTATATTCATTTTTTCACTATTAAAATATATTTATTTTGCAATTTTTATTAAAAATTAAATAAAATTATCCATTTTTTATTAAATTTAATGATTTTTTGCATATTTTTTAATTATTTTTAAAAAATTATTGACAGTTGAACGAATATTCAACTATAATGTTAATAGTTGAACGAATATTCAACTGTTTAAATTTATATTTTAAGGAAAAAATTATGGGTAAAATAGACAATGTGTGTGACTGTGAAGTTATACACAAGGAAAAAGTTATCAAAGCAAAAGCGAGTATGATTGACGACGAAAGTTTGATGAACATCGCAGATTTTTACAAAGCACTCAGTGATAGCACTCGAATAAAAATTATCAACCTTTTGGAGAAGAATGAGTTGTGCGTGTGTGACATTAGTAGCATATTGAACATGACAAAATCAGCAGTGTCGCACCAATTGAAGAACTTGCGTGAAATGAATCTTATCACCAGCCGAAAAGTCGGCAAGGAAGTTTGGTACACACTGGCAGACGACCACGTAAAGCAGGTGTTCGACATTAGCTTGGCACATGTTATGGAGACGAATAATGATTAAAAAATATCGCATAGACGGATTAGACTGCCCTAACTGTGCTCGTAGCCTTGAGAGTGCTCTTAATGGACTAGACAGCATAAAGAGTGCTCGCATAGATTTCGTCAAGTCAAGCATAACGATTGAAAGTGACGACGAAGCCAAAGCGCTGACTGATGCCATGGCACTCACCAAACGCCTTGAGCCTGACGCATGTATAATTGCAGAAAAGCACATTTCCAAAAAAAATAAATCCACACTTCTATTAGATTTATACTTGCTAATAGTGGGCATTGCATTAGCAGTGGTCGTATTCACTGTGAAAATGCCTAGCTGGTTGTATTGGACATTGTTCGTTATAAGTGCCGGTCTTATGGGTTACAAGACCTATTTCAAGGCGGCAAACCTGCTTTTTAAAGGTGTAATCAACGAGAATCTGCTTGTCACCATTTCCATAATCGGAGCAACCGCTGTTGGCGAGCATTTCGACGGACTAATGGTTGTGGCACTCTACTCCATTGGCAAGTTGTTGGAGAGCCTTGCACTCAACAAATCTAAGCGTAGCATAGAAGCACTCACCAACATCAAACCAGAATTTGCTGTCGTAGTTAAGGACGGCGAAGAAGTGCGAGTTAGTCCGAGCGATATCAAGGTTGGTGACACAATCGTCGTCCGTGCTGGCGAAAAGGTGGCTGTAGACGGCGTGGTGGAAACTGGAGAAGTCAATCTCAACACGCAGAGTCTGACAGGCGAAAGTCTGCCACAGTTCGTGCATGCTGGCGATCAAGTGTTGTCTGGTTCAATCGTGGTTGACGGAGTGCTACACATCCGTGCCACCACCGAGTACACCAATAGCACGGTGAACAAAATTTTGAATTTGATAGAAAATGCCAGCGACAAAAAGGCCAAAACTGAGACTGTCATTTCCAAAATGTCTAAATGGTACACTCTCGGCGTTATGGCACTGGCTGTCATGGTGTGGGGAATCGTTTGGGCTGTAACCAAAAACATTGATACAGCAATTTATCGAGGACTTATATTCCTAGTTATTTCCTGCCCATGTGCTTTTGCAATCAGCGTTCCACTCGCCTATTTCTCAGGCATCGGCAACGCATCACGAAACGGCATATTGATTAAAGGCTCAAATTATTTGGATGCTCTTGCCAAATTGAATTGCGTTGCGTTCGATAAAACTGGCACTCTCACCACAGGCGAATTTGAAATAACCAACATAGACATTGTGGACAAAGATTACTCTAGTGATGACGTGATTTATCTTGCTAGTTTGGGTGAACAATATTCACTTCACCCACTTGCCAAAGCTATTACCAAGCACAACACTCGCCCACTCGAAAAAATAGAGAGTGTAAAGGAAATCGCAGGCGAAGGCGTCTACTATAGTTACCAAAACGAGAACTATTTCGTTGGAAGAAAGAGCCAAAACATTGACAGCACAGTTGTCGAACTATTTAAAGATGACAAAAAGATTGCCATCATTTCTCTCAGCGACACAATAAAATCTACTGCTAAATCCACTATTTATGAACTCAAAAATCTCGGCGTCAAAACCGTTATGCTTTCGGGCGATAATGGTGAAGTCGTAAACAAGGTTGCAAGCGAGTTAGGACTTGACGAAAGTTATGCAAAACTCTTGCCTGAAGACAAGTTTAAATGGATAGAACACAACAAGTCCAAAACCAACACAATCGGTTATGTTGGTGACGGCATAAACGATGCACCATCACTCACTCTTTCCGACGTGGGAATCAGTATGGGACTGGGTGGAGCGGAAGCCAGTATTGAGGCGTCAGATATTGTTATTGCCAACGACAATCCAGCGAAGATTGTGGACGGAATAAAAATATCAAAAGTCACACGTAAAATCGTATGGCAAAACATTATTATCTCGGCTGTTATCAAGGTCACATTCTTGACACTCGGTGCATTCGGTGTCACAGGAATGTTGAGTGCTGTAGTCGCTGATGTAGGCGTTACGCTTCTGGCAATTTTAAACAGCTTGCGTGCACTAAATTATTCACCTAATAAAAATAAGAAAAATAATAAATGCGAAATAAAAAAAATAATAAAATATTTTTGTTCATAAATTAAAAATAATTCAAATATAATTATCAATTAATTTAGAATAATAAAATAACGACAAAATTATAAATTGTCGTTATTTTTTGTTAAAACATGCATTTTATATGTGTTTTTCAACATTTTTTATTTATTTTTAATATAAAAATATTATTTTCATATTTTTCAATATATTTTTAATATTATCGTTCTTTTGTAAAATTCGAAGTTGGCAAAACATTTTTTGCTTTTTGAATAAGTTTTTCATAAGGGAGAGATTCTTGTTCTGCTCTTACTTTGACTTTTTGAGCAAATTTAGTTATCTCTTGCATAGCATTATCGTTGATTTGTTTCTGACGTCTTTCACAATAATTGATAAGTTCTTTTGCGTAGTCGTAGCCATACTTTTTTAGAAGCAATGATGTCCAATCATTAGTAAAATTATTTTTCAATCTCATAGTTGAACCACTATCCATAATATTTGACTCATCTTCAAAAACTAAAAACGCAAAATCTGAAACTGAAACATACAAAGGAAATTCATTATTTCTGTATGAACAAGCCAATGCTAATGTACCTTGCATATGTTTAGTAAAGTCTTCAATCGACACATAAATCTTTTCGCCTGTTCTTCTTTCGTATATTTCATTGTTCCACTTCAACTTCGGAAACTTCTGCGACAATAAAGTTTGAATATCTTTAATTGTATAATATGGTTTTATAATTATCTCCCTAACCAATAGAATAATAACACAACTCTGCACACATTACAATACTAAAATGAAAAAAGATAAACCAAAACTTGATTTATCTTTTATTAACCAGCCTTACATGTTTGTAGCATAATGCGGATTTTATTTTAATGTTGGAAAATTATTTAGTTAGGTTATAGTCGGTTTTGGCTAGGCTAAAAAAGAGAAAATTAACAGGCTCATTTGTGCGATGACTTATCATTTCACCTATGGCAATTCTATCGAACTTGAAGCCAAATTTGTCTAGCAAATGACGTGATGCATTATTGTCTTCTTGGCAGTCGGCTTTTATCATTTCGAAGCCCCAGTTTTCAAAAGCGTTTTTGATGACAGCAAGACAGGCCTCTGTGCAATATCCATTACCCCAATATCTATCATTGAACACGTACGAAAGCGTGCCGACGTGGGCTTCGGTTTCTTTAATGCCAACCGTGCCAATCATTTTGTTGGACTGTGCCAACACGACGGCAAAACTGTATGGATTTTTTGGTTTCGTTTTGCGTTTGGCGAAATACTTTTCCACCTGCTCATGCGTCATACGGCGAACGAATTTATCTACATTCTCGCTGTTAAATATTTCAAAGAAATCGTCCTTATCTTCGTCAGTCATTTCACGCAAAATCAGTCTATTAGTTTTTATCATACGCACACCGCCTTTTAACACAATCTACTCTTACAGTTCGATAAAGTTATATTACTATTATGATAGCACAAATTGATTGTGCGAGCAAATGAATGCTTGAACATATGTGCAACTATTTGCAATTTTAAATGCGTGCTAAACGATTGCCACCGCAAGCACGAAACTGAATACTGGGATTAACGCACCCAGCACGACCTGAAATGGAGTATGGCGTTTTAGTTTGAGCGAACTCCACGCCAAGATGAAAAACAGCGGAAGCAAGGATAAGAACCACCAACTCACATTGTACGCCATGAACACGACCGGTCCAATGAACCCGCACGAATGTCCGCTAGCATCAATATTTAGTATGATTGAAAATATGTAGATTAGCATTCCCGAAAAGAGATATGTCAGTGCCATTTCTTTTAGTAATGCGGGCTGCTGTGTGGTATACACAACGACAATCAAAGCTATGTATCCTATGTTCGACATATAGATTGCCAATCGACGCATACATTCACGTGAAGATAGCTCTGGGTGACGCTTTGCCACGATTTGAGTTTTATGCTCAATCGCATAGGCTAGCGCAGGCAAAACGCCCAAGCAAAACAGACACACGAAATACATATATAGCCCGTTGTACGCACCGCCCTTAGCCAGCAAAACTGAGCACAGCAACAGTGCCATAACAGGTGCAACAGTAATTATTCTCACAATCTTGGCAAGTTTATTCATCATTCTCTCCTTGTCTGCTTTAATTAAAACAGAAGTCAGCAATAGAGTCCACCTACTCGGATAAAATCTCACTCTACACATTTTTTGCCAGTTTCTACCAGACAAAAAAACGATTCTACTCATAGTAGAACCGGTTCAATATCATTGTTTTAGGTTGACGCTAGAATTATTTGTCAGTTTTAAAACTAGACAACAATTCTTGCACTTTCTTCAAATTATCTTGCGTCAAAACATATTTGCGACACTCGCAATTGCCGTCAACAATCGTGACTTCATTAGCCACAGACACGCCCAAAAGGTATTCGATTGAAACATCGAAATATTCGGCAATCTTAATCAGGGTTTCATTGTCAGGTGACCTGTAATCAAGTTCCCATAACCCAACTGCCCCAGTGGATACATTGAGATATTCTGCTAATTGTCGTTGTTTAATATTTTTGGCTTTGCGTAATTTCTTCAGTTGTTCACCTAACATTGTATTCTCCTTGTTACCGATTTGAGTATAACACAATGGATTAACTAAATCAAACCATTTTGTCGAAATGTGTCAAAAAAACGTGTTTTATAACTAAAAGTTTATTTTTTTGCTTATTTTTGGTCATATATGGTTATTTTTTTTGCAAACATCGAAAAATTATTCAGTCAAAAATATTTCAGTGAGTAAAAAATAAATGTAAAATATTAGAAAATTAATTTTTATTTTATTTTTTAGTGTAATAAAAAACACCTATAAAGGTGTCTTTTTTATGCGTTAAGATGTCTATTTATTTAAGTTTAATTTTCAGTTTGTTATATTAAATATTGACCAAACATTTTGTGCTATTATTTATTTCCTTACGTTCTCATTATTCATACTTTTGTAATAATCACCAATCAAATTATACACATCTTTTATCTGTTTTTGTCTGTCACGTTGTTGCTGCACATCCAGATTAACATCAGTTTTCGCCAACAATTTTTCGTAGTTATTTTCGAGTTCTTGCTTAGACTTCATTGTTCCATCTTTATGATATAAGAACTGTATTGCAACATATTTGTTCATAAAGAAATCTCGCTGTTGTTGAGATATTTTTGGCAAGACGTCCGTGATTATATCACAGACAAATTTGCGTGCATTTATGTTTATATTGCTAATTGGATTTTTCCATTCAATGCGTGCTAGATTTTGATTTTTTAAAGTGAAATCATTTACACGTTTAGTCAGCACACTTTTCTTGGGATCTGTAGCCACTGCATAACCCATAGGCGAAATTTTCTTTAATAAGTCTATTGTATTTTTTGCGCCATCACGTTCGGCATTTATCTCAACCAAAAAGTCATCGTGATTCGCAGAATATATTGCTTCGCTCCCATTCGCATCAGCGTATTTTGAGCCTTGCACACCATAGAACAATCTTGCAACTTCTTGCATTTGCATTTCAAATATCTCAGCAGTCATTAAGTCAGGGTTTGACGAAACTTGCTTCATTTCAGCAAACTGTTCAGCGTGTTCTATCTCGTGGTTTAATGTATATATTTGGTACACCAAATAATCAATTCTTGCATCTGCGTTCAACTTTTCAGTTCTGTACTTGCCAACATCTAGCAATTCATGTCTATTACAGATGTATTCATCGAATATGTTTATGCTATTCGTGCTCTCATGATAAAAAGCACCCGCATTGCTAGTTCTGCTTAATGTTGGATGAATGTTGATTTTAACATCTGTTAAATTTTTCTTCGCCAAAGACATTTTTGCCAATATAAGAAATACAAACTTTGCTTCAATGCGAGATAGGTCTAAGTTCTTTGCCAAACGGTCACTTATGATATGGGCGACATACGCTTCGCCTTCGCGCACATTTTGTTCGTTGCGGAAATCTTGACCATTAACCAAATCCAGCAATAATTGCTCACGCATATTTGGTGCACAACGGGCAAGTCTTGAATCTATTTCTTTTAACATATAACTGTAACCTCTACATACATTTTAATTGTTAATTCATTTTTGTCAAGGCAATGAAAAACACCTTTTTAGGTGTCTTTTTTAACTTGCTAACCACTCGGCTGGACAGGTGCGATTCTGCTTAAACCAGTCGGTGTCTTTTAGCAGTGTGGAGTTGTTGGCACAAGCCACATATGTCTGACTTGATATATTTGAATACACGATTATGTTTCCATTAAACGACTCAAACTCACCCTTAGTGTAGTCAATGCAGAGTGTGGTGAGATAGACTTTTGTGGTGTATTTTGCAATGCGGTTGATGAAGTCTTGGGTTGGGAATTGATTGTTAACGTTAGATGTATATTCGCTGCTTCCGGCGCAACAACAAATGCAAACTATTTCTGGATCGATTACGGATAAAAGTTTGTTTGAAGAAGACGTCTTTGAACCGTGATGCCCCGCTTTGTAAAGCTCCATTTTTGGCAAATCTGTTCCATACTCATTTTTGTATTCGTCAACTAGGCTTGCCTCTCCGTCGGTTTCAAGGTCGCCCGTGAATAAGTAATATTTTTCATTATTTTGGTTGAGCATAAAGCAAACTGAATAATCGTTCTCGCTAGAAGCATTTTCCACATAATATTTTTGATACAGAATCTGCAGACTCACATTATTTCCCAGATCGTACACACGTTTTGCACCCACTTGTGACTGATTGTAGCATTCGAGTGCGTTGTATACACTGGTTTGCTTATCTGGGTCGGCTTTTGTTTCTTCCAGTTCACGCTTAAAGTTGTTGTATAGTTTTGATGTTGATTTTTGATTAGTCTGAGCAAATGTTATCACTGTTTTTGTGTTGAATTTATCAAATAGGCTTGGAGTGTTCTCGCCAGTGGCAAAACCAGCATAGTGGTCTTGGTGTGCGTGGGTAACAATTACATAATCTAGCACCCCATCAACATATTGCGACACATAGTCATAGATTGTGTCCACACTATTGGCACGGCTGCCTGCGTCAACCAGCACTTCCACTTCGCCCACTTTGATAAGTACACAATCGCCCGTGTATTTATTTCCCAGTTCCAAAAAGTGAATTGACAATTCCTGATTTTTCACAACGTTGACATCGACATCGCCTTCGGCAACGCTTGACGTCTGCTGTATGGTGTTTGGGATTGCGTACGAATTGGCAAAAAGGTAAATCTTGCCTGCAAATCCAGCTCCAAAACCAACAATTAGAAATATGAATGAATAAAGAATTACTAATCCTAAATTTAATTTTCTCTGTTTAGCCATCGTGTTCCACTCCTGTTACTATGATTGTGCGAATGAGAGTCGAATTTTTAAATGCGAAATGTGAGCTTGTGTATTTTATGTAATATACGCCTGCGACCGACACGTCTATCTTGTCTACTGCGGTCACATCATGCGAAATGTCTTCCCTATAAAGATATTCCACTTTCACACTGTCACTAACATCCTTGCCAAAGAATTTGCAAACCACGCCTTCGTCATTTAATACGACTGAAGCAAAAACCTCGTCATCAGTTATATCTGGATTGACGCTCAATGCACTTTCCTTAATCTGCGACATGTCCACTATAACATAATCAATCTCATTGCTTGCCACACCATTGACTGTGAAAGCATTCATTTCAAAAGGACTTAAAAATGCAAATGCGAAATATCCACCTAATGCACCCACGATCAATGCCACCAGAATAATGGCAATGATTGGCTGTTTTTTGACCTGTTTCTTTAGTCTGTTTTTCTCTTTGTTGTTTATGTTCAGCGTTCGAGTCTGCGAAGAATTTTTCTTCACCGCACGAGCTTTTGTGTATTCATTCTTGACCGCCATAACTTTCTCCTTTCGACATATTTTAACATAACAAAAAAAATTTACAAAATATCTAGGAGGCAATTCGATTTTTAATTCCGCCCACCTATCGCTTGACAAATCTCTAAACTTGCATATAATAATGGCAAATTTAACAAAAGGAGATAGTATGTTTATCCAATTCGTTTTGTGCCATAGATAGCAAAAAGTTTTCACAAATCGTATATGTTTTGTGATGACTTTTTGCCACTCTCGTCACAAGGCATATGAATGGATGCACATTCTCCAAGATTTAAACCCGTTGATATGTTTTGTTTGAAATATTCAACGGGTTTTTGTATTTAATTTTTATTTAAATTTATTATTAAATATTTTGAATAAATTTTATAAATAATTAAATTGAATAAAATTAATGCATAATTAATCAAAAATATTAGAATTATTGAAAAAATGTGTAAAAATACCGAATTTTTAAGGAAGAAAGTATGAAAAAATATGAATATATAGAAAATTTAATCAATATTAAAAGTTTTGATTTGTTTGAGAACGAAAATATTATTAATTATTTAATAAATAATTTCTCAAAATTTTCAAAAGAAATTATTAAAATTAAGAATGAAAAGAATGATAAATTTAACCTATTAATTGGCGTAAACACTGAACTAAAAAATGTGTCAAATGCAATCGTTCTTGCCGGACACATTGACACAGTTGTGGCGGACGAAAATGTGTACAAAACCAACCCATATTGTGCGACTGAAATTGATGGTAAGATTTATGGACTGGGCGCAATAGATATGAAGAGTTATTTCGCTTGTATATTTAACAATATTAAAACGCTAAAATCTTGTAACCGTCCCATCGTTGTTGCAATTACTAGCGACGAAGAAACCAACCTTGAAGGCGTAGAGTTGGTAACGCGCAAAATGCAAGAATTGAACATATGCCCACGCGTTACAATCGTTGGTGAGCCCACGAGTAGTTGTCTTTGCAGTCGTAGTAAAAGTTGCAATGAATATTTGATTGAAATAACGGGCAAAAGTTGTCACAGCAGTATGAACAGCCAAGGCATAAACGCCAACTACATTGCGTGCAGAATTATGCTGTATATTGAAAGGCTGAACAATGTCTTTGCCGACACGACAATGAGCGCTAACATTATGTCAGGCGGAGAGAAAATAAACATCGTGCCCGCCTATGCGAAAGTTATGTTTGACTTGCGCTCGGCTTCGTATGCAAACGAAAGCAAACTAATGAATATGTTGACAGATTTCATTGCCACGCTAAAAACTCAATACGCGGGTTGTGAGATTACACTAGAAAACCAACTCCGCATTCCGCCTTTGGAAAAACGGGACAATGAATTGATTGCGAAGATTTGTAGAAGTTTGGACGTAAAAGAACAAGATTTCGTCGGTGCGTGTGAAGCGGGCTATTACCAGTCAGTCGGTGGCAGTGCAATCGTGTTTGGCGTGGGCGACTTGGCTTTAGCACACAAGCCCAACGAGTACGTTTGCCTTAACGAATTTGATGAATACGAAAAAAAATTATTAAAATTAATAAATATGCTATGCAAATTGGCATTTAATTAAACTTTATTTTCAAACATTTGTCATATTATGACATAAATGCTAGAATAATGGTAGAAAATATTATTGGAGTAAATAATGAATTGGTTTGAAAAATTAATAGACTCACTTTCAGGTAGAATGGAAGCACCAACTTTTTATGGGTGGTTTCATTTAATATTCATCGGCATATTTGTCACACTATGCGTTTTGAGCGTTGTGTTGGCCAAAAAGCATCGCACAGAAAAATCTTTCAAAATAGTTGTTTGGGTCAGTTGGGCAATTATGATTTTGTTCGAGGTATACAAGCAGCTCGTATACAGTTTCAAGGTCAGAGCTGGCGTCCCTACATGGCACTATCAGTGGTACGCATTTCCATTCCAACTTTGCTCAACACCGCTTTTCGTGCTGCCAATCATCGGCTGCTTGAAACCATGCAAATTTAGAGATGCACTTATGAGTTTCATATCAACGTTTGCTTTCTTCGGCGGTTTTGTCGTGTTCGCATATCCAGGCGACGTATTCACCTCACTCATCGGCATCAATATTCAAACAATGGTTCATCACGGTCTGCAACTCGTCACTGGCATATATTTTGTGGCGTATAACCGTGAGAAGATCAACTACAAATATTATCTGCGTGCCGTTTACGTCTTTGCGGTCATGATTGGCATTGCCATGATCCTCAACGCCATCGTGCCGAACTTTACGGAAGACACATTCAATATGTTCTACATAAGTCCAAAATTCCCTTGCACTCTCCCATTGCTCAGTCTTATCTATCCAAAAGTGCCTTATCTCGTTTTCCTATTAATCTACATTTTGGGCTTCTGCTTGGTCGCATTCATCATTCATATGCTGTGTATGGTTGCCACGGGCAAGTTTAAAAGAGAGAAAAAGTATGACGAAAAAGTGTCGAATTAGCATTGCCATAATTTTTGCTTTGGCCGAAATTGCCTTACTAGTGCTAACTCAAGTCTTGCCACTCAAAAGTTCAGAAATTGTGGAATATGTGTCTATCAGTCTGTGCCTAGCGCTAAGTTTGATTTTCGTGACACGTAACCGATTCAACTGCCTGATTTGCATCGGACTAGCGTTTACATTGTGTGCCGACACTTGTCTGGTTTTGTGCAAGCCTATGCAACAAATATATGGCGTGGTGTTCTTTAGTCTTGCCCAACTTACATACGCCGTGTATCTAATGATTGGGTTTGGCCGAAGAACCAATCTCATTGCTTGGATTTTCCGTCTGCTAGGCTCGTATCTAACGTTAATAATCACCAGCGTCATTTTAAAAGACAATTTCGACTTTCTGTCCGCCATTTCAATGTTCTACATCTTCAATTTGGCATTTAATCTTGTATTAGCATATGTACATTTCAGAAAGTATAGGTTAATGGCCTTGGGCTTCAGCGTCTTCATTATATGCGACTTGTTCATTGGTTTGGCGAATGCGAATGGAATTTACATAACAATTGCGAACCAAACTTTAAGAGACTTGGTCTCGAGCAATATTGCGTGGGCTTTCTACATTCCATCTCAAGTTCTAATCACCCTAACCACAGTATTCACCAACTTGCAACGCAAAACTAGGTTGTTTGAAATAAAAAAATGAACCGACTGGGTTCATTTTTTTACCATCTCATCCAATTATTAAGTCCAGCCGAAATTGCGAGTACAATCCAGTGAGAGGCCCACTAACCGCACTTGTACTAGAATTATGTGTGTACAACCAAATATTTTTTATAAACTCTTTTAATTTAAATTTATACTAATTAACAAATATTAAATTTACTTAATAATATACTTCCAACCTGGTTGCCACTTGTGTTCAATACGCCAATCGTTTGCCAATGCTTGTTCCCAAGTCATATTATTTGTAATTACATCAAAAGCTAGTTGAGGTGCTTTATGACAAACAATGGCAACCTTTTTGTTATCATAATTTTCTTTTAGATATGAAATAAAGCTTCTCATTCTTTTTTCAACATCTAAAAGACATTCACCATTTGGAAATCTTTCTGTTATGTGAGTGCTATAATTGGCAAGTTTACTATCTTGTCCATTATAGTCTCCATAATTACACTCTCTTAATCTTTTATCTCGAATAATTTCTATATCGCGATTATAAAAGTTGAGTTTTGCACTTTCAATAGCTCTTTTTAAGTCCGAACAAAAAACAACATCAAAGTAATCATTTTTAATTGTGTGTGCAAGGTCTATACCTTGTTGAATCCCCTTTTCAGAAAGTTCTCCTGGCATCCAACCTGTTGACTTCTTTTCTATATTGTCTTGTGTCGTACCATGAACAAAATAAGTTACCTCTATCATAAACTTTTTCTCCAAAGATAGTATAACTGATTGATATACTGTTTGTCAATTGTTTTTGTATTAAATACACATCTTGTTTTACTTGGCGGAAGAGGTGGGATCGTCAATGCACCGAAGGTGTATTTGTCAGTGGCTATGACACTGACTACCGGGTTCGAATGGCGACAAAGTCGCAAGCAGACGCTAGTCTGCTACCCACCTCAACCCAGCGTAGTCAGACATTTATCAAGTGTTGGCGGAAGAGGTGGGATTCGAACCCACGTGCGAGTTGCCCCGCAAACGCATTTCGAGTGCGCCCCGTTATGACCGCTTCGATACTCTTCCACGTGACATATATTTTAACACAGAGCACGCATAAAGTCAACAAAATAACTCGCACAGACGATTTTTTGTGCAAGTTATCTTTTTTTGTATTCAAATATTAATTTGGCGTGGCGTAATCATTCCGCTCACGAATGTTAGAACAGACCCGTTATGTGTTCGTTCTCATCAATAGTCATCTTGATTGCGGCAGGTGATGCACTCAATGCTGGCATCAGCATCATATTGCCCAACAGCACCACCAAGAAGCCTGCGCCTGACCTTATTTCAATGTCACGCACAGTAAGTTCAAAGTCAGTTGGTGCGCCCAAACGCTTGGCATCGTCGGTGAAACTGAACTGGGTTTTCGCCATAATGACTGGCAGCTCGTCAAGTCCGAGTTTGTGAATATTTTCGAGAGATTTTTCTGCCTGTTCGGTGTAAACAACGCTTTTTGCACCATAAATTTTGTGTGCCACGTCAAAAATCTTGTCTTTCACGCTCTCGTTTAGGTCATAAGCAAAACTAAAGCCATCATTAGACTTGAGGCAGTTTTCAACAACTGCATGAGCTAGTTCCAAAGCACCATTGCCACCCTTTGCCCACACTTCGTTAGTCACGCACTCCACATTTTGCTCACCAACCGCCGTCCTAACAAGGTCAATCTCCGCTTCGGTGTCGGTGATAAATCTATTAATCGTCACCACGCAAGGCAGTTTATACACGTCCGTTATGGCGTGCAGATGACGCATGAGGTTTGGCAAGCCATTTTTGAGTGCGGTCAGGTTTTCGGTCGCCAAATTGCTATCGTCCGCCCCACCGTTGAGTTTGAGCGCACGAATTGTCGCCACCAGCACCACGCAATTAGGCTTTAAATTGTTTAATCGGCATTTAAGGTCGATAAACTTTTCCGCACCAAGATCAGCGCCGAACCCTGCTTCCGTCACGCAATAATCTGCGAGCGAAAGTGCTGTTCGAGTGGCAATCACGCTATTGCACCCGTGTGCAATATTTGCAAAAGGTCCACAATGCACGATTGCAGGAGTCCCAGCCAAAGTCTGCACAAGGTTAGGCTTTAGCGCATCTTTTAGCAATATTGCCATTGCGTCCTGTGCGTGCAAATTTCGTGCATACACTGGCTCACCGTCTTTGTTCAGCGCCACCATAATGTTGCCTAGTCGTGCTTTCAGGTCGGCTAAGTCTTTGGCAAGGCACATTATTGCCATAATCTCGCTGGCAGCGGTGATTGTAAAATGCTCCTTTCGTGGTGTGCAGTTTTTCGTTTCACTCACCGTGCACTCACGCAAAGCACGGTCGTTTAGGTCTAGGCAACGCTTGAAGAAAATGTTGTCGGAGTCAATCTGCAAATCATTGCCTTGAAAAATGTGATTGTCTATAAGGCTTGATAAAAGGTTGTTTGCACTAGTTATGGCGTGGAAATCGCCGTTAAAGTGCAGATTGATGTCCTCCATTGGCACGATTTGACTATATCCGCCACCCGTTGCGCCACCTTTAATGCCAAAGACTGGCCCAAGCGACGGCTCACGCAAAGCTAGGCAGACTTTCTCACCCAATTGTGCCAATCCGTCTGCAAGACCAATTGACACGGTGGTTTTGCCGTTGCCCGACTTGGTTGGACTGATTGCCGTCACCAAAACGAGTTTGCCAGCCTTTTTGCCGTCCACTTTCTTGTCTATTTTCGCCTTATATTTTCCGTACAAAATAAGGTCGTCTTCATTTAATCCAATTTTCTTAGCCACTTCTACAATGCGAGTTGGCTGGATGCTATTTGCTATTTCAATGTCCGTCATATCTCACCTATTATGGATATAATATACTCCAAAATAAAATTTTACACAACAAAAAAGAGCCAAACTTAATAATCTAGCGGCTCTTTTTTTTAAAATTGTTATAAACTACAAAATCTTTATTTCTGCTAATTGGATAGCAGGTCTACCATTTCCATTCAGCGATTTCTGGCATGTCTACGCCATACTCAGCGATGTACGCCTTGTGGCGAGCGAGCATCTCGTCCATATCTGCGTTAATTTTTTCTCTATCTTTCTTCGAGATTTTCGCATACTTTGCCACTTGCTTCATAAGGTTGAAGCGGTCAATATTATTTCTCACACGCATATCGAACGGCGTGGTGATAGTGCCTTCTTCACGATAACCTGAAACGTGAATGTTTCGATTGTTGCGGTCGTATGTGAGTTCGTGGATAAGATGTGGATATCCGTGAAAATTGAATATAATTGGCTTATCCTTGGTGAACAATTCGTCATATTCGTCCTGCGTTAATCCATGTGCGTGGTGGCGACTGCTCTGCAATTTGAATAGGTCAACCACGTTTACAAATCTGACATTAAGTTTTGGTAAATATTTTTGAACAAGTTTCACGCAAGCCAACATTTCTAGCGTTGGGGTGTCACCTGCACAGGCAAGCACAATGTCCGGTTTTTTGGCGTCGTTTAGGCAAGCAAAATTCCAAACGCCTGCTCCACGAGTGCAATGCTCAACGGCTTGATCCATTGTAAGCCATTGATATGAAGGGTGTTTTGATGCCACGATTGCATTAATGTAATTCTTACTTTTGGCACAATGGTCATAGCAGCTGATTAGGCAGTTGGCATCGGCTGGCAGATAGATGCGCACCACATCTGCCTTCTTGTTGGCAAGGTGGTCGAGCATTCCTGGGTCTTGGTGGGTGTAGCCGTTGTGGTCTTGTTGCCAAACGTGGCTGGTGAGAATAAGGTTGAGCGAACTGATTGGTGCACGCCAGCTTATTTCGTTGCACACCTTGAGCCATTTTGCGTGTTGAGATAGCATACTATCCACAATACGTGCAAAAGATTCATAACTGTCAAACATTCCGTGTCTGCCTGTGAGCAAATAGCCCTCAAGCAAACCCTCGCACATATGTTCACTTAAGAATGAATCCATAATGCGACCATTATGTGCAAGGCAGTCGTCTGTTTTCAATATATCCAAATTGAAATCTCTGTTCTGCGTTTCGAACACACGATATAGGCGGTTGCTCATCGCTTCGTCTGGGCTAAAAATTCGATAATTAGTTGGATTGAGTTTGTACAAATCTCGAATATATCCACCGAGCTCAAGCATATCTTGAGTTTTGATTTGACCTGGTGCGTCAAACTTAACCGCATATTTAAATATGTTAGGAGTCTTCAAGTTCTTGAGCAACAACCCACCATTGCAATATGGACTATCGCTCATACGCTTCTTGCCCTTTGGCAAAATGGCCTTGATATCTGCTCTAAGTTTATAGTCGTGGAACAGTTTTTCTGGATGATAACTCTTGAGCCACTTCTCCAAAATGCGTAAATCTTCTTCATTGGTTATGGTGAGTGGCACTTGGTGGGCACGGAACGAGCCTTCAACCTGCTTGCCGTCCACCACTTTTGGTCCAGTCCAGCCTTTTGGTGTGCGGAGTATAATCATTGGCCAAACAGGGCGAGTTTTGAGTTTGCCAGAGCGAGCTTTAGACTGAATGTCGTGAATTTTGGTTATGCATTCGTCCATTGTTTGAGCCATAATCTTGTGCATGGTCATTGGGTTCGAGCCTTCGACAAAATGTGGTTCATATCCATAGCCTTCAAACAAACTGGTGATTTCTTTCTTGGTTAGACGTGACAAAACTGTCGGATTGCTAATTTTATAACCATTTAAGTGAAGCACTGGCAACACTGCACCGTCTGTCACTGGATTAATGAACTTGTTGCAGAACCACGACGTTGCGAGTGGGCCTGTTTCCGCTTCGCCATCGCCTACAATGGTGGTGGCAATAAGGTTTGGATTATCTAACACTGCACCATAAGCATGGAATAAGCAATATCCCAACTCGCCACCCTCGTTAATACTGCCTGGTGTTTCTGGTGCGACGTGACTTGGAATGCCGTATGGGAAAGAAAATTGTTTGCAAAGACGAGTGATACCCTTCTCATCTTCACTAACCTGTGGATAATATTTTGAATAACTGCCTTCTAGATATGAGTTGGCAACGAAGAAATTGCCACCGTGTCCCGGGCCTGAAATGAGTATTATGTCTTGGTCAAACTTATTTATAACTCGGTCACAATGTGCGTAGACGAAATTTTGACCTGCACATGTGCCCCAATGTCCCACGAGTTTACGTTTGATATCGCTCATCTGCAAAGGGCGAACCAAAAGCGGATTATCCAATAGATAAAGTTGTGCAGCAGTCAAATAATTGCACGCATTGAAATATTCGTTAAGTTTTGACAAATATTCGTCAGTGGAGAAAATGTCTTCTTTCATATATACTCCTTAGTCATTAAAATAATCTAAATTTTTGATGTCGAAATATTCGTATCTTGGGGCATCTGGATCGGTGAACCACTCAACTTCTCTAAAGTCATCTGTGCGAGTGATGTCGTTGACGCCCGCCTTGAAATATGTGGTTTCACACTCTGCCAGTAAATTGCCTGCTGCGTCTTCGATGAATCCTTTTGCCAAGAAAAATCTGCTCGAATCACGTGTAATTTTGCCCACACAATATATGGTCTGGTCGAGTGGCACAGGCTTGCGATATTTAATCTTTAATTCACCTGTCACTCCCCACACGTCATCATTGCCGATTTGGATGGCACGACCTACTGTTTCGTCGAGCAAAGCGCATATCATTCCGCCGTGCATACGATTCGGATAACTCTGATGCTCGTCACGCCCCACGCACACTGCCACGAGATAGTCGCCTTCCGTTTCGTAAAAATGTGCTTTGAGTCCGAGTTCGTTCTCCAATCCACAAATAATGCAATTTTTGGAATTATTTTGAATTTTGGTCACTCTTAGTTTCATAATTTTTACCGATATGATTGTAGCATTTATAAAAATGCATTGTCAAATTTATGTTTTTCTTTTTTATTTATTTTTAAAAGCATTTTAGTTGATTTTTTCACTTAAAACATATACAATGTTAGTTAACTTAGGAGATCTGTTTATGGATGATGCATTTTTTGCTATATGTGCCACTTTAATAATTCTCGTGGCTGTACTGATGTTTGTTATTGTGTTCAACAGGTTGTGTAAGGGCATTCGTGATCGCAATCGTCAAATTCGCATCATCGAAAATGATTTGGATGAGGATGAAACTAACAAAATAGGCACAAAAAAGTGTGGCTATTGTGGTTGCGAGATGCCTGACAATGCCACTAAATGCTCATCCTGTGGTGCTCCTTTGAAAAAATAGCGAGAAAGTATGTTAGTTGTTGGAAGCCGTGCATTTGCTGTTGCTTTGCTCGTGGTGCTGATAGCCGTAATCATAGTATTCACTATAATTGTAGTTAGTGCTGGCGTGAAACATAAACGCCACATTGAACAGTTGAACAGTTTGCGTGATGATGAAGAATTGCTGCTCAAAGCCATGAACTATGACAAGCGTAAACTCAGCAAATTTTTGAACACCAAGAAAGAAACTGTAACTTTGGCTAACGGAAACAAAGTGTGTAATTTTTGCGGACATATCAACAACAAAACCAACAAAAAATGCTCGTGTTGTGGTAAAAAATTCGACTAAACACGATTTAGAATAAAATTAGACAATTTTTTACAAAAATGTAAATAAAATTTGTCAAAAAAGACTTGAAAACTGCATATAAAAATGTTATACTCACTCGCCCAAGATAAAATTTGATAAAAGGAGTTATGACATTGGATAATACAAAAATTAGATTAGATTACATTAAATTTAAACACCGCACTCTCCCAACCCCAGTTATTCAAGCAATCAACAACCCAAACAGCGTTACCGACCCAAAAGTTATTCAAATCATTGACAACCTTGACGCTGAGTTGTTGTATAATAGTTTGAGAAAGGCTGGACTGAGTCACACCCGTGCGGAAATTGATTTGTGCAAGATTTTGAAAAAAGACTTCAAATCACGTTCACTTGACGTTAGTCGCTTTGCAGAAACAGTAGCAACTAAATAAAAATAAAGCTGGCAAAAGGCTTTATTTTTTTATGAAAATGTTTGATATTATTTTTTCTTTTAGTTATAATTGTTATATGAGAATATTTTTTGTAGCAGATGTAAACGATTGCCAAATGCAGTATGAACGTGTGAGCGCAATCTTTGGCGACGACCATATCATTAGTTTTGTAAAGAATGCGGACAAGGATGTCTGCAAGATTAATTGCCCTGCTGTAGTGTACTATTCAGGCAAAATCTATGATGCGTTCAAGCCATATTGTGCCGAAGACGACACTTTGATTGTATTCGCCAGCGCAAATGCCGACGAGTATATGTTGGAAGAAATCAAAATCAAGTCCAAAGACAACGACATTGTGTATGTTCGCCGTCGCAAAGAGAATGCATTTACACGCTTTATGCACAAACTTTACAATGTATTCGTCCGCATAATTTTGTCCAAACGTGACAGCTGTGCGAGTAGTAAAATAATTTTCCTATCCGCAAATGCTATGAAAGAAGAAATGAAAAATGGTGCAAAATTCAGATTTTTGTTAAACCCTGAAATGAAGACTGAAGAAGTCATCTACACACCTGGCACTAAGCCAGTCAAAGTGAAGAAAAAATGGTCCAAACATTGCTGGATTTCACTTGGCGTGTTTGTTGGACTGATTGTGCTAGCAGTAGTTCTAGACTTGCTGGTGAAAATGCCTTTCATTTTGCAAATTGCCTTTGACTTATGTATTGTGGTGTCCATGTTCGTGTTCATTGCCTGCATACTCAAAGACCACCTCGACAAACGAATAGAAGGGATTTAAAAAAACACTCGAACGAGTGTTTTTTTGTTATCTTTCATTCTGTTTGTCTGTCGTTTCAACCACAATTTCTTCAGTTCGAACAGAATTCGCTTTTTCGGCAATTTTGAGGCCGATGGCTGTCGTCACTGGCGTTGCAATCATTTTGAGTGCCAACATGCCCGCTGCCAAGCGTGTCTTGATGTTTGGACTACTTGGTGCAAAATCGTATATTGGTTGAATTACGTTATTTTTATTGTTGAAATCCAATGGATCAGCATTATTATTCTCAGCAATGCGACTCTTGATTAAACTCATACTCTACTCCCCTTATTGCACCTATCTTAACATATGGCGAGCAAATCTGTCAAGTAGTTTTATTTTTTCTCTAGCACAATGCCCTGAGTGGTCAGTAGCGTGCTTGCGACACTGCAAGCGTTTTGCAAAGCGGTGCGGCTCACTTTCGCTGGGTCTACAATGCCTGCTGTAAACATATCCACATACTCATCGCCCAATGCATCATAACCAAAACTTGAGCTTGCATTATTGGATACTTTGTCTACAATCACTCCGCCGTCCTTTCCTGCATTCTTGGCAATTTGGCAAATTGGCGCACGCAAAGCTTTCACAACGATTTTCGCACCCAAAAGTTCGTCGCCTGTAAGGGCTTTGAGTTTTGGCTCAATCAATTTCGCCACCTTGACATATGCCACTCCGCCGCCTGCGACAATGCCTTCTTGCACTGCAGAACGTGTGGCGTTTAGGGCGTCTTCAATGCGCAATCGTTTCTCTTGCAACTGGGTCTCGGTATAAGCACCGATGCTAATCACACCCACTCCGCCTGTCAGGCTAGCAAGACGTGATTTGAGCACTTCTTGGGCAAATTCGTTTTGCTCGTTGCTTAGTTTTGCTCTGATTGTTTCAGCTCGTGCATCAATCTGCGTTGGGTCACCAGCACCGCCAACCAAAAGAGTTTTTGAATCGGTGATTGTTGCAGATTTAACACGGCCGAGTTGGTCTAGTGTTGCTAGTTTTAAATCGTCACCTGTTTCTGTGTTAAACATTTTTGCACCAGTTAAAATGGCGATATCTTGCATAATTTGCTTGCGGTCTTGAGCGTAGGCTGGCGATTTGACTGCCACGCAGTTAAACACGCCTCGCACCTTGTTGAGAATAAGTGTGGCAAGGGCTTCGCCTTCGATTTCGTCAGCGATTATTAGCAAAGATGCACCTTGCTTTGCGAGCGGCTCAACCACTGGCAAAATGTCTGCAAAGTTGGAGATTTTTTTATCTGTCAAAAGTATGTATGGATTGTCTAGTTTGGCTTGCATTTTGTCCGTATCGGTCACCATGTATGAGCTTACATAACCTCTATCGAACTGAAGACCCAACACCGTCTTGAGTTCGGTCTGAGTGGTCTGTCCATCTTCAATGGTGAGAAGTCCGTCCTTGCCAACCTGTTTCATAGCCGAAGCAATGAGTTTGCCCACTTCTCTGTCACCAGCACTAATGGTGGCCACTTGCATAATGTCATCATTCGACTCGATTGGTCGGCTCATCGAACGGATTTCGTCCACTGCCCAGTCACATGCACGTTCAATGCCTTTACGCATTATAATAGGATTGGCTCCAGCAATCACGTTTCTGACTCCGTCGTTTATTATGCTTTGAGCAAGCACCGAAGCGGTGGTTGTTCCGTCGCCAGCGATATCGTTCGTCTTGGTGCACACTTCTTTGATTACGGCTGCGCCCACATTCTCTGCATCGTCTTCCAATTCAATCTCACGTGCGATGCTCACCCCATCATTTGTAATCAGCGGACTAGTACCACCACGAGATATAGCGACGTTGCGTCCTTTTGGCCCAAGTGTGCATTTGACCATATCTACAAGTTTGTTCACACCCAGTTCAACGCTTTTGAGTGCGTCATCACCAAATAAAAGTTGTTTTTTCATACTAGTCCTCCACCACTGCCAAGATGTCAATTTGTTTCAACATCACATAATCCTTACCTTCAAATTGAATTGTGGTCGCACTGAATTTATTGAAAAATATGTGCTGACCTACTTTCACCACCATTTTCACTTCATTGCCGTCGATAAGTCCACCTTCTCCCACTGCCACAATTTCGGCGTACATTGGTTTTTCTTGCACAGTGGCAGGCATAATTATTCCGCTATCGCTCATTTCGGTCTGCGTAATAATACGTGCTAAAACACGGTCAAACATTGGTTTTAACTTCATTTTTTCCTCCTAAATATGTATTGATTTTGACGAGATTATGATACAACAGTCCGTCCGTAAAACGAATTTTTGCTGACAAAAACTCATACGCTCGCTCGCACATTCATAAATTAGAGTGTGGACAATATTAGAATTTCCAATCAAAAAAAGAGCAAACGTGGTAGTTTGCTTATTTTCATATTATTTTTGGCATTGGTGATTAGTCTTGGCGGACTTTTGGGCTGGAGTCTGTATAGGTGTGGTTTTGGCATCAGTCCAAAGCAAAAGACGGTTTCATATTACGCTGTGTGCTTTGGTGAGGCTGGCACAAAGACGGAGGCTGACCAAATTGGACAAGAATTGCAATTGAAGGGTGGAGCGGGCTACGTAACTGACAACAACCAAGTATTAGCCAGCATATACACCAGCAAGGAACAGGCTCAAAACGTGGTGCGAAACAACCCAGACTATGCAGGTAAGGTTGTGACAATCAGTGTGCTGGCAGAATACAAGAACGAGCAAAAAATCCTTAATAGTTTGATTCAACTTAGCATTGACTTTGACAAGACTCAAGACTCCGCTCAGTGTATAAAGTCACTAGACGACATCACTAAACTTGCTAGCGAGCTTGAGTTTAAACGTGCAGGCTTTAAATCCTATCTGAGCAGAATGGTGAGTGTGGTGAAAAATATGAACTCCAATTTGTGCTATGGATTAAATTATTTATCTGTGTCAATTGCCGACTATTTGTCAGCGTGAGGATTTGATTTTGTAGTTTTTCCATTTATTTGATTAATGTTGTGTTGAGTATTATCCAAAAAATGTGCATTGGCACGTCTAACAGCGTCGTCAATCTGTTGATTCACACTTCTGCCATCATAAACGACAAGAGATAAGTCGTTTTTGGTGGCTTTTTTATTGTTGTTTTTACTGCTCTTGATGGTTTGAATAGTCTGCCACACAGCAAGTCCGATTAAAAAGAGTGCAAACAACTTTGACAGCCACTTGTTCGAGATAAGTCCTGCCAGAAACGATGTTCCCACGCCAAAAAGCATCCCAGTGAGCGCTATAACGTATGTCTTTTTATACTCTACTAGTTTATTTTTGGAATGAATAATGAGTGCCACGACGGCAAGCGGAATAAAGCCCAAGAGATTAATCCCTTGTGCCGATTTTTGTTTCACTGACAAAAATATAGTCAAAATTGGAATGGTGAGTGTGCCGCCACCCATGCCGAGCCCAGCAACCACGCCACCGCATATACCTGCAATTACATACCACATTATCTCACCAACATATAAATGCCCGAAGCGAACATTATTACAATAAATATCCATTGAATTTGCTTATTCTTGAGTTTAGGCAGAAGCAATGCACCCAATCCTCCACCCACGATAAGTCCGGCAATCGTCCACCAACTTGCACCCCACTCAGTTTGTTTGGTGGTTATATAAATCACCGCACTGGCAATACTTATTGGCAGCATGACAAATATTGCTGTGGCGTGTGCCTTTTTGTCGTCATCATTTAACAAGTGTAAAAGTATTGGCACAGCAATCATCCCACCGCCGCCACCAAAAAAGCCATTTATTGCACCAATTAGGCTTCCCCACATAGCGTTTTTGAAGAATTGTTTTTTGTTCATAACATTATGTTTTGCCAAAAAGTGCAAAAATATATATATTTAATACTAATATTACATTTCTTTACCTAAAATATTTGCCAAAAATTCAGAATTGTTGTATAATGCCGTTGTATAAATTTACTAAAAATTGGTAATACACAAACTATCAGTTTAAATTTTGCTTTGAGGTATAAAATGAAACGAAACGTAAACTATTTCAAAAAACTTATAATTGTGCCACTACTATTGATTTTTGCATTAGGCATCAATTTCGGTTTGGTTAGCAATCTGCTCGCACCAAAGTCGGCTCACGCATACACTGGCGGTGATCTGGCATTTACTGACCCAAACTTTGCCAATCCTAAATCGGGCAGTTATCCAAAGAAGCCAAGCGGATTCAGCGAATCAGACGACCAATCAAAATTGGCCATTAAGGCTGGTGTCATTGATGTAAGCTCGACTGGTTTCAACAAAAACAAGTCTAAATACGACATCAGTGCCAACCCTGGTGCTAATTCGTCAAATGACTCAAACATTTTGATGATTAACTCTAAGAACGCCAACAATTCGTTTGGTTACATTTCGGACAAGGTGACACTCCTCGCCAACGGATACTACAGCATTAGCATTGACGTCAAGAGCACCTCTGCCATTGCCAATTTGTACTTAACCAGTGCTGACGACTCATTTGAGCCATTAGCAATTGCCAATGTCAACGCTAATATTTGGACAACTTGCTATTTCTACGTGCACACCAATGCAGTGGCTGACACCGATATTAACCTTGAACTCTATCTCGGTTCTCGTGATGGCAAAACTGGTCAAGGCATTGTATATTTCGACAACATCAGCGCTCAGGCAATCAGCAGCGACCTATATCACACTGAGATTAACAATCTTGCTGGCAACAGCAATATGAAAGAACTCGACCTTTCCAACGCTGACCTATATAGCCAAGAATTCGACTTTGAAGACTATGGCGAAATCAGCCTAGACAGTGAGAAGTTTGCTTCCATAGGCGACAACGAAGTAGCAACCACTGGCATCTACAATGTGGCTGACAGCCTTGTAACATTGGCTGACGGCAAAACTATTACTTCTCCAAAAACAGATTTGATTTCTAGCACAAACTATGTGCTTGGCATTATCAACCACAAAAAAGGCAGTGTAGCATACAACGCTCAAGAATACACCATCCAAGCAGGCTACACTTATCGCTTCACTATTATGGCCAAGCTCGTTGACGTGACCAAAGGCAACGCTTGGGTTAAGGTAAGCACCACTGACGACGAAGACAATGTCGTGGACAAGACTGTAACCTTTGCTTCTACTAACCGCAGTCAGACAAACGGCTATCAACCTATCAACGTTTATGTTGTGGGCGACCCAATCAAAGACCGCACCGTTCAACTCAGTTTCGGTTTGGGTGAAGACAGCGTGGGTCAGATGTTCGTTTCACGTTACACTGTTAGCCTAGTAAGTTACACCAACTATTCAAACGTTACAACAGGCAGTTATGTAGACATTCTCGACCTATCAAAAGACTATGTCACTAGCGACGACTACACTGTTACTAACGGCAATTTTACATTATTTAAAAACAACTCAACAGACCTATCTAAGACATTTATCGGCTCAGCCCCACAAGGTTGGACATCTAGTCTAGCTAGCGAAACAATCGACCAAAAATATGGCGTTGTAAGCACAAATATTAACGATATTAGTAAGAACAAAACCAAGTTTGTAAACCTTGACTATATCGGCAACGTTCCTAACGAAAAAACAACCAACTATGCACTAGCACTCAACAATGACATTGCTGGCGTGCAAACAATGACTTCTAGCAAGAAGACACTCAGTGCCAACACAAGTTATTCGTTCATGGTTTACGTACAGACACAACTCTACACTGGTTCAAAGAACGGTGCATATCTATCGATCGAAACTACTGACGGCGGCTTGGTATTGGCAAACATTGACAATATCAAAACTGACGGCGTGTGGAAATGCTATGTAATGAAGATTACAACAGGCGACAAAGCATACGACGTAACACTCAAACTCAGTCTTGGCAATCCAAACAATAACGAGAAAACTGCAACAGGCTATGCCCTATTTGACAGCGTGGCAGTTAACTATCCAAGTTTTGACGGATTGGGTGCTGTAATCAGAGAATTTGACCTAACTCAAAACACATTGGCATATGGCGACACCAAACTCAAAGACAATATGTACAACTCACTTCTCTACTCCACAAACTACGTTTCTGGCAGTAAGAATGTGGTGGCTGGCGTTATAAAGACCAAAAATGCTACAAATCTAACAACTGACAATGTCTACAACCCTGAGCTCAAAAATGACGGCGATGTGCTGGGCATTATCTCAACTGACGACACAGAATACAATCTCACTGGCAAATTGGAATACACATTTGAAGGTGGCAAGTATTATGAAGTGATTGTATCAGTTTACACTGACGTTAGATGCGACAACGACGAAGACAACAAAAACTTCGGTGCAATAATCAGGCTTGACGCATTCGACAAGTTGTTCGAGAGCATTGATACAAAGCAAAGCTGGAAAGACTACAAGTTCTATATCAACTGCGAATCATCTGCAACTGCCAAATTTGTTCTTGGTTTGGGCAAAACAGACGCCCAAACAGCAGGCAGTGTATACTTCGCTTCACCTATTATCAACAAACTTGATGATGAATCAGCATTCAACAGTGCAGTAAAAGAAGCCAAAAAAGTTTCTACTAAACAAGTGCTAACCATTAATGACGAGAACAAAACCGCTGACGAAGACAAGAAAGACACCAACAATGTAACAGCCAGCACAGTTTTGATTACGCTATCTTCTCTCATATTCGGTGCAGCAATAATCATTGCCATCGTTGGCTCAATAATGCGTAAATACAAAGGCAAACTCAAACGCAAAGTTAGAGTTAAAGGTGACAACTACGACCGTAACGACACAATCCTTGCTAGTGTCAACCGCAGACAAGCCATTGAAATACGTGACAACGAACTTAAACCTTTCACTAGTCAACGTGATGCTCTCATTAGTGAGAAAGAAACAATTGAAACACAATACAAACATGACTTGGCTGAAAGCCGTTCACTCAAAATGCAAGGTGCATCAGCTGACAAGCACGCTGTGGCAGAAGTGGAAACTAAACTCAAGAATGCAAACAAGCAACTCAATATGTTGGCAAAACAAATCTCCAAACTTGATTTGAAGATAAGTTACTTGTCTAGCGAGCAACACCTATTCGACATCACTCAATCTATCATTGAAAAAAGCCGTAGCGACAACTACGACAAGACAGTCGAAGCCAACAAAGAAAACAAAGACTAATCTACAGACAACTGCTGTCCTATAAAGACGCAGTTGTTTTTTAGTTTGTTTAGCCGTGCAAGTTCGTCTGCAGTTGTGCCGTATTTCTCAGCGATTTTTGTCAGGGTTTCTAGTGGGCGAACAATATGTGTGCGACGACTAGATTTATGTACCACCAGCCATGCACCAGCACGCCAAACATTGTATTCAAGGTCATTTAGCCTACAGCCATATTTCTTCAACACCTGCTGTTTGGTTTGGTTGGGCAAAATTCTAGTGACTATATCGCCCAAAAGTTCCGTCTTTTTTAATGTGCAACTCATACATACTCCGTCATATTTTATGCGAGTAAAAGATATATTATTTCTAAGGACAAGTATGAAATCTTTTGTTAAGGCTGTTTTCATTTTGACGATATTTTCCACCATAACTCGTTTTATGGGGTTCATCTTTCACATATATCTCAGTCGTGAACTGGGTGCAGAGATGCTGGGATTGTATCAGGTTGCGAGCTCGTTCATTGGAATATTAATGACGATTGTGTGCAGCGGCATTCCACTAACAACGGCAAAACTAACGAGCAAATATATTTATCTTGGCGACGTCAAACGCAAGCACAAAGTGGGTGGCTCGGCAATGGTGATTGCACTCGTGTTAAGCGTTGGTTTGTGTGCGATTGTTTATCTTGCACAAAGATTGTTCAATCATATTTTTGCCGACCAACGTTGCGTGGAAATTATGATATTAATGCTGCCTGCTGTCATATATTCTGCCGCATATTGCGTGTTTAGGGGCGTAATGTGGGGTGAAAACAGGTTCTTTAGCGTATCTATCACCGAACTTTTTGAGCAAGTTGTACGCATTGTGCTAACTATTGTGCTGATTAAAACGCTGGCCGACCATTCACAAGCCACATTGGCAGTTTCTCGTGCATTCAGCATTGCGTGTCTGTCGTCTGCACTACTGGCAGGAATACTTTTCTTTAAATTTAAGAATAAACTCGACTTTCATAAAAGCGAATATGTCAATGTGCTGACGAGTTCGTCTGCCATCACTGGCATTAGGCTCACAAGCAGCCTAACCGCACCGATTGCCAGCATAATTGTTCCTGCACAGCTGATTGCCAGCGGACTTACAAGCAGTCAATCACTCTCGCTCTATGGCGTGATGATGGGAATGACTACTCCACTTTTGTATGTGCCTATGAGTTTCATTGGCTCGCTGGGCATGGCACTTGTGCCAAACCTTGCGGGCAACCTTGCACGTGGCAACTATTCCAGCATACGCAATAGTCTGAAAAAATGCTTTGCAGTAGTGCTATTTCTGTCTATTATGTTTATTCCTGTGTTTTTGGCAGTGGGCAAAGGCATTACGAGTTGGCTATACCACAATCAAATGGCAGGGATGCTTTTGCAACAATCTGCAGTTTTGGTTTTGCCAATCGCAATCATGGGCATGAGCAACAGCATTCTAAATGGCATGAGTTTGGAAAAGAAATCTTTTTGGAACTATCTCATAGGTTCGGCAATCTTACTTGTTGTGCTGTTGGCTTTCACACGTAGTTTAGGCATTCAAGCTGTCATACTTGCGACAGGGCTCTCCACCACAACAATCAGCGTGCTGAATATTCGCTTAATGAACAAAAACGTGCCTGAACTCAAGCTTGGTCTGTTGCGAGATTTGGGCAAATATGCCATTATCTGCATTCCAACCACGCTCTTAGGCGTGTGGCTCAACAATCTGCTTTGCTTAGTGATGCACAGCCTAATATCTGCCATATTATGCAGTATTGTGATGATTGTCCTATACACTTTGCTTGCTGTCGTCATTGGGCTATTCAGCCTTGAACAACTGCGTATTAGACAAAAAGAAATGAAAAAGGCGGTTTAGCCTTTTTCTTTTTGGCAAAAATTGTGTTATGTTTGTAAGCATAGTTCGTGTTTTTATAATATATTTTGTCGTACTGGTGTTTTTACGCATTATGGGCAAAAGGCAAATCGGTGAAATGCAACCATTTGAGTTGGTTATTACGCTTATTATCGCCGACTTGGCCACGATGCCGATGTCAGACAGCGGAATCCCACTTATTAATGGGCTTCTGCCACTTGCCGTGCTGGTCATCATTCACTTTGTGCTGACCTTTTTATCCCGCAAAAGCATTGTCGTGCGAACGGTCATCAGCGGCTCACCTGTCATCGTTATAAATCCAAAAGGAATCGACTACAAAAAAATTAAACAACTCAATATGACTGTGGACGATTTACAAGAATCGTTGCGTGAGTTGGGATATTTTGACCTATCTCAAATCGAATACGCCATTGTGGAAACCAACGGCAAACTATCCGTGCTGCCAACTGCTGAGGCAACCCCTGCTCAAGCCAAGGACATTAACGTCAACAACCCACCGCCAAAGATACCATATTTGGTCATAAGCGACGGACAACTCAACAGCGAAATGGTGAAGCAATCGGGCAAGTCACAAGACGAAATCGAGTCAATCTTGCGTAGCAAAAAGGTGACAAAACTCAAAGACGTCGTCGCAATGACAATAGATATGTCCAACAACGTCTATTTGCAGACCAAAAACAAACCTTTTATCAGTTTTAACTATGGAGGTGGCAAATGAAACGCATAATTGCTGTAATCGTAATCACCTTAGGCATTATTGGACTTGCTGTTTGGGAAGTGCTGTACATTTACAGCACGATTGACGTTATGAATGTAAAATGTGATGAAATTTACACCGAAATTAGCACGCAAACTACTGTGACAGATAAATTGTCACAGCAAGTGGATAACATTGAAAAATACTGGCTAAAACGTGAAAAAACGCTCTGTTTGGTGGTAAGTCACAAAGATATGTCCAATATCGGTGACTATATCGGCTATCTCAAAGCCAGTGTGCGCAATGACAACCTTGCCGATTGTCAAACCTACGCCCTACTCCTGCGTGAAAATATGGACTATCTAGGTCATATGATCAGTTTCAACTTTGAAAACATATTATAAAGTAAAATTAAGTGCCCACTTTGAGACCTTTTTCAGTGCAAAATGTCGCAACACGAAAGTAGTCTAGATACAAAAAAAATAAGCCGTGTGGCTTATTTTTTATTTAAAATCTTTTTCAAGAATTGACCGGTGTAACTAGTGTCTACTTTTGCGACTTGCTCTGGAGTGCCCGTGGCCACAATGCGACCGCCTTCGTCACCGCCTTCTGGGCCTAGGTCGATGATATAGTCTGCTACTTTGATGACGTCAAGGTTGTGTTCAATGACGATTACAGTGTTTCCGCCGTCAACAAACCTTTGCAAAACGGTGATCAGTTTCTTCACGTCATACATATGCAAGCCGGTGGTTGGCTCGTCCAAAATATACACAGTCGAGCCTGTGCCACGACGGCAAAGTTCAGTTGCCAGCTTTAGCCTTTGTGCTTCGCCACCGCTGATTGTAGTGGCTGGCTGACCGAGTTTCATATAGCCCAAGCCCACGTCGTACATTGTCTGCAATCTAGATTTGATAGTTGGAATATTTTCAAAGAACGACAAGGCTTCTTCGACAGTCATTTCGAGCACTTCGTAAATGTTTTTGCCCTTGTAATGCACGGACAAGACTTCACGATTGTAACGCTTGCCTTCACACACTTCGCAAGGCACGTAAACGTCTGGCAAGAAATACATTTTCACTTTTTTCACGCCGTCGCCGTCGCAAGCACCACAACGACCGCCTTCTAGGTTGAAACTGAATCTGCCCATATCAAAGCCACGTTCTTTGGCTTCTGGGGTCGCTGCGAAAAGCTCACGTATTTTGGTGAACACGCCCGAATATGTGGCTGGGTTTGAACGAGGAGTGCGGCCGATTGGAGTTTGGTCAATGGCAATCACCTTGTCCAAGCCTTCAAGTCCTTTAATTTCCTTGCAGTCGCCCACAGCATAGTTGGTGCGGTTGAAAGTGTTGTTGAGCGTTGGATAAAGTATGTCGTTAATGAGCGTACTCTTGCCGCTGCCACTCACACCTGTAATGCAGGTCAAAACACCCTTTGGAATCTTGACATTCACATTCTTCAAATTGTGCATCGTTGCACCGTTGAGTTCGATAAACCCTTGATTTGTCTTCTTGCGGTGAGTTGGAATCTCAATCTTTTGTTTGCCGGACAAGAATTGGCCTGTTATGCTGCGTGGCTCGTTGATAATGTCTTGCAATGAGCCTTGCGCCACGATTTCGCCACCGTGCACGCCAGCGTATGGCCCAATGTCTACGAGATAATCTGCTTCACGCATTGTGTCCTCGTCGTGCTCAACAACGATCAGGCTATTGCCAATATCTCTCAAGCCTTTTAGGCTATTCAAAAGTCGCTCATTATCTCGCTGGTGCAAGCCAATGCTTGGCTCGTCCAAAATATAGACAACGCCAGTAAGTCCGCTGCCGATTTGGGTGGCAAGGCGAATACGCTGTGACTCACCGCCAGACAGACTGCCTGCGCTACGGCTTAGGCTCAAATATTTCAAGCCGACGTCAATCAAAAATTTGAGTCGAGCATTAATCTCGTGCAAAATGCTCTCAGCTATTCGACTATCTGTTTGATTGAGTGGCAATTCTTCAAAGAATGTTTTTAAAGCGCCAATGCTCATGTCTGTGAGCTCCACGATATTTTTGTCGGCAATCTTGATGCTGAGTGCAAGTGGATTGAGTCGCTTGCCGTGACACTCAGGGCATTCGTCTTCACTCATAAGCGAAGCAATCTCGTCACGAATGTAGTCGCTCTTGGTTTCCCGATATTTTCTAAGCAAATTTGGCACCATGCCCTCATATGGAGAGCCCTTAGAAATAACCTGAGACATTGGATAGTCATGACCTTTGGCTTCTGGTTCGCCATAAACGAGCATTTGACGGATTTCTTTAGGCAAATCTTTGTATGGCGTGTTTATATCAAACTTATATTTGTCTGCCAAATATCTAAACACTTTCATTCCATAGCCTTCGCCATACATATTCCAACCGCTAGCGTATAGCGCACCTTCTGCGAGAGAAAGATTGGCATTCATGACCACGGCTTCCTCGCCTATTTTCATCACGTAACCGAGTCCGCTGCACTTTGGACAAGCACCTTGTGTCGAGTTGAAACTAAAAAATGCTGGTTCGATATCTGGCATGCTTATGCCACAATCTGTGCAGGCATATTTGGTCGAGAAAAGTCGGTCTTCGCCGTCCACATTGGCAACGACAATTCCGTTGGCGAGTTCGAGTGCTTTTTCCACCGATTCGGTGAGTCGCTTCTCAACGCCTGCCTTGATAACAATTCGGTCAATGACAATGCTGACGTCGTGGCGTTTGGTCTTGCTGAGCGAGATTTCGTCATCAAATGTTAGCATTTCTCCGTCCACAATAAGACGCACAAAGCCGCTCTTTTTATACTCGGCAATCTCTTTTTCATGCGAGCCTTTTTGTCCACGAATAACTGGCGAGAGAATCATCACCTTGCTGCCATCTCCAAAAGCCATAACCTTATCTACGATTTGGTCAAGCGATTGCATGGAGATTGCTTTGCCACATTTTGGGCAATATGGTTTGCCAATGCGTGCAAACAACAGACGCAAATAGTCGTAAATCTCAGTGATTGTGCCAACTGTACTGCGAGGGTTGTTGTTGGTGGATTTTTGGTCGATGCTTATGGCTGGGCTAAGTCCGTCAATGCTGTCCACATTTGGCTTTTGCACCTGACCCAAAAACATACGTGCGTAAGCAGACAAACTCTCCACATATCTGCGTTGTCCTTCGGCAAATATGGTGTCGAATGCAAGTGTTGACTTACCACAACCGCTCACGCCCGTAAACACAACGAGTTTGTTGCGTGGAATGGTTAAATCTATATTTTTAAGGTTGTTTTCTTTTGCACCTTTTATGGTAATATTTTCTAACATATTTCCTACTTCTTCTTTAATTTTGCTTTTAGTTTTGAAATCTGCTCACGCAGTTCAATTGCTCGTTCAAAGTCTAGTGCACCGCTAGCCTGTTGCATAAGTCCTTTGAGTTTTTCAATCTGATTAATAATGTCTTTCTTGTCTGTGAATGTGACATCTGCTTCCTTGACAATGTGCAAGCTGTCGTTAATCGACTTAACGATAGTCTTTGGCTTAACGTTATGTGTTTCATTGTAATGCATCTGCAATTCACGGCGACGATTGGTTTCTTCAATGGCACGTTGCATGCTCCCCGTTATGTTGTCCGCATACATGATGACGTGACCTTTGTCATTTCTGGCTGCACGACCAATCGTCTGAATAAGCGAGGTGTCGCTTCGTAAAAAGCCTTCTTTGTCCGCATCAAGTATTGCCACAAGTTGCACCTCTGGCAAATCTAGTCCTTCACGCAAAAGGTTGATGCCAATCAGCACATCAAAGTCGTCATTCCGGAGTGCGTTCAAAATTTTCACTCGTTCCATTGTGTCGATATCACTGTGTAGATATTTGACTCTTAGTCCGTTCTCCGCAAAATATGACGTCAAGTTCTCCGCCATTTTCTTGGTGAGAGTCACGACCAATATTTTGCCTTGATTGGCTAACACTTTCTGTATTTCGCTGTAAAGGTCATCAATCTGACCTTCAGTCTTGCGGACTTCAATTTCTGGGTCAAGCAAGAATGTCGGACGAATGACTTGTTCCACCACTTGACCACTGAGTGAAAGTTCGTACTCGTTCGGAGTGGCGGAGCAATATATTGTTTGCTTGATGCGAGCGTTAAACTCGTCAAAATTGAGTGGTCGGTTGTCATATGCGCTTGGCAAACGGAAACCGTAGTCAACGAGTGCGGTTTTACGTGCACGGTCACCGTTAAACATTCCTCGAATCTGTGGCAACGTGATATGGCTTTCATCCACAAAAAGAATGAAATCTTCTGGGAAATAGTCCAAAAGTGTGAATGGGGGTTCGCCTGGCTTTCGTCCGTCGAAATATCTGCTATAGTTTTCGATGCCTGAGCAGTATCCCATTTCTCGCATCATTTCAATGTCGTAGTTTACACGCTCACGAATGCGTTGCGCTTCAATGAGCTTGCCTTGACTTTCGAAATACTTAACCTGCTCTTCCATATCTTGTTGTATGTTTTGCAGGGCTTGTTGTAGTTTTGCACTGCCCACCGCATAGTGACTGGCTGGGAAAATGCTAATGTAGGTCAGGTCGTTGTATCTGTGACCTGTAGTTGGGTCAAATTCACTGATACGCTCAACTGTATCGCCAAAGAACTCTACTCTTATGGCACGTTCACTCGAGTCTGCTGGGAAAATGTCTAGGACATCGCCCTTTGCTCTAAATGTACTACGCTGAAAGTCCACATCGTTACGCTGATATTGAATGTCTATTAGGCGGCGAATAAGTTCATCTCGGTTGATTTCTTCGCCCTCACGGATTGGAATCTGAAGATTGTAATACTCTTCTGGTGCACCCAAACCATATATGCACGAAACACTGGCCACAACGATTGTGTCACGGTGAGTGAGCAGACTTGCAGTGGCGCTGTGACGAAGTTTGTCTATTTCGTCATTGATTGACATGTCCTTTTCGATATATGTATCGGTTGAAACAATGTATGCTTCAGGCTGATAATAGTCATAATAACTGACAAAAAATTCCACATGGTTGTGTGGAAAAAACTCTCTAAACTCGTTGCAGAGTTGTGCTGCCAAAGTCTTGTTATGTGCTAGCACTAGGGTTGGTCGGTTTAGTTTGGCAATAACGTTTGCCATTGTAAAGGTTTTGCCACTGCCAGTGACACCTTTCAAAACTTGTCCGCTAAGGCCATTTTGCACCCCTTGAACGAGTGCGTCGATGGCTTCTGGCTGGTCGCCTGTAGGCTGATATGAAGAAACTAATTCAAATTTATCCATGCCGCCCTCCTAGAAAACCCATCTAAGAATAAGACCGATTATAAAACTGATAACGGCAAGGATGACCGTTCGTGTAATGAGAAAATACCAAGTTCGCTTGCTATTGGTGAGTTCACGATAAAACCCTTCTCCCTTTGTTTTGAGCGAAACGCAGAACACAGGTTCACCCTTTCGGTCGGTGCGGGTCAGGTCAATGTAATTGTCGAAGGCAAGGTTGGTCATAATTTGGTCAAGGTCGGTGTTAGTCAAAATATATTTATCGCTGACAAAACTAATCACTTCACGTGGAGTGATTAAATTACTCTTCTTGCCCATACACTTCTGGTACAGGTATTTCATTACATATTTTTCTTTACTGTTTAACATACTCACCTATCTAATAATAAGCAACGCAATCAACGCTCCCAAAAAACTGGAGATAAAGCCGACCAAACTTTGGATAAACAAATTCTTTCCAACTTTAGTATTTTTCACACTTGCCGTTTTTATGCCAAGTTTTGCCATAACAGGCAGACTTACAGGCTTTTTTAGACAAGTGTAGCAAATGTTTTCGCTGTCACGATATTTGCAAGAGATAAATTCATTGTCTATAAGCTCGTCCACAAACTGCGCAAATTGAGTTTTTTCGTGCCATTCATTCGTCACATCTTCAAAACTTATTACTCTATAATTCGCAGTTGGATTGAACTTGTATAATATTTCAAACAACTTCATTGACAAGTCTTGCGCCATAATTTCTCCTTAAATGTTAATTATATCACAAAGCAAACAATTTGCAACCATTTCGTTAAATTTGTTTTATGAGTTCACGTGCGTAGTCAAACGCTTGTTTATATGGCTTGTCAGTGGTTAAATCGATGCCAATGTCATTGAGTGCATCCAGCGGCAGCTTTGACCCGCCTACACGCAAGAAATCTAAGTATTTTTTTGCAAAAGTGCCGTCTTTGAAAATGTTTGATACGATTGCAAGTGCACAGGTCATGCCCGTTGCATATTTAAACACATAATATGAACGATAGAAATGCGGAATGCGTGCCCAATAATAACCCATGTAGTCCGGCACTTCGACCGAGTCTTTGTAATACTCTTTGGCAAGATTGTAATACTTTTTGTTGTAGTCTTCGTATGTTAGAGCGTTGCCTTTTTCTAGCTCGGTGTGGGCATAATGCTCAAATTCGCTGTACAATGTCTGAGTGAAGATTGTGGACATATACATGTTCAGAATTTTCATAATATACACATCTTTTTCCATTTTTGATTTGGCTGTGGAAATCATGTAATTGTATAGCAAAAGCTCATTCACCGTGCTGGCAATCTCGGCAAGGAATATGCCGTTATCCGCTTTGGTGGACGGCTGACTGCGTTCTATAAGTTCATTGTTTATGGCGTGTCCCATCTCGTGTGCTAGGGTGTCAACCGAGTCGAATGTGCCGTCAAAGTTCATCATTATGACCGCTTTCGAGCCGTGATTGTAGCTGCAATACGCTCCTGTGGTCTTGTCCTTATTTGGCAAGTAGTCGATAGATTGGTCGGAGTATTTCATCTTCACCAAATCGACGTATTCTTTGCCTAATGGACTTACTGCCTTTAATACTAAATCTTTCATCTCGTCGATGGTGTAGTTTTGATTAACTTCGCACCAAGGCGCACTCATATCCCAGAAATGAATCTTGTCCACACCAAGCAACTTTTGACGAGCGGAAATGGTTGAATGCAAGACATCAATGTTGGCATGCACTTGACGAATGAGTGTGTCATAGACCTTACGATTTAAGTCGTCGTTGTTTAGGCTGGCATCCAAAACCGTCTTGTGCTTGGCTAGGCGTGCGTGGAAAATGTCATTATGCACATGCGCTGTGTAGGCACAGGCAAGCGTCTTATTAAATTTGCCATATCCATTCATAAGGTTGGCTTGAGCAGTGTGTCGCAAGTTTTCATCACTTGACCTCAAATATTTGCCATAATAGGCTTCATTGAGTTCGTGTTTTTCGCCTTTTGAGTCCACCGCTGACTCAAATTCAAGTTCACTGTCGCAAAGCAAATCTCTCACTTCGCCTTCACTGCCCAAAAATTGCGACATTTTGGTCAAAAAATCTGCAATTCGCTTGCTGACGATGTGTTTTGAGTTCTTAATAATCTCTTTAAAAAACATGTCGTAGTCGGCAAAATCTGAATCGGTCGTGAGTGACAACAAATAGTCTTTTGGCAATTTATTTAGTTCTGGCAAAACGTAAGTTGAATATTTAGCTGTGGATTGCAAGATGTTTTGTGCTTTTTGCATTATTTTCTGAATATCCACATTTGCCATATCCACGCTGTTTGAGTTGCCAAGCACGAAAAGCGCTGGTGCAATCAGCTCATCAAGCTCTTTATCCAAGTTCAGATAAGCCTTAAGTGACTTTTTATCACCCAATTTCCCTTTAAACTTGGCCAATTCTGGTGCACGGCGAGAGTATTGTTCCATTTTCTTCACGACCTCGTCCAATAGGCAGACGTCGTCCAGATTCCATTTATATTTCGCTTCAATCTCATTTCTAGTTTTCATTTTTCACACCTTTTATGGTTATAGAATACTATATTTTGTATTTTTAGGCAAACTTTTAGGAGTACAAAAGAGATTATGAATATAGATTTTACATTGTTTGGCTATCTTGCACTTTGCATATTTTTCACCACATCTTGCACGATAATCGGTGCAACAAGTGTGTTCTTTCTCAAAAAGGAAAGCCCAAAACTCGAATCATTTTGCACAGGGTTTGCTGGCGGGGTGATGATTGCAGGCAGTTTCTTCTCCCTCATCAATCCTGCACTTGAATTATGCCCAGAAAAGATTGGTTACAAACTGGGGTTCATAATTGGTGGGCTAGTTTTGGGATTGGTCTTTATGTTTGTGTGCGAACATGTGTTTTTGAGGGAAAAAGAGGCTTTTTCACCGAAAGTAATGTTTTTGGCAATCACTTTGCACAATATCCCCGAAGGAATGTGCATCGGCGTGGCGTTTGCAATGGGCGGACTCGGCAATTTGGCTGGTGCAATCGCTCTGGCAATCGGCATTGGCATTCAAAACTTGCCTGAAGGTGCGAGCGTGAGCTTGCCAATGTATTCTTACTGCAAAGACAAGAAAAAAGCCTTTAAATTCGGGCTTATATCGGGACTGGTTGAGCCGATTGGAGCTATTTTGGCGTTTGTTTTCGCTTCAGTTGTCAGTTCAGTGTTGCCACTTTTACTATGTTTCGCAGGCAGTTGCATGATATTCGTCGTGCTGACCGACCTTATGCCAGAGAGCTGCATTGAAAATAAAAAGATTGCCACAATTAGCATGACAATCGGATTTATTATAATGACAATGCTTGACCTACTTTTGTAGCCAAGATGGTTTGCTCACAGGGTAAGGCTTGAAGGCAATGAATGATTCGGTGATTTTGCTAGTGCCAGAAATCTTACCTACGCTAGCATTGAAATAGTATTCATCTTCAGCGACAATTTTTACAAAGTCGCCTTTGCTGTTTACTGTGAACGTTATTTTGTTAGATTTGAAGATTGGCATTGTGCTGCCAAGTATAGACTTGCCACAATGGTTGATGTATTTAGCATAATCTTCAGTGGCTTTGCCGTTGGTTACAAGTTGAATCGTGAACTCGTAGTTGCCATTGACACGCTTTTTAAACGAAGTCTCCTGAGCGATTGTGGACTCGTCGATTTCATAGTTAAAAGTATTAGGCCCAATGCCACGAACACTCTTCCAGTGTGAAATATTGTCGGTCACAAGTTCGCCGTCAAAATAGTCGTACACCATATTACGAGTCATGTCATAATAGGTTTCACCCTGAGTGTTTTTAGTGCCACTCGCCTTGGAAATGGTGATTTGGTCGCCGTTAGTATATCTTATACGTGTGGTGTTAACCTGCTGGTTGACATTCACAATCCCACCCACAGCATAATAACTCATTTTGCCGGTGATGGTAGACTTATAGCCAGAAGCTGTCAAAAAACGATCGTGAGCGGTCTGCCACGCCTTTGCACTGTCTCCCTTATTGTATAACGAACCCACTGTTTGCGTTGGGTCATTGATGTCAATCTCTGGCACATCCTCATCTTTTTCAATAGGGTCTGTTATAACTGATTCATTTGATGAACCTTCTGCTTTCGGCATAAAGTCCACTGTAT
>CAKVHC010000002.1 GCA_934747805.1 uncultured Clostridia bacterium | reverse complement strand
TTGTTCATAAATAGCAGGGTTTTGATCTTTCAAAGTAGCGATAGGCTTTGGTGTACGAACGCCAGCAACGACGTCTTCGCCTTGTGCATTCATAAGGTATTCACCATAAAGTTTCTTTTCGCCAGTAGCTGGGTTACGAGTGAAGGCAACGCCTGTACCACTATCTTCGCCCATATTACCGAATACCATTGATTGAACGTTGACAGCTGTTCCCCAGTTTGAAGGAATGTCGTTCATACGACGATAAACGATGGCACGTGGATTGTCCCAAGAATTGAAGACAGCCTTAACTGCCAAAATAAGTTGAGTCTTAGGGTCTTGTGGGAAGTCTTCACCTTTCTCTACTTTGTACAAAGCTTTGAAGAGAACGATGAGTTCTTTCAAGTCATCAGCAGTGAACTCTGTGTCGAGTTTGATGCCGAGTTTTTGTTTTTGTTGGTCAATGATTTGTTCAAATTTAGGTTTCTCAACGCCCATTACAACGTCACTGAACATTTGAATAAATCTACGATAGCTATCGTATGCAAAACGTGGATTGTTAGTTTGTTTAGCCAAACCTTCAACAGCCACATCGTTAAGACCAAGGTTCAAAATGGTGTCCATCATACCTGGCATACTAGCACGTGCGCCACTACGAACAGATACAAGGAAAGGATTCTCGTTGTCACCAAAGGTCTTGCCAGCAATCTTCTCCACTTTTGCTAGAGCAGCATAAATCTGGTCAATAATTTTAGGATTGATTGTTTTGTTATCCTTATAGAATTGGTTACAAGCTTCTGTAGTGATTGTAAAGCCGTAAGGAACTGGCAATCCCAAACCAGTCATTTCAGCAAGGTTAGCTCCCTTACCACCAAGCAAGTTACGCATTTTTGCATTACCTTCACTGAAAAGATAAACATATTTGCCTTTTTTGTTAAACATAATTTTTTCCTTTTTAAGTAAATATCGACGATATGAATATACAACAAAGCCAAAAAAAAAGCAAACAAATTGCTTGCTATTTATCAATTTTAACTAAAAAACATAGATATTGAACTCAAAACCACGTCAAATTTGATGCGTAAGGCTTTGTACAAAAGGCGGAGAGCCATTTCATATTTTTCGCCCGTGCCACAAATCGTCTGCCATACAGTTCCATCCACTGCAACACTATCATGTGAGTGGACAGGAGATATTACACCATCAATGTTGTCCAGATAGACATATTTGTAGCCGCCGTCAGCGTCCGCACTAATTATCGGATTGCCGAGCAGAGATGTGAACTTTAGCCAAAAGTTTATCAGCACTTTCTGCTTATTGTCCGTGCTACCGTTCAGCACATTCAATGTTTCCAACACCAAATCAAATATTTCCGGCTCGGGTTCAGAGTTTGGCAAAACCTTGTCCAACGTTTCCAAAATGGCATAGCCTATTTTCATTGCATCAAAATCTGTGACAATTTCGGCAAAACTGTTATTCAGTTTGGCTGTCTTCACTTTGAAAAAGTCGCCAGTTCGCATAAGTTCAAGGTCAGAATATGAAAAAGGTTGAGCGTTGGCTTTGAGTTTGGCTTTAGGCTTGGCCACTCCAACAAAACGCACACAAATCTTGCCCAAGTCACGACTGAAAATCGTGGCTAGCTTGTCCGCTTCCTTATACTCTCTTGTATTTAAAATGATTGCTTTTGTACTCTGTTCCATTATCTAACCAATTCGTCCGTGTGCGTTATTTTGTTGCTGTCGTCAATTGCTTTGGACAACATGTAATAGTTTATTTCGCCTGTGCCGTAAAATAGCTTTTTGCAGATTTCACTGGCTGTCATACTTTCGTTTTTTTTCATATTTATCTCCATACTGTATTATATGAGATGAATAACCGTTTATACCCTAGTTGGACAAACTTTTTGTGTCATATCCAAAATCGGCACAAAGTTTGGAATTGTCACGCCAATCTTTCTTGACCTTGACAAATAGTTCCAAAAATATTTTTTTGCCCAACACTCTTTGCATTTCAAGACGAGCAGAAGTTGCCAATCGTTTGATTGCATCTCCGTTCTTGCCTAGTATAATTGCCTTGTGGGAGTCCTTTTCCACAATTATGTCTGCACCGATTTTAATAAGGTTATCAGTCTCGTCGAACTTGTGAATCTCGACTGCCACGCCGTGTGGAATTTCTTCATCATAAAACAAAAGTGCTTTTTCACGGATTATCTCGCTTGCTATATATCTAGCAGATTTGTCTGTGTACTGCTCAACTGGATAAAAACGTGTTTCCTTGTCATATCTAGGCAGATAACTTTTAATCATATTGACTAGCACGTCACAATTGCGGCCTTTTAAAGCACTGATTGGCAAAATTTCTTTGACAGGACACGCAAGACTGAATTCGGCAAGAAGTGGATACATCTTCTCATATGTCGACTCGTCAATCTTGTTGATGACCACAATTTTAGGTGCTGTGTGGTTTGGATATTTGGAATTAAGTTTATTGAACTGGTCGATGAGTGACTTCTTGGCAGACAAAACGAACAATAAAACGTCGGTGTCCTTGCTGGCACTATCTATGCTGGCTGACATATATTCGTCAATTTTGTTGTGTGAACGGTGTATGCCCGGCGTGTCAACAAACACGATTTGGCTGTCGTCGTCGTTGTATATGCCTATGGCCGTATTTCGTGTGGTTTGAGGTTTCGGACTCACTATTGCCACCTTTTCGCCCACTAGTCGATTGATGAGCGTGCTTTTGCCCACATTGGCAAGCCCTAATATAGTTACGAATCCTGCTCTAAAATCACTCATTCTACTCTCCTCTTTTGATATTGCATTTGTTCATAATTTTGTCTTGCATCGCTTCCATAATCTCTCGGTCGGCGTCTTCTATGTGGTCGTAACCTAGAATGTGCAACATTCCATGACAAAACAAAAAACATATCTCTCGCATTAAGCTATGCCCATACTGCTTGGCTTGGCGGCGTGCAACGTGACGACTGATAAATATCTCGCCCAAAAGTAAGTGGTCATCCACCATTTCGCTTTTGTACGTGGCAAGGTTGACCTTTTTGCCGGCCTTAGTGTCCGTCATTGGAAAACTGAGTACGTCTGTGGTGCGGTCAATATTTCTGAATTCACGATTTAGTTTTCGCATTTGTCCGTCACGCAGAAAATACAAATTTACGTCCAAATTGGACTTGGGTTGACCGAGCGTTGTCAGCACTGTGTCGTAGACTAGTTGCAGATTCGCAAAATAGTCAGGTTTTATTTTCTTATTTATAGTTAACATATTTCTCCTATGTTTGAATCGCTGTGAACATTATGGTGCTGGTGGCAAAATACAAACCTGCCACTTCCATAATCTGTGTATCGCACTCTCCTGCCTCACCGACGACATTACGCTGAGCATTGGCTATGCTTTCGTCGATTAGGCGTTGTTTGATTTGGTCAAAAGTGTGGTCAATGTAGTCCACCTTAAACTCTCGATATTCCACTGTGACTAAATATATCGGCAAAAAGCAATTCTTCGATACGCATTTATTATACACGATTTTTTCGCAAAATTCAAATGGTTTATCTTGTTTTATTGAAGATAATTTTAATTTTCCTATTCTATAATAACTTCGCTTAACCGTCTTGCCTGTGTATGTCAGCTTGGCTTCTCGCTTGGCAACGCACGCCACGCCCACCGCTTGAGATTCAAGCTCAATGGTGGCCACAGGTCGCACAGAAACATTATTGCCGTCATTTGAACGAATAAACGGCTGGACAAGGATATCGCCTTTTTGCACAAAATCTCCTGCTGACACCGTGGATGTGCCAATGCTGAGATTTATTGATTTGATTACGCCCGTGTATTCGCTGATAATAGGGTCGAACTCGGTCGGCGAGAAAACCAACTTTTCACTCACCGAAACGACAATGGTCGTGCCACGCTTTTCTATGCTGATGTCTGCAATGGTGGGCAAATCTATGAGCAATTGGTTTTCTACGCTCGTTATGTCGGCATTAAAAGTCTTGCCAACTGCGATGTGGTGCGTTTTTAGGGCGGATATTATCTCATTTTTAGACGTTGTTTCGAGTCCGCAAATCTCAATTTGCCATACAAAATTGGACGAAAAAATGGCAAATACGGCGAAAATAAATATGCCAATGATATAGCCAATATTCTTTGCAAGCAAATGACGTAATTGACGTTTGCCTGTGTAGCCGATTTTCTCCACTTTATAGAACTTGTGCAAATAATCTTTAACTTTGAGATAATCGCTCATCTCGAGCACGATTTCGAGTGTGCGGCTGTCTATTCGATGAACTGACTGTGTTGACACGTCTTCACGTTTTAGTCGGTTGAATAGTTGTCCAAAATTTAAACCAGTTAGACGAAGGCGGATTCCGTTCATTTCACCACCACGCTATCAACATTGCCGGTCACCACTGCTGTCGAATTGTCAAATTCTGCAATCACGAGGTTCGTGCCTAAGACGGACAGAATGCGTTTTTTCACTTTAAACGTTATTGTCTTTTCGTCAAACTCGACTAAACCTGTTTGACCTTCGATGTAGACAGCACGTCCACCGATATTAAAATAGCGATACTCACTAAAAGACGAGTCAAAATACTTAAGCAACAATTTGTTTATTTCATTATTAAATGACATATTTCACCTAAAATATCTTATGACCACCATAGTTTAAATATGAGTGATATATGCCGCATAAAAAAACAGGACGAGCCTGTTTTTTAACCAAGTTTATTGTCTCTATAATAGTAGAAAATGTATTGTTGGGCATAGCCTGAATACTCGCCAAACATTTCGTGCAGATTCTCACGCATTTTTGTGCGGTTGGTTTCGTCGCTATTGAATATCTGCTTATATGATTTTGCAATCCATGTGTCGACCGGGAAAGCACCCATTTCGTTGAACGCAAACAATAGTATGCAATCTGCGACTTTCTCGCCCACACCGGCAAGCGAGATTAAAAATTTCTTTTTGTCGGTGTATGTGTAAGTGCGAATTTGCTCCAGGTTGATAAATTTGAGCATGTCGAGAGTCTTTTTCAGCTGCTCAGCACGATATCCCAAACCTGCATCCTTTAGGTCTTGTACGCTAGCCTTAGAAAGCTGGCTCAATGTCGGAAAAGCATAGTAGCCGTCCTTTTTACTGCCAAACTTTGTGCATAGTTTCTCGATAGAGCCTTGAATTCGTGGGATATTGTTGTTTGCACTAATAATGAATGAAACAATAGTTTCGAAAATGTCTTGTCTGAGTAGTCGGATGCCAGCACCATAAACAATTGGGTCTTGCAAGCATTTGTGTTTGAAAAGTGTTTGTTTAATCTGCTTATAGTCTGTGCGAAGGTCGAAATATTTTTCAAAATATTTTACGTCACTGGTGTAGATGAGATAGTAGTCATTCTTCTCAACAATTTTAGCACACTTGTCTAGGCTGCAAACCTCATAACCGTCGTCAGTTTTACGATAGCGAAAAACCTGCCCGCATTCCAAAATTTGCTTTGGATTGAACTCGTGCTTGTCTAAAATTTTAATCGATGTGTCATTTGTTGTGTATCTCATATCAAAACCTTATCCATTCTAGTCTTGGTCGCCCATAGGTGCGGCTAGAAATTTCTTTATCTTTGGCAATAAGCGGCGAGGTGGACGAATCGCTCTCACGCATGATTACTCCGCCATCGTTGATCATCTGATGTGCAATCAAAAAGTCGACGGCTTTTTGTGCGTAATCGGTAGCGTAAGGTGGGTCAAGGAAAACAATGTCAAATTTCAAACCGCTATTTTTGGCAGTGCACAAAAAGTCCATATAATCGCTATTCACTATTTGACTTTCGTTCTGCTTTAAACGAGTAAAGTTGGAACGAATTATTTTAACGGCTTGTTTATTGCTGTCCACACAATACACCTTGGATGCACCACGTGAAAGAGCCTCTAGACCGAACCAACCGCTGCCTGAAAATAGGTCGACGGCGATCGCACCGCCAAAGTTGCACTGCAAAATATTGCCAATGCTAACACGCACTCTATCAAGTGTCGGCTTGGTGGTGTCAAGGTCAAAATCTGCTAAATGTGTACCCCTAAATTTTCCTGCCACAATTCTCATGATTGCATTATATCAAAATATTCGTTGTAAATCAAGCAGAATGTGTGACGAATATATGTTCGACAAACCATAAACCTATCATCCGGAGCTCTATAACAAGTGCTCATTTATTCAAAATCAAATCTTAATCAAAAACTATGTCATATCTATCGCCATAAAGTCTACACATTTGTTCGTACTCGGTTGAGCCAACTGCTCTCGCAATTTTCGTTATGTCACCATCGAAAAATATGACCTTGTCTCCTAATTTGACTTTTCTGTCAACAACAGCAAAACAACAATCCATACATATTTTGCCTACAATCTGATAATCTCTGCCGTTAATCGTCACCTGCCAATTGTTGCCCAGACGCAAATCAAGTCCGTCAGCATAACCTATTGGTAACACAGCAACCACGCAATCATCTTTTGCACGCATTTGCCCATAACCAATGTGTTCACCCTTTTTCACACTGTGCAAGTCAACCACTTGAGTATGTATCTCTTTGCTAGCATAATACTGACAAATGCCAAGCCGCACATATGTTTGTGGCAAATCTATGTCGAGCGAATGACTGCTGGAAAAGTGAACTGGCAAGTCTATGTCGCCAACGATATTTTTGAATCGATTAATCTGACGATTGCAGTTTTCTTTGTTCACCGAATAGAAATGACTAAACACCCCTTCAATAGAGTTTTTGTTGCGTTTTAATTTTTTGCAAAGAGTTAAAAATTCTTTGCGTGAGTCAACACCATATCGGTTCATACCGCTGTTGACTGCAATATGCACACGAGCATGATTGGGAATGTAATTTTTGTCATCAACCATGTAGATAATGTTTGAAAAACTAGTATCATATTCGGTGGTTTTAGATAGCACTAAAATATCTTTTTTTATGCCGTTAGTTGCGAGCAATTTTGCTTCACGCATATTTGCCACAGCAAACATATCTACTATGTCTAGCAATGAGTTGGCAACTCTTATTGCATTGTGTCCATAGGCGTTTGCTTTGACAACTGATATGATTTTTTTGTTCGTAACGGATTTCACTGCCAATACATTTTTTCTTATTTTGGATAAATGGATTACAAGTTTATTAAACATAAAAAAAACACCTTTCGGTGTTTTTATATTCTAAAATAAATTTTTTGCTAATTATTTTGCAGATTTTTTAGCAGGTGTTTTCTTAGTTGCAGGTTTTTTAGCAGTTGTTTTCTTTGCTGCTGGCTTTTTAGCTGCAGGTTTAGTAGCTGGCTTCTTAGCTGCAGGTTTCTTAGCTTCTGCCTTAGGAGCAGCCTTTACAACTGGAGTCTTCACTTCTGCTTTTGGTGCAGTTTTAGGTTCTGCTTTTTTAGCGGCTGGCTTTTTGGCTGTAGTCTTTTTTGCAGATTTCTTAGCAGGTGTTTTCTTAGTTGCAGGTTTCTTTGCTTCAACCTTCTTAACTTCTGGTTCAGCAATTGCCTTTACAACGTCTTCTGCGAGTACAGGTTCGTCTTTAACTTCTGCCTTTGGAGCTGCCTTTTTTGCTGCAGGTTTCTTAGCAGATTTTTTAGCAGCAGATTTCTTAGCAGGAGCTTTCTTTGGCTCTGCTTTTGGAGCGGTTTCAACAGTGGCAACAGGTGCTACTACTGCTGGTTCTGCTTTCTTAGCTGTTGTTTTCTTTGCTGCTGGCTTTTTAGCTGCAGGCTTTTTTGCAGATTTTTTAGCAGGGGCTTTCTTTTCAACAGGTTTCTCTTCAACTGTTTCTTCAGTTGCAGCGACTGTTTCGTTCTCGATTACTTCTGCTTTAGCGGCGTTCTTATCTGCTTCCTTTTGAACACGCTTCTCTTCGATTGCATCTTGCAATCTAATGTCTTTCTTGTCAAGCACAACAAGCATAATGAGCAAAACAATTATCATCAATACTACTGCGCCAACAATCCAGTACCAGTTATTTTCGAAAAAATTTAATAAACTTGACATAATCTCTCCTTCGTTTTATGCCTTGATTATATAATACAAAATTTTTTATAGCAACTAATTTTTATACATTTTTAGTTTTTTTTCAAAAATTTTGATTACAACAAAATGCATATAACTCCGCCTTTTCCTTCGTTTACAATGCGTGACATTGTGCGACGCATTTTGTTCTGAACGCCCTGTGGAACGGCCGTGATTTTATTCTTCAAACTATCGCCAACCATTTCTTCCAGACTTTTGCCAAACATGTTAGTTGACCAAAGTTTTTGTGGGTTTTCTTCAAACTCATTTTGCAAATATTCAACCATATCTGCACTCTGTTGTTCTTCCGCCATAATTGGATTTACTTCGGCTTCTACGTCCACTTTTATAATGTGCAAACTTGGAGCACTGGCACGTAGTTTAATGCCACAACGATTGCCTTGTTTCACAATTTCAGGGGCTTTCAATTCCATGTCATTCACGCTTGGAACAACTATGCCATAACCGGTTTCGTCCACCGAGTCAAGCGCTGATTTGAGCTGGTCATATTTATGTTTTGCCACATTCAAATCTTTGATAAATTCAACGAGTTCCAAGTCGTTACTAATTTGAGTGCCACTTTGAATTGACAGCACTTTGTAGAATAAGTTGTCTTTAGGCACAATTTCAAAAGTTATGCTGCCCTTGCCTATGTCAACATTGCTAGAAATTATAGATTCGAAATCATCGCTGTTTTCAAACAAAATTTGGTCGTTTTTATAGTCGCCAATCTTTGCCACACTTTGCGTTTTATCAACCACTTCACCGAGCAAGTTTTGGATTAGGTCGCTGTCCATTGGCAACGCCTTGAGCCAATTTGGTGCAATGATGTCAATTGAGTTGAGTGGGAATTGTGTAGTAAGTGTAGAGAAAATGTTTTCAACGTCGTTTGAACTAAGTTTCGACACATCCAAAGCAAGCACTGGAACGTCATAGTCTGCCTTTATTTTATTGGCAAGCGTAGCTGTTTCTTCTGCGTCAGGTTTGCTAGTGTTAAGTACCACAACAAAAGGTTTGCCTGACGACTTCATAGTCTGCACGCTCTCCGCTTCAGCAGACACAAAATTCTCACGTGGCAGATCACCAAAACTGCCGTCAGTTGTCACAACAATGCCGAGAGTACTGTGGTCTTTTATCACCTTTTCAGTACCTATTCTGGCAGCCTGGTCAAACGGCATTTTTTCGTCCGACCATGGAGTTTTCACCATACGAGGTTTTTTGTCTTCAGCACCACCAAGAGCGCCGTCCGCCATAAAGCCGACACAATCAATGAGTCTAGCACGCATTGAAATGTTTTTAACGCTCACATTCACTGCTTCACTAGGCACAAATTTTGGCTGAGTGGTCATCACTGTTTTGCCGTCCGATGATTGTGGCATTTCGTCTTCCGCACGCTTTCTTTCACTAGCATTGGCGATATTTGGCAAAACAAAATTATCCATAAATTTGGAAATAAAAGTAGATTTACCCACTCTCACTGGCCCAACAACGCCTATGTAAATGTCACCATTTGTACGAGTTTCGATATCATTATAAATATCAAAAGTTCTATCCATAAGTCCTCCAACAAGTTTACTTTGCTATAACTTATGAGCGAACAAAAAAAAATATGCTTTGATCGCATATTTTATTTCGCAATATAGAGAATACCAATAGTATTAGCACCGCAGTGACAAGTGATTGTCGCACTTGCAACAGATGTGTACACATTTTTAAAGCCTGCATCTTTTGCCATTTGCACCAATATATCAACTGTTGGCTGGTCGAAAGTGGTGTAAGTGATAAAGCAGTTTGTCATATCCTTTTCTTCACCATTATTAAGTTGGTCGGCGACATAATTTTGTGCTACTAGCTTAATATTTTTACGATATTTCTTGCCCACACCCATTGTGCCATTTTTAACCACGATTGACGGCTTAATCATCATAAGATTGGCACCGAACAAAGCCAACTTCGAGCATCTGCCACCCTTATACAAAAGTTTGAGGCTGTCAATCACGAAACTAGCACGTGTCTTCTCAACCGCATTGCGAACGCCTTCAATGACCTGTTCAAAAGTCTTGCCTTCATTAATAAGTCTTTCTGCATTCATAACTTGCAATGCAATGCCGCTTGACAAACTTAGTGAGTCAATAACGGTCACGTTCTCAAACTTTTCCGCCGCCTTGACAGCACTGTTGTATGTGGAAGAAATGCCACTACTCATTGAAAAATGAATTACGTGTTCAGCACGACTGGAGAGTCTGGCAAAAAATTCTTCCATAATTTCAATGCTTGGAGCAGCTGTCTTTGGAATTTCGCCAGTTTCTTTGACATATTGCAAAACCTTGTGATTGTCTAAGGTTTCATACTCTACACCATTAAGTATGGTGGCGAGAGTGACAATTTCTATGCCGTGTGACTTGGCATAACCTTCTGGCAAGTCGCATGCACTATCTGCTGAAATTATATATTCTTTCTTATCCATTATTTCTCTCCATTATTTTCAACATCTGTTTGTTCATTGTTTTGTTCTGACACGCCGGCCATTTCTTCAACGCCAGCAGTTGTGTCGTTGATGTTTTCTGTTTGTTGTTGTGAAATATTCGCATTAGGCTCGGTCGCAGTTTTTTCTGTGGCTTGTTTGTCCGTGTGCTTGTGTGTAAAGGCTTTCTTGATCTGGCTAGCCAGCTCCGTCTTGTTTTCTTTGTGCTGTATTATGCGAACAATATTGGTTCTATGTGCCCAGAAAACAAGTGCTGTCATACCCCATAGCAAAATGTAGACAAAAGCGTTTTTGCTGCCGCTCATGATGCTGTTGACGATTGCCATTATGAGTGCATAAGACAGGTCGCAGATTGCGCCTTGCTTGGTTATGCAAATCATTACCACCAGCAATATGAAAAGTGGAACGCCCACAATCCAGTTTGCCACACACACTACGCCGATAAATGTGGCAAATCCCTTGCCACCCTTAAAGTGATAGAACACGGGATAAATGTGTCCAATGACCACTGAGAGTCCGCCAATATAAAGCCCAAGTTGTCCGCACACTAGATAGCCGAGAAAAGCGATCAAACTGCCTTTCAATGCGTCAAACAATAGTACAGCCAAACCTTGAAACGCACCTATTGATCGTAGGGTGTTCATTGTGCCGTAGTTACCACTACCCTTTTTGCTTAGGTCATCGCCCGTGATTTTGCATAAAATTTTTGCACCGAATACGTTGCCTAATAAATAGCCACAAATCACGAGTGCCGTCATTTCTAATATGATAGCGACCATTATTCTTTTTCTCCTTTGTTCTTGAATATCAGTTTGATAGGAGTGCCTTTGAAATCAAAAGCGTTTCTAATGCTGTTTTCCAAATATCTTGAATAAGCAAAATCCATAAGCTCCGCACGATTGCAGAAGATTGTAAAGGTCGGAGGATTCTTGCCTGACTGTCTGCCATAAAGCACTTTGAGTTTACGGCCATTGTGAATAGGTGGTTCATTGACCGCCGTCGCATTCTGCAAAATGGAGTTGAAAACGCCCATAGTAATCTCACGACTGGCGTTAGCATAGACCATTTCTGCCATTTCCATCACCTTTCCTATGCGTTGTCCGCTCTCGCAAGAGATGAAAACAGGCACGTAATATTTCATAAATGGCAGTTCGGTCTCAATCAGTTTTTTAAATTTCTCAGTAGACATTTTGGTCTTGTCGACCTTATCCCACTTGTTCACCACAATAACACTAGGTTTGCCTTCGTCGTGAATAAGTCCAGCCACTTTGGAATCTTGCTCAGTGATGCCTTCGGTGGCATCAATTACCATAAGTGCAATGTCACAGCGTTCTACTGCATCAATAGACCTTAATGCACTATATCGCTCTATGCTATCTGGAGCGATTTTACCCTTTTTACGCAAGCCGGCGGTGTCAATAAGTGTATAGTTTTTGCCGTTATATTTGAAAGGAATGTCGATGGCATCACGTGTTGTGCCTGCCACATTGCTGACAACCATTCGGTCTTCGCCTATGAGCCTATTCGTCAAACTACTCTTGCCAGCGTTTGGCTTGCCCACAATGGCAATCTTGAGCGTGTCAGCGAATTCCTCAGGTGAAATCTGCTCCAAATGGCGTGTAATAGCGTCGAGCAAGTCACCTATTCCCTTGCCATGCGAAGCCGACAATGGCATTGGATCGCCGAGTTGGAGTTCATAAAACTCGTACGTCTTTTCAATCTCGTTGTTATCCAGTTTGTTAACAGCCACAATCTTTGGCGCTTTGCACTTGCGGAGCATATTCGCCACTTCCATATCTGCGTGGGTCAAGCCCTTTTTGCCGTCCACAAAAAACACAATCACGTCCGCCAAATCAATGGCAATCTGTGCTTGATTCAAAATATTGTGATACATTTCGTCGTCTTTGCTAAAATCCAAACCGCCTGTATCGACAATGGAAAAAGCGTAGCCGTTCCAGTCAGCATCTGCGTAAATACGGTCACGTGTCACGCCTGGTTGGTCGTCTACAATGCTGATTCGTCTGCCAGCAATTTTATTGAAAAATGTGCTCTTGCCCACATTTGGAGTGCCTACTATGGCTACAACAGGTTTTCTCATAGCTTAAATATATCACAAAGATTTGTTCTCGGCAATCATTTTTGACATTTTTTACAAATTCGATTAGTGCAACTTGACGAACAAGCACAAAATTTGTTTCTTTTGGCTCGCACCAGCGTTATTATGACCACCGTTGCTACAATGAGTGATAAAATTAGGTCAACTATCGCCAATTCGCCAGTTAGCAACACGAAAATTAATCGTGACATGGCGTATGCAATGGCAATCTGAGATATGACGGAAAATGCCGTCCATTTTTTGCCGACGAAATCTTTAAGCACAGCGATAGTTGAAATGCAAGGCGCATAAAGTGCGACAAACACCAAGAATGCCACCCCACTTGCCCCTGTGAGCGTGGCGAGTGCACCAGTCAAAACTAGGCTGGAAAGCACGAGTTCTTTCGCCAAAATGCCGACTATTAACGCCGTGACCGCACCCACACTGGCAAACCCTAGTGGACTGAACACAGGCGCAATAAACTTGGCTATGGTTGGCAAAATATTGGTGTCATTATTCGGCAGATAACTGAATCTAAAATTAAAGTTGTTTAGCACCCAAACGATAACCGACACGCCAACGACAATAGTCACCACTTTGGACAAAAAGGTTTTGGCGGATTTCAGGGCATTTTTGGTCACTTTTTTGATGCTTGGGCGTCGAATTGCTGGAAATTCAAGCAGAAAACTATCGTCGTGCGTAGGCAGAATTGTCTTTTCCAGCACGCCAGCCACGGTGATTGACACCAGAATGCCCAGCAAATACAGTCCAAAAATGACGAAAATAGATTTTGCGCCAAACAATGCACCAGCAATTACGCTATAAATCGGGAGTTTCGCCGTGCAAGTCATATATGGGGTCATTAGCGCCGTCTTTATCTTCGCATTCTTGTTTGCCATTCCCTGCGCCGTGACGACCGCCGTCGTATTACATCCAAATCCGAGCAACAGTGTATAGGCAGACTTGCCGTTAAGTCCAATCTTGGACAGGCTGTCATCCAACATAAACGCCATGCGAGCCATTATTCCGCTGTCTTCAATCAACCCTATGAAAATGTACAACAAGCACACCGGCACAATAAAAGACAATACCGAATTGAAAGCATCAAATATGCCGTCATTGAATAGGTCAAGCAGCCACTGCGAACGTGTTATGAGTGAAAGCAGATATGAAATCGGCTTTTCGACTATGAGTTCAAACAGTGCGACGAATTTGTCCGACAAAAAGCCACCAAAACTGAAAAATGTGAGATACATAATTGCAAAACTAGATAGTAAAAATAAGGGCAAAAACAGCCATTTATTGAGTAAAATTTTGTCCCAACGACTAACTCCATAGGTGTAACTTTTGTCTATTTTCACGCATTTGTCGTAAATATTGGATATAAATTTGTATATTTGTTCGCTCGTAGCAAGCAGTGGAACTTTGGAGTCGTTCGTTTCGGCAATGAGTTTTGGGTCAAAACGCTGTTTTAGAGCGTTGCCTATCACAACACGTGTGCCGAGAAGTGCGGACAGAGTTTTGATGTCTATCTGACCGCCGTGTTTAGTAAACATATCATAGTTATTAATATATATAACCATATTTATGCCTGTGGCGAGCAGTTGAACGGCTAAATATAAATTACGCCTTAAGCTGTTGGCGTCAAGAACGTATATGTAATGGTCGTCTTTGTGGCTGTGGACGTAATCAATGCTCACCTGCTCTTCAAACGAGTATGCCGTCATACTATAAAAGCCCGGCAGGTCGGTGAATGTATATTTCTCGCCACCGAGTTCAACCACCTTATTGCTGGCATCAACGGTTACGCCGTGCCAGTTGCCAGTGTGCAAGTCGCTTTTGGTTATGGCGTTAAAGAGCGTACTCTTGCCCGTGTTTGGATTGCCTATTATTGTCACATTTTTCATTCTATCACCACTTTTTTTGCTATATTCGTCTTCATTGCGAACATACTGCCGAGCAAGGCCACTATAATCGTTTTATGGTGCGGAGAGATGGCTTTTACCATGATTTCACTGCCCGAAATAAAGCCCAATTCTTTGAGCCTTGTGGTCATCTTGGGATCATCCAGTTCTAAATCTACGATTGTATACGACTTGCCCAAATATGCCTTGTCCAATCTTGTTTTCATATTAATTATGTATTATTTTTTTGTCGCAAATATGACTTTAATTAAGTTGACAAACCTGTTCTCAAGTGATATATTCAATGCAAAATTTGGGAGGGGAAAATGAAAATATCTATTATTGGGACTACCATGCCTAATATGGCTGCGTCAATGGAGGACTTGACTAAGCTCAGCGGTCACGCTGCTGGCGTGTGCTACATGACAGACACTTTTGGCGCTCTTATGACTGAACCAGCAGAAAAAACGATGCGCCGTGCCAATGGAACGAAAGCCAGCGGTCACCACAGCGTGTTTGACCACGCATTCATCAACTTGTCACTGGAGAACATTCCAAAGGGCTTGGCAATGGTGCTCAACAATGAGCAATTCTACAACACCAGCGAAAAATCTGCTCGCTACACCAAAATGGTGTTGAAAGAAGGTGAACAAAAGTTGTTCGACAAATGGCTCGACACATATAAAAATCTTATTCGTGACGAATATCAAGCCAAATATCCAAACTACTTTACCGATAAAAAGATTGAAAAATTGGCGCTAGAAAATGCACGTTATCTAATTTCGGTGTTCACCCCTACTACAATGGTCTACACTGTGTCACTCCGTCAACTCAATTATTTGTGTGCTATGATGCAACGTGAAATTGATAATCCGTCCAACGACTTCTACAAGGCGCTAGTGCCAGCAATGAGTGATTTCGTCACCAGCATTCAAAACGGACTCAAAACGGAAGTTTGGGAGCAAAAACTCAGTCAAGACGACGACCCAGTGCACAGACGCATTTTGTTTGACTACATCAAGGACGGCAATGTCAATCGTGTGTATTATGACAAAGACCTTGCCGAAGGTGTCAATGCCAAGAACTCACACTTGTCACTCATCAAGCGCTCTATCGCACCAGAAACCTATTTTGGTGATGTGTATTGCACCAGTTACAAGGGCTCACTTGCCCAAATGGCAGAAGCACAGCGCCACCGCACACTCGGTTACGATATGACATTGCTCGACACACCTGAGTTTTATGTGCCAAAGATTATTCGTATGAGTGACGAACTCACTCGTGAATGGAAGAACGACTGCGAAAGTCAAGCAAGCGTATTCCCACAAGGTCTGCTCGTAAACATCAACGAATACGGCAGTTTAGACAAATTCATTTTGAAGATGAAAGAACGTAAATGTGCTGCTGCTCAACTGGAAATTGATAACCAAACTAATGACACACTCAACAAATATGTGACTGAGCTAAAACGCAAAGGTCACCCACAAGCCGAAATGCTAGAAAAATACACCCACGGCTCTCGCTGCACTTTCCCTGACTATAAGTGTTCCAAACCTTGCGGATTTAAAGAAGGCGTCACTGGCGAACGCAAAATTTAACAAAAAAATACCCGATTGGGTATTTTTTATTTCTCAATTATGGTTTCTTTTTCATCATGTTTTGGTTGTTTGTTTTTGTCACAGTCATTGTTCGCATTCACACGGCGATATCTGTAGGACATATCAAAACACTCATCAAGCAGTTCGTAAAACATTTCACGCTGCTTATTTTCTTTTAATTTCTCTTCTATCAACATTCCCCTATCTCCCACTACTAGAAAAATAAAAACCTAGAAACTAGGTTTAATATATGGTGGGGAAGATGAGATTTGAACTCACAAGGTTGCCCACACGCCCCTCAAACGTGCGCGTATGCCAATTCCGCCACTCCCCCATGTGCTTGTATTCTAGCACAACGAATTTATGCTGTCAATAAAATAAAATCAAATTTACACAAAAAAACTGACTATTTGTCAGTTTTTTGCTCTTCATTAGATAAGTTTTTCTCTGTTTCCGTTGATTCGACATCGTTTCTATTGTCTGTCGACAAAGGCGGTGTGGCATTTGCGTTGTCACTTGCCTTGACTTGTTCATTTTTATCCTCAACAGTAGGTTTGGTTTCACTTTGTGAGCTAGATGATGCAGATTTTTCATCAGCCACATATTCTTTGAATCCCACAAGGTTATCACTCTCTTGTGCTTCATATTTAGATTTCTTTTGGCTAACATAACACAAACCATATCCGCCCAAAAGACCTGCTGCCAAAGCACAGATATCGGCAATAAGAACCCAGTCGAAAGCCATTTTTGGAATGACGTAGACCACATACACGCCAATTAAAGACGACAAGACGAGTGCAATAATGCCAAAGTTGGTCGTCTTGCCGAAATGTTTGAGCAAATATTTTAGAGCAATTGAGCCAACCACAACGCCAATGATTACGCCAACAGCAACAGTTGACAAAACGGCAAAATTGAAGTGTGCAATGGCAGCAATCACCGTGTCATAAATGCCGAAGAACATCATCATAAGCGAGCCGCTGAGTCCAGGCAAAATCATGGCAATGCTGGCAATGGCGAGAAGCCCTGCTATTTTGAAAAACGATTTGACATCTATTGATGTAATGATTTCAGCATCCGCTGCCTTTTTGCAAAAGAAAGAATAACACAGAACGCCGACAAAACATACAGCGAAGACAACCCATTTCACCCATTTTTTGCTATCTTCGGGCATTTTGGTGGCATTCTTAATCAGCAAAGGTATAGAGCCGATAACCAATCCGCCAAAGAAATTCATGGTGCTGCGGAAACAATGGTCGAACAAAAATTCAATCGCTTTACTGAAGAGTAATATGCCGACTATAACGCCAAGTCCAAGTGCCAACAACTTCCAAAAGTTTTTCTTGATAAACTTGAAATCAAGGCTCATTGCAGTGATAATCTCATCGTAAACGTTGGTCACGACTGCGATTGTGCCTGCGCTGACACCTGGAATAATGTTGACACAGCCAATCAGTATTCCCTTAATAAATCTAATTATGTATTGCATAAATCACCTAAATATTATATATGGTTGCCAACAACAATTTATCATCATTTTTCACATTTTGCATTGGCTTGCCAGTTTTGTTGCGTGGCAAAACGTCTATTTTGCTTACGTCAAGCACATCAACTGTGCCAGACTTGAATACTGCCACAAACTCGCCACTGACAACTGGTGCAATGGCAAAGTCTACTTTTTCTTTGGCAACACATATCTGCAGACCTTTTCGATTGCGTGCACTCATTGGAATCTCTGCCATGTTTACTCGCTTGATATGGTTGTTGTCTGTCATCACAATAAGTTTATCACTCGACATCACTTGTCCTGCAAACACCACTTCGTCGCCTTGCGATAGTTGAATGCCAATCACTCCTGACGCACCACGTTTCTGGCTAGGCACTGAACCGAGTTCGCAATTTAGCACCATGCCATTCTTGGTTACGCAAACCGCACTTGGCATATATAGATTGTCCTGCACACGAATCACTTCGTCGCCAAGTTTCAATTTGATAGCACTTGCACTAGACTTGGCAATGTCAAATTCACTTACTGGGCATTTACGGATATAGCCATCACGAGTGAAGAAGAATAAGTCATTGGCAACATTCGTTTCCGCCATGTTAAATATATTAACAATCTGTTCATGTGCCTCGCACTTACAAATCTGTGACAACTGAGTGCCTTTGCCATTGAGTTTGCACTGTTCGATGAAACGTGCTGTAAACTTGTACACATTGCCAAGATTAGTAAACGCCAAAATGGTGTCGTTGGAGTATGCATGTGCACTATCTCTAAACAACAAATTGACATTCTTGGTCGCACTGAAACTGTTATCTCCGTCCTTGATTGACTTGAACGGAACATTCTTCACTCTTAGGCCGTCGGTCGTTACATACAAAACGCACTCTTCGTTCTCAATGGCCTTTTCAATAGGAGTGGCGACATATTCGTCAAAGCTGCGTACCACTTGCGTTTTACGAGGCAATGGATAGCGTTCTTTGATTGACAATAGTTCCGCCCTAACCACTTCAAGTTGATATTTCCTAGCAGACAAAATATGTTTGTATTTCTTGATTTTCTTATTCAAATCTGCCAGTTCTTCTTCAATCTTATATGTTTCAAGGTTGGTGAGCCTTGACAATTTCATATCCAAAATGGCAACAGCTTGCACTTCGGTGAGACCAAAGCGTGACATTAGTTCAGCTTTTGCATCTTGAACACTTTTGCTTCCCTTGATGATTCGGATTACTTCATCAATGTTCTGAATCGCAATTAAAAGTCCTTCTAGAATGTGTGCACGTGCTTCCGCCTTTTCCAAATTGAACTTGGTACGACGCACGATTACGTCAACTTGGAAATTGACATAATATCTAATTATATCTAACAATGGCAAAAGTTTAGGTTTGCCGTCTGCAATTGCCACCACATTATAGCTGAAACTGGCCTGCATTTCGGTACGTTTCAACAGTTCGCTGATTATGCCCTGAACGTCACCGTCCTTGCGAACAGTGATGACCGCACGCATGCCGTTCATATCCGATTCGTCTTGAATTTCGGATATTGCATTCAAACAGCCCTTGTATTTATCTTTGACATCGACAATATGAGTCAAAAATTCTGCCTTGTTAACCTGATAAGGCAATTCGGTGATGACGATATTAGTCTTGCCATTTGGCAGTTCTTCCAAATTCCAAACCGCACGCACTTGCACCTTGCCACGACCGGTGGCGTAAGCATCTATCATATTTTGGTTCTTAAGCACCATTGCGCCTGTTGGAAAATCTGGCCCCTTGATATGTTTGAGCAATCCGCCTAAATCAATATTCTCGTCGTCAATATATGCCACAGTGGCGTCAATCACTTCGCCCAAATTGTGTGGCGGAATATTTGTGGCAAGACCAACGGCAATACCACTGGCACCGTTGACAAGCAAGTTTGGAAAACGTCCCGGCAAATAGTCTGGCTCTTTGCGTTTGTCATCGAAACTTAGGCTGAAATTGACAGTGTCTTTGTCAATGTCTTGCATAAGTTCAACTGCAAGTTTGCTGAGTCGGGCTTCGGTATAACGATAGGCAGCGGCTGGGTCGCCGTCGACCGAACCAAAGTTGCCGTGACCGTCAATAAGCGGCGTGTTTATGGTAAAATCCTGTGCCATACGCACCATTGCGTCATAAACTGACGTGTCACCATGTGGGTGATATTTACCCAACACGTCGCCGACCGTTGCGGCACATTTTTTGTATGGTTTATCCGGAGTCAGACCTGCTTCAAGCATTGCATATAGGATACGCCTTTGCACTGGTTTCAAGCCGTCTTCCACTCTTGGCAAGGCACGATCCAAAATGACACATTCGGAATAAGGTAGCATACTTGAATTCATCACATCTTCAACTGTGCGTGTGAAAACAAGTCCAGTTTCATCAGCTGGTGTTTCGTCCATATTCTTAGCCTTTTTTGGCTTATGTTTCTCGTTTTTGTCAAACATATTTACTTGCTTTTCGTCATCTCTTGCCATAAATCTTCCTAATCGTTATTGTCGTTGTTCTTTGTTAATAGTTCGTCCACTTTATTAAAGTTGGCATTTCTCGTAATATAGTCCTTGCGAGCTTCCACTTCATCGCCCATCCATGTTGTAATTGCTTTGTCGGCCTCGACTGCGTCGTCAATAGTGATTTTCATCAGATTGCGACGAGCGGGATTCATGGTGGTCTCTCGCAATTGGTCAGCATTCATCTCGCCTAGACCTTTATAGCGTTGCAACTCGTAGACTTTGCCCGCACGCTCAATTGCTTCTGGCAATTCACGGTCACTGTACACGTACTCATGCTTGTCCTTGTAAGACACCTTGTACAAAGGTGGCATTCCACAATAGACATGCCCTTCCGTGATGAGCTCTTTCATATATCTAAAGAAGAATGTAATCAAAATCGATCTAATATGTGCACCGTCTTCGTCGGCATCACTCAGAATGATTACTTTGTCGAACTTCAAATTGTCAATTTTAAAATTGTCTCCGATGCCTGTGCCGAGTGCACCTATAATGGTGCGGATTTCTTCGTTCTGTAATACTTGATCGATACGTTTTTTCTCAGCATTTATAGGCTTGCCACGCAATGCCAAAATGGCTTGGAACATACGATCACGGCCGCCTTTCGCCGAACCGCCTGCCGACTTACCTTCCACAATGAAAAGTTCGTTTCGCTTGTAATCCCTGCCGCTGCAATTGGCAAACTTGCCCACAAGATTGGAGCCCTCAATACTATTCTTTGCACGAGCCAAATCTTTCGCACGTCGGCTCGCCATACGTGCCTTTTGTGCACCTTTTGCCTTGTCGCATATGGCTTGCAATATAGGTAAATTCTTAATGCTATTGAAAAATTCGTCAAGTTTCTGCGAGCAAACGGCTTCAACTTTTGGTTTGACGTCTACATTGCCGAGTTTTGTCTTGGTCTGTCCTTCAAACTGAACATTTTTCATTTTAATGCTAAGCACGGCCGTGATGCCCTCTCGATAGTCTTCACCGAGCAGGTTTTCATCTTTTTCCTTCAGGAAACCTTGCTTACGAGCGTTGTCGTTAAGCACTTTGGTGAGGGCAGTTTTAAAGCCCACTTCGTGCCATCCGCCTTCTGGTGTTGGGATATTGTTAACGAAGCTAAAGATGTTCTCGCTAAAGCCGTCCGTGTGTTGCATAGATAGTTGCACATACACGCCATCGCTCTCGCCTTCGATGAAAATTGGAGGGAAGTATTGTGTATTTTTGCCTTCGTTTAGATAGCTGACATAATCTTTTATGCCACCTTCGTAACAGAATTGTTGTTTAACATTTGTACGTTCGTCCACCAAATCTACAATAATTCCACGGTTTAAGTAAGCATCTTCACGCAGTTTTTTGGTTATAAGTTCTAGGTCAAATGTGTTGTCGCCGAACACACGGTCATCAGGCAAAAAGTGAACTGTTGTGCCTGTTTCCTTAGTGTCGCCAACGCAAATAAGTTTTTGCACTGTTTGTCCGCTGTGAATCTTGCCACCCTTCTCAATGCTTTCAAACCTTGCATAATATTTCTTCCCTTCACGGCAGACAGTCACTTCCAAATAACGACTGAGAGCATTGGTGACAGATGCACCTACGCCGTGCAAACCGCCCGAATATTGATAGTTGCCGTCGCCAAATTTGCCGCCAGCGTGGAGTTGGGTGTATACAACTTCGACGCCTGAGATTTTCAACTTTGGATGTGGGTCAACCGGCACGCCACGACCATTGTCGCTGACCGTTGCTGAGCCGTCTTTGTGCAATTTCACTGTAATTTTGTTGCCATAGCCGTTGGCAAGCTCGTCGATTGAGTTGTCAATAATCTCCCACAAAATGTGGTGCATTCCACGATTGCCTGTGCTGCCAATATACATGCCAGGACGCATTCTCACTGCATCCAATCCTTCCAATACGACTAGGTCTTTTGCTCCGTATGCCATTAATACTCTCCTCTGTAACAATATGGCAACAGGTCATCAACCGACTTGGTCACTGTTTTGTTGCCGTCCTTAATAATCACCTTAATGTTGGGTGCGTGGATTGAAAACATCTGTCTGCAAATGCCGCAAGGCGTGACAATTTTAATTTTGCCGTCCACGTCACGAGATACGGAAACGATGCGTTCAAACTCTCTCTCGCCATTGGCGAAAGCCGAACCTATAGCAACTTGCTCCGCACAGCTGGAATGCCACCAATGGACATTGACGCCTGTGTATACTCTGCCCGACTTGCCCAAAACAGCCGCCGCCACAAAGGTTGGACATTCGCTGTCATAGGGGTTGTCCAAAACCGACTGTAAAGTCGATTTGGCAATATTTATTAGTTCGCTATTCGTCATTGCCGATACTCTCCTAAATACAGTTTTAGTTTAGCATAAGTCAATTTTTATGTAAAGCAATATCAAGTATTTGCGAGTCAAATCTGGTAATTTTGTTGTCCGTTATGTGCGAATTTTGGCAGTCGTAGATTAGGTCTTTTACCAGTTCCACATAGCTGATTCCCAACGGCTCAAACAAATAAAATGCAAGAGAGCCAGGAATTGTGTTGATTTCGTTGAGATAAAGAGATTTTGTCGTTGGGTCAAAGAGATAATCCACTCTCACGACGCCTTTTAGGTCAAGAACTTTGTATGCTGTGAGCGTCCAAATGTGAATCTTTTCACGGAGAGCGTCGTCGATTTCGGCAGGCAAAATGCGAGAGGAACTTTTCATTCCTTTTTCTGAGTTTGATAAATATTTATCTGCAAAACTTAAGGTCAAGTCGTGCTTGATAGGTTGCTCTATTTCGCTGACAATCAAGTCGTCGCCACGTTTATAGATAGCACAGTTGTACTCGATTAGCGGGTCAATGCATCTTTCCACAATGCAAGCTCGGTCGTACATCAGGTCTGATTCTATGGCTTGAAATAGTTCAGTTTCATTATCACACCTAACAACACCTATGCTACTGCCTAGACTTCTCGGCTTGACAATCACCGGATAGGAAAACTTTTTTAATTCACTCCTATCAGTTAGGGAGAAAAATGTCTTAGCTGGCAAGGTTTTAATTTTGGTGGACTTTAGTGCAAGTTTTGTTAGCATCTTATCCATTGCGATCATGCTCGGAATACAGTCGGCGTTGGTGTAGTTGATTTTCAACATGGAGAACATTGCCGAAAGCTGACCGTCTTCGCCTATCCCACCGTGACAGCAGTTGACTATTGTGTCTACGCCAAAATGCATGTTCTTGACACGTTTGGCATGTTTTGGCAGGCGAACAAAGTCGCTGGGGCGAACATTGTTAGGCACGAAATAAAACTCATTATCTCGTGTAAGATAGATTAACTTGACTATAAAATCAGATTTTATCATTTGATAGCATTGCAAGGCGGTGATAACAGATACGTCGTGTTCAACCGACTCGCCGCCAAATACGATTCCAATTTTTTTCATATAAGGTTATATGTCACGTATTCGCTAGCTGATACAAACTTTTGAGGCTAAATATAAGTTGTAAATCGTAGAACACTACTTAAATCACTAAATTTATCCGAACTCTTTTGTGTTGACGAAGCAAAAGTTGTAATGCAATGAACATTGGGCGAAAACACACGCACACGCATATATGAATATGTGAAATATATTTATAAGAGTTTTATAATTGACTACGACTACGAGAAACGTGGGAATGACTGCGTGTTATTTTTGCATGGTTGGGGCGGCAACAAAAGGTCGTTCGATGTGTGCGACCCTTTTGTAAAGAAATTTTCTACACTAAAAATTAGTTTTCCGCCTTACAAAGAATGCTCGTCACTACAACCTCTGTCCATGTTTGACTACGTAAACATTGTGTGCAACATTTTGCAATTGCTTAACATAAATGACCCTATTGTCGTGTGCCACAGTTTCGGTTGCCGAGTGGCACTAATTTTAAATAAGCGGATTAAACTAAAAAAACTGGTTATCTGTTCTGGGGCTGGCATAAAACCGAGATATAAAAAAATAAGGGACTTAAATCAGACGAAAAAATGGCTAGACAATCGTGACTTACATTTCAACAATGCAATTGGCTCGACCGACTACATGGCACTTGCAGACATTGACCGAACCACATTTAAAAACGTTGTAAATCTAAACTTGAAAAACTTAATAAAATGCGTCACGTGTCCAACGCTTATTTATTGGGGCAAACTCGATAAAGAAACACCTATGTATATGTGCTCATATTTTCATAAACACATTCCAAATGCCGAATGCCATGTTGTTGATTACGGACATTTTGCCTATCTGGAAAACAAACAAAATTTTTGTTACCGACTTAAAACATTTTTGGGAGAAAAATAAATGATTACTAAAATTATTTTATTCACTCTTTTATTGCCACTAAATATTTTTTTCATATTAAATAATTTATATTTTTACCAATTAAAAAATTATAAATTAAAAAATTATTTGCAATTTTGCAAAAATAAAAAACGAATAATAATTAATAGTTTGATAAGCGTTTTGGCATGTTTATGCTTAATTTTTATAAAAAATGTAATAATTTACACTATATTTTCGTGTTTTTTGGTTATTTTTTACATTATTTTCGAGGTTGTGGATTATTTTGCACCGAAGAAAATTAAATTAAATTTTACGCAAAAAATTAAAAGATTATTTATTGCAAATATATTTTTGATTTTTGCTGTAGATATATTAATGCTATTATTTGTGCCGAGCAAGGTGTTCGTAATTTTTGCATGTGCGTCAATGCTATATAAAGATACAATTATTTTCGTGGTGAATGTGAGTTGGCTGCCGTATGAAAAACGTGTTAATAGAAAATATATGGACCGAGCAAAACACAAACTAACGGCTCGCAATATCGAGGTGATTGGCATCACGGGAAGCGTTGGAAAAACTAGCGTGAAAAACTATCTGTCCACTTTACTTGGCGGACAAAATGCAGTGGCTAGTCCTCGTAGTTACAACACCCCACTCGGATTGACAAAAGCGATTAACGATTTGGATGACAATTGCAAAATATTTGTTGCCGAAATGGGTGCGAGAAAACGTTATCAAATTGACGAATTGTGCCACCTGACAAATCCGACCAATGCAATAATTACAAACGTTAGCCCAGCACACATTGAATCGTTTGGTTCGGTGGAAAATATTTACAAAACTAAAAAAGAATTGTCTGACTATTGCATAGGCACAGTCATTTTCAATATAGATAATGAGTATGTGAAAAAAATGTATGATGAAAGAAAATTAAGCAAAATTTCAGTTTCCACAAGGCAAAAGGCAGATTATTTTGCGAGTGATATAAAATTTGATTTATCAGGTAGTAGTTTTACTCTGCATGTTGGCGATAAAAAATATGAAGTTCATACAAGGCTAATCGGCGAACACAATGTAGTTAATTTGACTCTTGCGATTGCGTGTGCCTGCCTTTATGATGACATTGAGAACATTTTGCCAAAGATTGAAAATGTTAAAGCCGAGCCACACCGACTCGAACTGATTAAAAACCAAAATGGTGTGATTATTATCGACGATAGCTATAATGCTAGTGCAGACAGCATTCGTGTAGCACTCGAAGTGTTAAAGTCTATTGGCACTCGTAAAATAATCGCATCACCCGGAATGGTGGAAGGTGGCAAGATGCAATATGATATCAACTATCACTTTGGAGTAGCTGCTGGCAAGTTTGTAGACTATTTCATAATCGTAAATGACACCAACAAAAAAGCAATCTCAGACGGATTGCTTTCAGTAGGATTTGAAAATATCATATATGCAAAAAATTTGGCTATGGCGCAAGGCATATTCACAAAACTTCTGCGTGCCGGTGATTGCCTACTAATTCTTAACGACCTGCCAGACGATTACAATTAAACTTGCTTTCGCATCTCTATTGCATCGCTGTGATCCTTGTAATAATGCTTTCTGATTCTGGTTGGTTCAAAGCCCATTTTCTTGTATAGATTTTTGGCTGGAGCATTGTTTGACGACACTTCTAGTCCAATGCTAGCAATGTTGCTCTGCCTTGCATAATCAGTGGCGTGATTGATGAGCTGAATGGCCACTCTGTTTCGTCGATAATCTGGTAAGACGCCAATTTTCACAATGTTCATTTCGTCTGCGACAATTTCAAGGTCAACAAAGCCGATAATTTTGTCTAAGAGTTTGGCAACAAATAGTTTGTTATTTCTTATCTCACGAATATACGAGTCTTCGTTCCACTTATCTTCAAAAATTTGATTGTCTATATTTGTTATTTCTTTAGCATCATCAACAGTTGCAAGGGATATGTCAACGTTGCGGCTGATTTTTTGTGCTTCGGCTTGCGAAAGTTGAAAATATACTGGTGTAAGTCGTTCGTCACCACGAGCATATACATCATTGGCAAGCAAAACCAACTCATCCGCATTCAAATCTACATTGCGTGCAAATTCACAATGATTGCTTCCACTGAAAACATAAATGTCCCTGCCATTTGCAATTGCAAGCAGTTGGTCCAATGTTTGATTAGTGGATTCGTAAACAAGTTCTCCGTTTTCTATGTGTGCGACAAAATAACTATTCAAACTGCCGTACAAAGCGAACACTTGTGCGGTCGAGTCTTTCTTGACTGCTAAACGTGACAAGTATTCAAGCGTGTTTATGCCAAACGCTTTGATGCCCAGCGCATCTCTAAAGCCCTTTATGGTGGCAACCCCTACTCTAATTCCTGTAAAACTTCCTGGGCCCACGAAACAAAAGCAAGCATCAATATCTTGCATTTTTAGATCAGATTCTTGCAAGAGTTTGTCAATTTCGCCGAGCAATTTCTCGTTATGATTTTTGTCAGCATCAAGTACGGTAGAAAAGATATGTTCATCTTTTGTCAGAACGGCTTGTAATTGCGGCAATACAGTGTTAATTATCAGTTTGTTCATTTTTTCAAAATCTCTATTTCTCGTTCAGTTTCGGTTACATATTTTAAGTTGACAATGTATGAAACATTTTGTAAAAGCGGTGCAATATTTTCGCTCCACTCAATAAAAATAATTTTACCCTGTCTATTGGACAAAATTTCGTCGAAGCCTGACTCAATCGCCTCATTTACGTCAATGCGATAGGTGTCAAAGTGATACAGCTCAGCAACAGGGCTTTCGTACACCTTCACAATAGCAAAGGTTGGGCTGTTCACCACGCCTTTTGCACCAAGAGCCTCGAAAGTATAACGTGTGAAAGTGGTTTTGCCTGCTCCTAAGTCGCCGTTGAGCAAAACGAGGTCGCCCGGTTTTAGTTTGTTGGCAAAATCGATTGCCACTTTTTTTGTTTGTTCTTCATTTTTTAGTTTTATCATTTTATTTCCTGAATAATAAGCTTAGGTTTTAAGGCGAAACAACCAATTTGAAATGCATTCTTGATTTGCGATTCCACTTGCTTAAACTTTTTCTTGTCTTCGTAGTGAACTATTGCTAGGCAATCGCCTTTCTTAACCTTGTCGCCAATGCGGCAATTAATTTCCATGCCCACATTTGGCGTAATAGTATCGGTTTCCACCAATCGACCGCCACCCAAGATGCGAACGGCATCGCCTAGAGCACGTGCGGACACACGCCTTACTCTGCCTGAAGTGGAAGCATAAATTTTCGTTTCAAACTTTGTCTTTGGCACAGTTTGATAGTCATCTATGTTATCTAGATTAGCCCCTTGTGCTCGAAGTATGTCAACGAAGTTTTGCTTGGCTAGTCCGTTATCGATTGCTTGGCTTGCTTGGATGTAGGCATATTTTTCGTTAAGTTCTGGTTTCTGAAGACGCATTGCTTCCACTATCAATTTTAGTGAAACTTCACGTAGAGCACAACGCTCGCCGTTCAAAACACGAACAACATCTGCGATTTCGTACTCTCTGCCAATTCCACGACTAAGCGGCGAATCCATATCCGTAATCACGAATGAGGCACGCACCTTTTCATGCTGCGTAATCTTACGCATCAAATGTGCCAGCGTCTGAGCATCTTTCAAATTGTGCATAAAGGCACCGTCACCACAGGTGATATCAAACACTATTCCATGTGCGCCACAAGATAATTTCTTGGACAGAATGCTAGCACAAATCAACGGAATGCTTTCTACTGTTGAACTGACGTCACGAAGCAAATAAATTTTCTTATCCGCTGGGGCAACAGCCTGTGCGCCGATAATGACAGCGTTGTTCTTGTCTAAAAACTCTTCCACTTGGTCAATCGAATAGTTATGCTTCACTTTTGGAAATACTTCAAGTTTGTCCAAAGTGCCGCCTGTGTGACCGAGACCACGACCGCTCATTTTCACCATTTTGTAGCCAAGACTGGCGAGTGTGCTCATCACAATAAATGTGGTCGAATCGCCCACTCCACCTGTGCTATGTTTGTCAAGGATAAAATTGCGTGATTTGTCAAAGGTGTAAACCTTGCCACTATTTTTCATAGCAAGCGTCATGGCAAGCGTTTCTTCGTAGTTCATTCCTTTAGTACATATTGCCATAAGAAGCGAACTCATCTGGTAATCAGGTATTTTGCCTCTTGTGTATGCCTTGATTACAAATTCTATCTCTTCAGTGGTCAAAGCTTTGCCACAACGTTTCTTATTAATTATTGCTAAGATGTTCATACTATTATTTTAAAACATTATAGCCGTGTTGTCAAACCTTAAAACACGCAAAACAGTTATTATTTGTTTGGCTTTTTGTTTATTGGCAAAAATAGTTGCATGAATAAATCTCGTTTGGCATACATTTTGGACATTGCGTTTAGATATATAATCATTTTTTTCATAGCTTTCGCATGGCTGAGATTCTATATTTATGACGGCGTAGTTTGTGCGCTGATTGCGTTTGCAATTTCCATTGCAACGAACACGCTAATTTCTGCCATATCAAATCACAGAAACAACATAAAAAAATCTAATGCGCAAGAGCAGGCAAAAATTGAAGAGTGTGCGTTCAAGCTTGCCACAATGGATGCAAATATTCGCACAAAATTTTTTGCGACTCTTTTTCCAGACGCAGTCAACAAACATGCCTACAAAAATTACTTAGCGTTCAAACTTAATAACAAAAAAATTAAAATGATTTATTGTGAAGATTCCGAGCCAGAAAAATTGTTTGAGATTTTGTCAACACACAGAAATGGCTGTGACAAAATTATATTGGTTGCTAGTGTTTGGAAGAGCGATGTTCGTTCTATTGCAAGCAATTTAAATTTCAATGTCGTGCTACTAGACAAAGAACAGATGTATCAACTCTTATACACCAAAACCAATTCCTACCCTGAAAGCGAAATCGCATACAAGTCCAAGCCAAAGGTTAAGTTTAAGGACGTGTTGGATATGTGCTTGCAAAAGAAAAATTGGTTCAGATATTTTTGGGCTGGCCTACTGATTTTGTTTGTTAGTTTGGTTGTGCCATTTAGAAATTATTATATCGTTTGGGGCAGTCTATTATTGGGTCTAAGTTTCTTATGTTTGATTCGCCCATTGTGGAAAAAATCAATTAGCAAAAATTGGTTGGACTAGTTGTTCTTCTGATAGTCGACCAATGCATCAATTAATTTATCAATCTCGTTTGCGTTGTTTTGGTGCGTGAGCGAAATTCTAATTGCTCCACCTTGTTCTAACGTATTCAATTGTTTGTGAATTAATGGAGCACAGTGCAGTCCGCTTCTGACTGCGATATTATATTTTTCATCTAAAAAATTGGCGACATCATTACAATCATAATTATCTATATTAAACGAAATAACTCCTGAACAATTATTAATATTTGAATAAATTTTTATATTTTTTAAATATTTTAACCTATTTAATGCGTATTTCGTTAAATCTTGTGTACGAAAATTAATATATTCAAAATTCTTACTAACATATTCTACGCCTGCACCTAATGAAATTATTTGCATCACAGGCACTGTTCCGCTTTCAAAATTATCTGGAAACAATTCTTCTTGTTTGAGAGAGATGCTGTCAACACCTGTGCCACCCAGTATCACTGGTCGCAGATGAACATTGTCGGCTAACACCATGCCTCCTATGCCTGTCAGAGCATACAAACCCTTATGTCCCGCAAAGCAAATTATATCAATGTTATCATCACGCATGGATATCTTTTTATGGCCTGCAGACTGTGCACAATCAACTATTATTTTTATTCCATTTTGATGACAAAACTCACCAATCGCTTTCACGTCATTCGATGCACCAGTGACATTAGATGTTTGGGTTATAACGACCAACTTTGTATTCGGCTTTACGGCATTCTTGATGTCGTCAACTGACACACAGCCTTCGTCATTCATATTTACAATTGTCAATTCAATATCCCCATTTTCTTGCAAACGATTTAATGGACGCAAAACTGAATTGTGTTCCATGGTTGTTGTAATTACATGCATTCCCTTTTCGACACTTCCGAGTATTGCCATATTGAGTGCTGTGGTGCAGTTATGAGTAAACACAACCCTGTCAAAACTTGCCTCAAAAAATGAGGCCACAACTTGACGTGCTTTCATGACCTGCTCACCAGCCGCAAGTGCGATTTTGTGTCCGCTTCTGCCTGCGTTTCCCGTGTAGTTGTTGACTGCATTAATCACACTCGACTTCACAATCTGTGGTTTGAAATATGTTGTTGCTGAATTATCTAAATAAATCATTATTCACCATTTTTTACCTTTCTATATATTATGTATTATGAACAAACGCTTTTTGTGAGAGGTATAACATGAAAAACGCCTATATGCTTTTTAGGTCGAGAAATGAACTAATGAATTTTAGAAATATTCTGCAAAGTTATGGAGTATATTCTTCAATGGTTAATGCACCAAAAAGTATTGTCTCCAGCTGCAGTTTGGCTGTAATGATAAATCCTAATGATGTGTACACGGCACAGTCAATTTTGGCAAGAAGAAATATGTCAGGCTTTAACGGAATGTACGTGATTGATTCAAACTATGGTCAACGGGATATTATCCGTCGAATATATTAAATATTAATAACTAGATTATTTTTTTCTATAAAAAGAATAATTGCAAAAAAAATTATTTTTACGATTTTTATATATAAAATAATCGCAAATTAATTTAAAATTATATTCAAAATGATTTATATAAAAAATATTTTATTTATTTTTCAATAATTATATTTAATTAATAATTAAAAATATTTAAAAAATACAATATATTTAACAAATTATTTAAAATATTATTTATAAATATACACAAAAATTTTTTGTATATAAGCACAAAAATTATTTGTAAATTAATTACAAATATGTTCGTAAATTAATTACAAACATATTCGTAAATTATTGAAAATGCGTATCTAATGTGTTATAATACTCTTATGGAAAAACAAAAAGAGTTGTTAGCGTATTTGGAAGAAATGTTTCCTGTCGCTCGTTGTGAACTGAATTATGAAACACCGTTTCAACTTTTGATTGCGACAATATTGTCAGCGCAATGTACGGACAAGCGTGTTAATATGGTGACGCCGAGACTCTTTGCTCTAGCACCCACTCCAGACAAAATGGCTGAGCTTAACGAAGATGAGTTGAAGGATATTATTCATTCTTGTGGATTCTACAATTCAAAAGCAAAAGCGATAAAAGAATGTTCTCGAGAAATTGTGGAAAAATACAATGGCGAGATGCCAACTGACCGTGACGTTTTGCAAACACTGAGCGGTGTGGGACGTAAGACAGCAAATGTTGTTTTGAACGAATGCTTTGGGTTTCCTGTCGTGGCTGTGGACACGCACGTTCATCGTGTGTGTGACCGACTTGGCATCAGCGAGGAAAAAGATTCACCTTTGGAAGTGGAGAAAAAAATCTATCAAGCCTTCGACAAAAATTGTTTGGACAAACTTCATTTGCGTTTAATACTCTTTGGCAGATATCACTGCATTAGCAGAAAACCAAAATGTGAAGAGTGTAAAATGCAAAAATATTGTAAATATTATAAGGACAAGTATGAGCATAGATAAAGTAAAAATTAGTATAAAGGCTGGCAACGGCGGTGATGGTGTTGTGCGTTGGCGCAGAGAAAAATATGTCGCAAACGGTGGACCATCCGGCGGTGATGGTGGTAAAGGCGGCAGCGTTGTTTTCGTGGCAAGTCGAAATAAGAACACTCTCATAGATTTTCAGTACAAACGCAAATTCGTGGCTGAGAATGGTGAGAACGGTGATGGTGGACTTCGCAACGGCAAAGATGGGCAGGACATTGTAATTGAAGTACCTTGCGGCACTGTCATTCGTGACGTAGAAACAGGCAAAGTCGTAGCTGATATGTATGCGGACGGCGAACGTGCGGTCATTTTGCAAGGCGGTCGTGGTGGTCGTGGCAACGCTTTCTTTAAAACGCCTACTCGTCAAGCTCCACAATTTTCGCAATTGGGTGAAGTATGCAAGCCTTATCAAGTGCAATTGGAATTGAAAATGATTGCAGACGTTGCCCTCATCGGCAAGCCAAACGTTGGCAAGAGCACAATTCTATCTATCATCACCAGTGCCAAGCCTAAAATTGCGAATTACGAATTTACTACATTAACTCCAAACATTGGAATCGCAAAATATTACGACAATAGTTTTGTCGTGGCGGACATTCCGGGATTGATTGAAGGTGCAAGTGAAGGCGTGGGACTTGGTCACGACTTTCTGTCACATATTGAGCGCACTCGCCTACTCATTCACGTAGTGGACATTAGCGGAGTTAATGGTAACGACCCTGTTGCAGACTATAACATAGTAAATGACGAGTTAAAGAAGTTCAACACTCGTCTTGCAACACTGCCACAAATAATCGCTCTAACAAAAATTGACATGGTGGACAATTTGGATGAGCGCATAAAGTCGTTTAAATCTAAAACAAAGACAAAATATCCTATCGTTCCTATTTGTGCAATCATAAATCAGGGCGTGGATGAACTTTTGAAAACTACTTGGAACGAATTGAAAGATTTGCCGGTGCCAGAACCTATCAAACCTGAAATTGAGCGAATCGACATTAGAGATGTAACCAGTGTCAACATTGAAATGGTTGAGCCACACACCTATCGAGTTAGTGGCGGATACATTGACGAATTGCAACGTGGCATCGTGTTTACTGACACGGCATCACTTGGATACTTTATGTCAAAGGTCAAAGAAAAAGGCATTTTTGATATGCTGAAAGAAAAGGGTGCTGTCGAAGGCGACACTGTTCTATTCGGTGACCAGCAATTCGAAATGGTGGATTAAGGAGTGATTTATGTTAAATAAAAAAGATAGAATCAAGCTTCGTAGTATGGCTAGCACATTGAAGCCTGTTGTAAATGTAGGCAAAGACGGATTCGGAGAGAATACTATTGGTGCAATAAGCGAGGCACTTTACAATCACGAACTCGTAAAAGTAAGTCTTTTACAGTCGGTGCAAATGCCTAACGAAGACGAGCTATGTGCCATCGCAACTAAACTTGGAGCAGACGTCGTGTGTACAATTGGCAAAAAAATTATTTTCTACAAGTTGAGCGACAAGAAAAATTTAAAGCATGTTTTGTAACACAAAAAAAGAACTAAATTGTTCTTTTTTTAATCTGTAAATATAATGTTTTGGTTGCGATTGTTGATTATCTGTTTCGTTTGCTTAGACTTATTGTTTTTTAGTTTGTTTTGACTGAGCGATGAAACAAGATTTATAAGTCCGCCAATATCACCTGAGCCATTAAATCCAGACATAAGTTTGGTGATTTGTTCGGTGTTCACGCCGTTGCCAGCCATGTTGTTTAAAAGTGGCAGTAATGCATTTAAATCCATATTCGGTGCAGACTGTTTCGGCGGCGAAGGCTGTGCATTCACTGGTTGAGAAAATTCGGTTGCATTGTTGGGGTTTGCAGACGTCTGTGCCGATTGAGCTTGTGGGAAGTCTTTAGGTGGAACAAATGAGGCCGGAAACATTGATGTGTTTTGCTTGATAAACTCCTTGTCGGCTTGCGACATCACTGGTGGCTGCTCGGATGGTTTGACGCTGGCTGGTTGACTGTTGTTGGCTTGATTGAGCATATTTATCAACGGCAAAAGTGTCGCAATATCCATAATTCACCCCTTTACACACTTATTTATATGCAAGCATACATTTATTAGTGAAGGTGATTTATGGATTTTAAAACTTTTTCAAACAATTACACCCCACCAAAGAACGAACCAAAACAAAACACTGATCAGACAACTCAGGACTATGAGCAAACTATCAACAAATACAAGGACTTGAGCCAGCAAGAGTTGATGACCGAACTTTTACGTCAGACGCAAACAATGAAAAGTCAAGGTAAATGGGATGAACAGAATATGCAAAAGATGACTGATACACTTATGCCCTACTTAAATGACGAGCAAAAAAATATGTTACATAATATCATGGACACATTGAACAAAAAATGATTTGCACTGTAGAATAATTTATGCTAAAATGTGGTCGTGTTAAAGATTGAACATTTGTCCATTAAATACGTGAAACAGTTTTACTCGCTGTACAATTTTTGCGTGGAGTTAAATGATGGTGACAAACTCCAGTTGATTGGCGACGAAATGTCTGGCAATTCGTTTGTTTTGCGTGCTGTGGCTGGCATAGACAAATTTTACTCTGGTAAGATTAGGACGGATATTGACCGCCACGACATTGGCTATGCTCCAAAAGTGCCAACACTATTTGAAAACAAAAGCGTGCTGTACAACTTGTGCTATCCGAACTTAATTCGTCACTTGACAGCAATCGAAAGTGAGAATATTGCATTGTCCGTTTTAAACAAATACGATATGGACTATTTGGTGGACAGAATGGCGAGCAGTCTAAATGATGAAGAAAAATACATCGTATCTTTACTGCGTTTATGCGTGCGAAAAGTTTGCCTACTACTCATTGACTATTTTCCAAACGAAAAGGCACAAAAAATTGTAAAAGATTTGGTGAAGGATTGTAATATGTGTATGATTGCCACCACAAACAAGACTGAACTAGGCACTAGCCTTGAATTGAATATTGCAAATGGAAGCATAAAAAAAGAACTCAAATGAGTTCTTTTTTACTAACGACTTATTTCATCATCAACAACTTGAACGTCAGCGGCTTTTGCAATTGGTTTGCGTTTGCCTTTTGGGCTGTCTTTGCCTTTAACTAGTTTTACTTGACCTTCAAGCACTTTGAATGCAGCTGCAGCTGCGACATAGTTGTTCTTGCCTTCACCTTTAGCTGTAATATTTTTACCATGATAAATGCATGATACTGTGGCTACGATGCTATCTTCGGGTTTACCGCTAACTACTTTGTACGTAACGTTGATATCTTGGCACTCACGTTTTGCGAATTTTTCAATTAATCTTTCTGGACTGTTCATACTGTTCTCCTTTAATCTGTAATTTTATATTACTATATTTTCTTTATATTGTCAATTTTATTTTGTGTTAAAAACTAATTTTTTATTGACGCAATCAATCAGCACTTCTGTTTTACCCAATAAGTCACCACGAAGCATCATATCTGCGAGCTCGTCTTCGATTTCGGTGGTGATGAGTCGTCGCATCGGACGAGCGCCATATTCTTCATTGCTACCTTTGTCGACGAGATAATCGACTGCTTTGTCAGTTAGACGCAAGCTGATGCCACGCTCCTTGAGTGACTTAGACACCTTGATAAGCATATTCTTGGTAATTTGCACCATATTCTCTTTTGTGAGTCTGTTGAAGATGATAATATTATCTAGTCGGTTGATAAATTCTGGTCTGAATCTTCGTTTCAGTTCGTCCATAATTGCTTCGTTGCGACTGGTTTCGCTATTCTGATTGAATCCAAAATCAATACGCTTGCTTGCAAGTTTATCACTGCCAATATTGCTGGTCAGAATTATAACGCAATTTTGGAAACTTACAGTTCGGCCTTGTGTGTCTGTTAGTCTGCCGTCATCTAAAATTTGGAGCAGAATATTAAGCACATCTGGATGAGCCTTTTCGATTTCGTCAAAGAGCACAATGCTGTAAGGTTTGCGGCGAACCTGTTCAGTGAGTTGGCCGCCATCATCAAAGCCAACATATCCTGGTGGAGCTCCGATAAGTTTGGAAACAGAATGCGGCTCCATAAACTCGCTCATGTCTAAGCGAATCATTTGGCTTTCATTATCATAGAGTGCATCGGCAAGTGCTTTGCATAGTTCAGTTTTGCCCACGCCCGTGCTGCCCAAGAACAAGAAACTGCCAATTGGTCTGCGATCGTCACGTATGCCCATACGGCTACGACGAATGGCACGTGCAATCTGAGTAATTGCTTCGTCCTGACCTATCACACGTGAGGACAATTTGCTTTCCAAATTCAAAAGTCGCTCACTCTCTGTTTCGGTAAGTTTGGTGAGCGGAATCTGTGTCCACTTGCTAACCACTTCAGCAATTGCGTTTTCATCGATCACGATTTCGTTACGCTCGTTCGGTTTGTTTTGGTTACGCAAATCCGTTAAATCTTGTTTTGCCTTGTTAATTTCATCACGAAGACGTGTTGCCTTTTCAAAATCTTCCTGCACTATGGCGTCTTGCTTATTGGCTTCCAGTGTTTGCAGACGCTTCTCAATCTCAACTGTGTCCTTGCTGTCATAATTGTTCATCACTTTGGCACGGCTAGAAGCCTCGTCAATAAGGTCAATCGCCTTGTCAGGCAGGCTTCTATCGAGAATATATTTATCTGAGAGTTTGACTGCGGAAATAATTGCTTCGTCGCTTATTTTCACATTGTGGAATGCTTCGTAACTATCACGTAAGCCCTTTAGAATGGCGATTGTGTCTTCAACCGATGGCGGATTTACCATAATTGGTTGGAATCGGCGTTCGAGTGCCTTGTCCTTTTCAATATATTTGCGATACTCGTCAGTGGTGGTCGCACCGATTGTTTGCATTTCACCACGTGCAAGATATGGTTTGAGCATATCAGCTGGGTTGACGTCGCCTTTGTCACTGCCTGCCATTGCAAGAGTGTGGATTTCATCTATGAAAACAATAATATTTTTGTCACTAATGATTGTTTCTATGGCGTTTTTAAGTTTTTCTTCCATTGTGCCACGATATTTCGTGCCAGCCATTAGTCCACCAATGTCAAGCGAGTATATAGTTTTGCCACGCAAAATTTGTGGCACGTCATTTTTGACGATTTTCAATGCCAAGCCCTCAACTATTGCCGACTTGCCTACACCAGCCTCGCCTATAAGCACAGGGTTGTTCTTAGTCTTGCGGCACAAGATCTCTATTACACGTTCGATTTCATTTTCACGTCCAATAATCGGATCGATTTTGCCAAGTCTTGCACGCAAAGTAACGTCACTTCCCATATCTAAAAGTTCTTTCGGCAGATTGCTTTCGGCTACAGGCTCAGGTGTAGGGTCAAATTGACGATTCTTTACATTGCCGACCTGTTCAAAGCCGCCATAGTTAACATCATTCGTCTGTCTAGCTTCAGCTGTTGGACTGTTGGCAAGAATGCGGACGAGTTTGTTACGCATTTCAAACACGTTTAGCTTGTAGATGCCTGCCAAAATTTTAATTGCTACGCTATCATTCTGTGACAAAAGCGCCAAAAGCATATGCTCTGTGCTGATAAATGACTGACGCATTTTCTTAGCAATCATGTCTGCGATTGCAAAAAGTTTTTTGGTGCGTGGAGTGTATTCAAGAGAATTGGAAATTTGCATACTTTCTTGGTTTGACATAAGAATATCATACAATTCTTCTTCCTTTACACCAAAACTTGAAAGCAGTTTGCTTGCCTTACTCTCACCAACACTCGCCAGTCCATACAAAATATGCTCTGTTCCGACTATGTAGCCTTGCTTACTGGCAACTATAGTGGCATTCTTTATTGCGACTTGCGCCAAATCTGTAAGATTGTACATTAGTTCTCCTTTAATGCGTTTTGAATGTTTTTTGCAAGGGTGATTTCATAATCTTGCACATTGTCACCCTTGAAATATAGTGCTTCCACACTATTTTCTACGATTGAGTGGTCGAGTGCAGCCACATCGATTTCTACTAGCCCTAAACTTGCACCCAGTCGAAGTTGTGTGGCGAGTTCGTTTAATTCACGATACGAAATGCGATAACAATTCTTCACAACTCCGTAAGCACGGCGAACCAAATCTGTTAGCGCAACAGGTTGGTCATCATAAATGATTCGTCGAGCGTTCATCTCGTATTCTTGCAATTTCATAACCACAGCTTGAATGCTATTGAGTATGTCCTGTTCGTTTTGGCCAAGACAGGTCGAATTTTCCAGCTCAAAAAGATGAGCATTTGGCAGATTTATAGCACGCACTGAAAATCCGACTTGTGTTAGACGTGATACAATTTTGTCCAATTCACCAAGTTGTACTAGCCCGCTAAGGCACATGGTTACAGAAACATGTAGTGCTGACCCGATGTCTGTCAACGAAGAACACAGATATCCATATTCGTCATCGTATGCGAGCGACAAACCGTTTTCAATCTGGTCAAGAGTTGGTTTCATATGTTCATACAAACTTGATGTGTCCAGCCCGTATGCAACAGCCGTCGTAACAATGTGGTCTTGTTCGTTGAGCATAATGCTCATATTGCCGTCTTTGCTAACGCCAACCGCACTAAACTCATTATGTGAGATGAGCGGTTTGGTGATAAGCTGTTTTTTCAAGAGATAATTTAATTCTCTTTCATTAATTTGATTGGTCGGTCTAAATTTAAACCCAGAAGTAATTAGTGATGTCACTTTTTCGACCACTTGTTTGGCTTCATCCAAACCTATTTTGCTAACAAACTTGTAATCTTTTAGGTTGCGTAAAACTTGGATTTTGGTGGAAATAAAAATTCCGTTATTGTTCATTCTCTGCCTCCAAAATCTTTATTTGCTTATTTATTTCGCCGGCGTCTTCATATCGCTCTTCTGCAATAGCAGTTTTGAGTTGATTTTTGAGTGAGAAAAGTTGCTTTTGCTTGTCCGTCATAGTGTGTGCATTTGGCTTGTGTCCGCAATCAGAATTAAATCTTTTGACCATCGGTGCTATGACTTCACGCAGGTCGTTATAACACTGGCTGCACCCCACTCTGCCTGTGTTCAAAAACTCGGTGGCAGTGGTGTGACAGCGAGAACACGACAGCTGTTTGTCTACTGATTTTAGTTTCGGTTCCAATGCTTCGAAAAAGTTGGCAAACGGAAAACCCCCAATTTTTTTCAAAACGCCAGCCTTGATTGCACAATCGGTGCAAAGGTGAACTTCGGTTTTTTTGCCGTTTTCCACCAGTATGCTTGTGTATGTTGCAGAATTTTCACAATTGTCGCATTTCATAGTTCCCTCTCAATAAATTTTATTTAATGTAAACTTTAAACAAGTCAAAATTTCTATTTACTTACGTAAACTCACGGATTAAATAAAGTCAGTTTTGTTTGTGAATGACATCGTCGTTTGCAGGCAAAACTACTGTTAATATAGTATTTCCATATTTGATTATATCTTTCTATGAAAATTATGTTAAGTGTTTTGCAAACGAATTTTTATTGCATTTTTCAATTCGTCAATATTAGAGTTTTTACGTGCGGAAATCATTATTAAATTTTCTTTCAAGATTTCTCTTGCACCTATCAAATATTCACTAGGTGCACTGTCAATTTTATTTCCCACATAAATGATACGATTTTTGTCCACCCCAAGATCATTCAAGACATTCTCTACAACCTGCAACTTGTTGTACCACAAATCATCGGTCAAGTCGAACACCAGAAGAATGATGTCCGCATCTTTTGCCTCGCCCAGCGTGGCACTAAAAGCTTTCGTCAGTTCGTGTGGCAGGCGGCTAACAAAACCGACTGTGTCTGTGAGGATATATTCAATCCCATCATCCCAGACCTTCTTGGACAACACATCAAGCGTGGCAAACAAACGGTCATCAGCATATGTGTTGGCCTTTGTAATATTATTGATAAGCGTGCTTTTGCCTGCGTTGGTGTAGCCTACAATTGCAACATTTTTCATTGTTGTCTTTCGTTTGTAAGATTGCACTTGACGAGCTTTGGCGATATCGTTTAAGTCCTTCTCCACAGCAGATATCTCATATTTCACTCTTCTGCGATCCAGTTCTAGTTTACTTTCGCCTGGCCCGCGTGAGCCAACACCAGCTGAGCCAAATCGACCTTGACTGCCGCTGATTGAGGCTAGTCTTGGCAAACTGTATTTTAATTGTGCAAGCTTAACCTGTAGTTTGCCTTCTTGTGACTGAGCTCGACCAGCAAAAATGTCTAGTATTAGCATATTTCGGTCAATAGTTCGTACATTGACGACGTCTTCAATATTATTGAGTTGGCTGCCTGTGAGTTGGTTGTCCACAATCACCAATTCGGCGTCTGTTTGGCCGACTAGGTTTGCCAGTTCTTCTACTTTTCCTTTGCCAATGAATGTGCGGATATCTGGAGTGGTTATAATTTGATAAATTTTGCCTACAACGTCAAGGCCGCAAGACAAAGCAAGCTCTGTTATCTCTTGCAAGTTGTATTCTATGTTGTCTTGTTTTGTGTAACCTGCAACTATTACGCATTTGGTTTTGTTTGTCATTAATTCACTCCTATTTTGTTTAGGTCAGATTCTTTCATTGCACCAAGCAATGTCTTTTGCAAATTGGCTGGGTCTTTTGCCATTTCGACTGGCAAAGATATGCAAGGAATCCCGCACGAATTGAGCAGCCCTACAATATCTTTTCTCAGCACTTGCATTGACTCTAGCGTAGTGTCATAATTGTACAAATCTAATGCTAAAATCGGCATAAAGTCACTCTCAGCAAATATCACCATATCTACATATTTGGTTAGCAACTTTTTCTTGTCGATTTCGTAGCCGTTATACATAATGAAAGTGTCAAGTGTGACTTTGGTTTGAATAACAATGTTTTCCGGCAAAACGGACTTGATTGCTCGGTACATTTCAATGTATTGCGATTTGATAAATCTTGGTTTTGCAATATAGCCGTCAGACGAACTGAATGTGTGGTCGGAGCGCTTGGCATTACGCTTGCTGGTTACGATAAATATCGTGCTAATGGTTATGGCTCCAACAATAATAAGCGCAGGTAAAATGTATTTTGTGAACATATTTTCTCCTAATTATTCTCCCATTTTATTGGTGACAAACCATATTTCACCAGATAATCGTTGCAACGGCTGAATGGTTTGCTACCAAAGAAGCCGTTGTATGCAGAAAGTGGACTTGGGTGTGCCGATTCGATCACCAGATGCTTATTTTTGTCAATCAAGCTAGCGTACTTTCGAGCATATCCGCCCCAAAGTATGAAAACTATTGGACGCTCAAGGCTTGCTAAATATTTAATAATGGTTTTGGTTACTTCCTCCCAGCCGTGTCCTGCGTGAGAACCTGCCATACCCATTTGCACAGTGAGAACGCTGTTTAACAGCAGAACGCCTTGCTCTGCCCAACCGTAAAGTGTGGTTTTGGTGGGTGCCGGAATACCTAAGTCGTTGGATAGTTCTTTAAAAATGTTTTGCAAAGATGGTTGAGCCTTGCCATCTGCACACGAGAAAGCCAAGCCGTCCGCTTGCAAAGGTGTGTGATATGGATCTTGTCCGATTATGACAACCTTCACTTTGTCCACTGGAGTCAAATTGAGTGCATGGAAGACGTTTTCTTTGGCAGGAAAACAGCGGTGCGAAGCATACTGCTCGTTTACAAAGCCAAACAGTTTGTGTTTAAATTCCTGCGTAAAAGCTGGCGTCAAAACTTTTTGCCAATCTTCATTCAAAACATAATTACTCATACTTGCATTATAACACAATCCATGCCAATAGACAAATAAAAAACACATTGCTGTGTTTTTTAATGTATTGATTTTGCAGATTCGCTGCCAGCTATCGCACCATCTGCGCATGCAGTGACGATTTGTCGCAGGTTTGTATTGGTGATATCGCCAGCGGCATAAATGCCTTTGACACTGGTTTGCTTGCGAGCGTTGACTTTAATATATCCATGCTCGTCTGTGGCGACCAGCCCACGAGTGAAGTCTGTGCGTGGCTCAGCACCTATTGCGACGAAAAGCCCACGAACCTTAAGTGTGGATGCTTGCTGATTTAATGTGTTGAAGATTTCAAGTTCGGTGAGGTGTTTATCTCCCTTAATTTCCTTGACCACGCTATCGGTGATTAGTTCAACCTTGCCTTCTTTAACTAGTCTATTGACTTCCTTTTGCAATTTGTCATTTGCACGATATTGTTTGCTTCGGTGAATGCCATAAACCTTGTGGCACAACGACGAGAGATATAAAATGTCCTCAAATGCAGTGTCGCCACCGCCCACGACTGCCACGTCCAAATTCTTGAAAAGATTGCCGTCGCATGTAGCACAATAACTGACGCCTTTGCCTGTGAATTCACGTTCTCCAACAACATTCAAATATTTGGCTGTTACTCCCATACACAAGATAATGCGTTTGCAACTAACTGAGCCATTGGTGTGTGTAATTGTGAAATAATTACGATGCTTCTCAATGCCAAGCACTTCACCCGTGATGTTAACCAGCCCATATTCACGTGCGTGGTTTGCCATTTTATCCGCAAGTTCCATACCTGAAATCTTTTCAAAACCAACATAGTTTTTGATATTGGCAGTGAAAGCCACCTGACCGCCCAAAAAACCTTTTTCAATAAGTGCAACACGCTTGCCAGCACGCAAGGCGTAGATTGCGGAGGAAAGCCCTGCAGGGCCCCCTCCTACAACTACTATATCATAATCTGTCATAAAAACTCCTGTATTGTGTATGTATTATGGTTCAAGTTTGCTAAAGTTTGCGTACGCTTTTTCACGTTTTCTAGGTACGATTACGAATAAGTACAAGCACAAGAATAGTATTGCCAGTGCGACGATAACGCTTATTACAATTATTAACCACAAAGGTACTGGATTACGTGTTGCCACTAGGACAAACGTTCCGAGTTCACTAGTGCGGAATGAAACAGTTTGCAAATCTGCGGTTATAGTCATATGCTCTACTGACGTGTTGTCTTGAGTAGTAATGACTTTCAAAATATTGTCAATTCGACTATTGCTCATATCTTGAGGTGGCGTAATGATTACCTTAACTGCGCTATTAATAATCTTATACTCAAAACCATTTGAATATAGTGCAATATTATATCCTATGCCAAAGTTCTTGTTGTTTGAAAGTTCTGGTTCAATTATTCCATAGATTGAAGCGTAGCTTTCGCTTGTTTCTCGAATAGGCGTTACTTTGATTTGCAAATCCAATGGCAGATACAAATTATTGTCTATATCAACTATTGTAATTGTCCCATAATCACCTGTAATTGATACTTGATTTGGATGAATTGTATAGCCTGTCAAAGTTGGAAATCTGAGTGTGTAGTTAGTTGCTTTTGCACCTATAAGACCAGTGCTATTATTAATCAACTTAAAGATCACACCAACATTGCCGCCAACTTCTTTGGTAGAGTAACTAAGGGAAATATTTTCATAGTCTAGTCCTACGTCATCGATTAAATCTCCAATCTTAACTATTTGGTTAATATTCAAGACTGCATTATTTAACGAATAGCCTTCTCTAAACTTGATGTCAGTAGTTCCGTCGTAAATTTTGTTCACAACAAGAACGTTTTGCATGTCAATTTCACGCTTGGTGATGCTGCCAATATTGTTGAAAATGATTGTGTTTGAATTGTCAGGGAAGACATAGTTGTTTACTTTCGACGAATAATCGCCAACTTTGCTGACCAGTTTCAGATTCTCAAATCGAACACTATAATTGTCAGCGACATCGATACGGTTGTAATACACACCTTTATCTGCAAGAACAAAGTTTGCACTGAAATTGGCGTCTGATGTAGAAATGGTCAACCAATCTACGTCGTTTTCACGCAATATTCCGTCAGCTATCTTAAGCCCTGAGTAAACAAGAATTGAAGATGTGCCGTCATATACTTTACTAATCTTGCCGTCATAAGCGAATTTCAGTTCTATTGGCGTAATTCTTAATGTGGCGGTTGGACTTGGATAGTTCTTCAATCCCGGAATTCGAGTAGAATCAAACTTAATTGCAAGAGTGTATTGTCCAGCGTTTGTTGGTGCATTGACTGAGCCGTTGTATGTTATGCTCATTAGCTCTCTCAATGGGTTGTCTGCCAACATGCTAACTTTTGTTTCTGGAATTCCGACTGGGTTTGAAGTGTATACGAATGAATATGTTCTCTCGTTCACGTCATCGAAATCTTTGAACTCAATCTTTGGAGTGAAATATGCGATAATCTCTGCATCGTAATCTTTTACAATATAGCTTGGAGAATATCCTGTTGCGTTCGAGCCTTCGATCAATGTGTTTGTTACTTGTTGATCATCCACAGTGATTATTTCGTACAAACCTACAAATGTCCAATCGCTCGAAATGGCACTGATTGTCAGGCCAATCTTTGAGTTGTAAGTCACCACCACTTCACGCTTAATATTGCCAAAGCTTCTTGACTCGTTGCCAGTTGAATAACGCATGTATGCTGGGCTGATATTTAGTGATTCACCATTTTTGTCGGTTGCGCCCAACATGTTGTGGTATATGGTGATAGTGTGTTTGTTGGCTGAGTAAATCAATTTAACTATCTTATCCCCATCAAACCTTAACATTTCATCGTTGATAGAAACTCTTGTGCCCTTGATAACGCTGTCATCGGCAAAGCTCTCAAATGTATAGCCTTCAAAATTTCTAACGACGAGTTCTAGTTCTTGTCCATATTTGAATGTAGCGTTGTTAAGTGGATATTCTGTGCCGCCAACCTTGTAGGTGATTGGTGCAATATCTTCCAAAAGATTGCCCTTGTTGTCGTACGACTTAACTATAAACGTAATAGATTTTGGTACAAAACCTGCGTAATAATTGTACGACGTTATAATGTTGCCGTCGGCGTCGTATTCAATTTCAAATGTGAATTCATAACGGTCTTCAGTGGACAAAAGTTTGTTTTCATCAATGCTTGACCCTCTGTAGAACCCTGTAAAGTCATAGCCTGTGTTGACAGATGTCTTTACAAAAGCAATAGTTTCGCCTACTTTTGCTTTACCAACAATTTTTACTTCGCCGAATTTTTTGAAATAACTTAGGTTGATTGTGTATTCCACACGCTCGATATAGATTTCCAAAACGCCGTTTTGTTTAACTTGAATAGTAGTGCTAGATGACTCAATATTTTGACTTACTCCGTCAAACAAGATAGCGTTTGAACTGATAAGTTTGTATCCGTCTTTGAGTGATGTGATTGTTAAAACGAAACTTTCGCCATACTCAATTTCAAAATTCTTAATATTCGTTTCATCATAACCCCCGATTGAATATGAAATCAGGTCGTCTTGCGTAGTGGCAATGTCGTCGCAGAAAACTTGCACGTTCACATTCAAAACAATGTGCTTAAATGTGGCTTTTATTACAAATGTAGTGTCTGCAATGTTTGCTTGAGAAATCAAATTGCTCACGTATGCAAAGTCGAAATTCCATACAGCTACGCCGCTATCGTCAATGTTGAGCATGGCGTAAACTGAGTGAGTGTTTTCTTGGTCATTTGATGCGTAGAACACAACATTATCAATGCAATAACCATTTGCTGAGTCTGGTGTGAAAATTATTTGTTTTGAATTTTGGTCAGTGGCATCAGTGAAACCATTAAGTGCATTATATGTTCTTGTGCCTGTCAAATCAATATCATTGGCGTTAGTTACGCTGCCATTTACAGTTGGAACGAATTCAAACGTATAATCCAATGCTTCAAATCTGGCTTCAAATGTGTTGCCGTAGAAACTTACGTTATAATCAAACTTGTACTCTAGGTTGTTGCTCTTCAGCTCGTCATTGTAATACCAGCCTAAGAAGCGGAAACCTGCATTAATCTTGTTTTGGTCTACCTTAATGATGACGGAATCGCCTTGAGCATATTCAGTTTTGTTCTGGGACAAAGCTGCGTCTTGCACAGCCTTTTCAGGCGTTGCAGTGAGCGAGAATGACGATGTGCTACTTACGTATTTGAAACGATAATTGCCCTTGTTAGATTTGACAAAGCTTGGAATTGTGTATGTCACGCTTTGGTCGTCGCCAATGGTCACATTGTTTTCTATGCTGTAGCCAACACAAGTCATTTCGTCAAACTTGTACACATTTACATAATCGTTACTATTGGTTGGGTTGTAAGTTACCTTAATTTCAACCCTGTCTTTGAAATGAACTTTTGCCGCCATTGACTCTGTGTCGACACCGTTTACGAATATCGAAGCAGTGGCCATTGGAACGTCGTCTGGAGTGTAGGCTGCACGGTTTAGATAAATTGCAACATTAATGTTGAATTCGGTGAAATCTAATTCTGGAGCAAGCACAAAACTTGTTTCGCTGGTGAATGGCACCAATGTGAATTTAATTGTGCGGTTGTTGTTTTCTACTCTGTAAGTGTTTCCGTTAAATGTGGCTGCATAGTTGACAAAATCAAGTTTGTTGTCGCCTATTGACCAGCCTTTGTTTAGGAAATAGTCCTTATATGCTTGAACTGCGGCGAGTTTAATTACTACACTGTCGCCGATATAATACTGGCCTTCGCCTGTTACAGTGTAGATTGCGTTGCCGTTGTCTATATCGCTATCTGCAATCTTCGTTATTGTGCCATTTTCACTATTGTAAACTGACACGCTGATTGCCACACGAATATAGTACACGTCAACAGTAATGTTGCCTTCTTTGTTCATCAAAACTGTGATGCTAGACGCTGAATCGTTGCCGTCAAATGTGAAGTGATCGACCGCCAAACCATATGGTAAAATTGCTGGCGTGATAGTGATTTCACTGCCATATCTGAATTCGAGTGTTTCTTCGCCGTCTGCATTTTTGAATGAATAAGTGCGGTTAGAAATCCATTTTTTATTGAAATCGGTCATTTCTGCGCCATTTTCGTCCAAAACGTGATAGACAAAGTCGATATCATAGGCTTTGCCGAGATACACTACTCTGATTTCGCTGTCGGCAGCGACGGTGAACAGAGTTTCACGTTCAGTCGTGAGCGTCTCAAAATTGCCGTCTACATTGATTTCATATTTGCTGAAAATGTATTTTGAATTGTCTTTTGTATCAATATTTACTACTGTGCCGTCCAATATGAGATATGTAGTCGTGTCACCAGTAGTTTGCTTGCTGATATAATACATTTCATTCAGCACGCTATCTTCTGCTTCTGTTTCAGATTTGATGATATTTAATGCATAAATGCGAGTGTAATCAATGCGAATAACAGTTGTGTCCCCAGCAAAATATTCCTTGTTGCCAGCAGTTAAACTGACTGTCAACTGACTTTCGTTAGTCACCGCACTGTTTATTGCCAGCACTACGTTGTTTGCACTCAACTTGTTGAGTCTGAGTAGGAATTTTGGAGTAATGAGTTTGATTTCCACTTGCTCGTTGTAGGTGTAATATTCATTGTTTTGTGGAGCACTGATAGTGTAGCCAGATTCACCATAAACTGCGGCGATTGCGTCTACGTTAATGTAATATTTGTCTTGAGAAATTACTGCCGTATATGTGCATGTTTTCTCACCAATTACAGTGATAGTTGTGCCAGTCAAGTCAGTGTCTTGTCCATCGATTTGCCAACCTTGTAGGCTATATCCTGCACGCAATGTCACCGTGATTTGTGCGCTGTCCTTTTCGTTGAGTTCGAATGAGCCAGTGATCTCTGCGCCCTGTGGGTCATTAACCTGCGTTGTAATGGTGTAGCGGTGCAGCAAAATAATTTTGCATTTTGTGTCAGCAGTTATGGTGTAATCAAATTCGCTGACCAACTTGATTTCAGATCCAGCGCCGTTGTCAATCGTCCACTTTACGAAATCAAATCCTTTGTTAATAATAGCGCCAATTTTAACAGTTTGACCATAATTGTACGTGCCTGCGCCTGTGAGCGTTGCACCATCTTCGTAGCCGTCTTCAAACTCAAATTCGAGTTTGTGAGTGTCGATAGCCACGTCGATATTCACTGTAGTGTTTGCAGACATTGTGAATTCTGCACCAGTTTCGCTAACGTTCTGTTCGCTCACACCAGTTATTGTGAAATGATAGTGTGCGTCAACTGAAACATTGATCTCGATTTGACTATTTTTTGTCACATACACCGCACCTGAATAGTTTCGTGTTTCGCCATTTACTTTGTAAGTAAATTTGCCGTGAACCTGATCTGTTATGCTGATTGTCAGCAAGTAATTATCTTCGTACACTTGGTACAGTTTGATTGTGTTGTTTTCATCAGCCAAAGCAATGAGTGTTTCTGTAAGTTGAACTGAGTTGAAGTATTCTGCCACATTGTTAGGCTGTGAGCTTAATCCGAAATAGTTTTTGCTAGGATCGATATTTGCCGTGATTGATGCAATCTGGTTAATATAGAACTGCTCAATAACATTCTTGGACGAACTGCCTGCAATAGTAAAGATGCTGTCGCCTGCAAGGTTGTCTACGACGATTTTGTAAGCAATTTTTGAGTACATTGCTGTGTAGATGCCCTTGAGCGTTGAATCGAATGCAGACAATGTCAAAATATTGTATTCTTCGTCGTCTGCTAGTGTTGTAACCCTGCCATTGACGTCGATTGAAATATTGCTATGCTGAATAACTGTTCCGTCTGGCAATTTCCAGCCATAGAATTTGAAGCCTGTTTTTGCCTTGCTCTTGAATGAGATTGTGTCACCGTATTTAATGTCTTGCACACGGTTGCCCACCACCAATTCAGTGTTGTGCATCACTAAGCTTTCGCTAGGCTCGTCGACTGCCGTTTTGCCTGGATCAATCGTTTCAACGGCGAGTTGCACCGACATATCCAGTTTGGTGTAAACCATGTAAATGCACTTACCTTCAAGGTTGTTCACATTCATAATCATATTGGCAGTGTTTGAACCGCTGGCACTCGCTGTATACGATGCGGCAATCACTTGCTCAACAGTTGCATCAGGGCTGAGAATCTTCATTCCCAACACCTTGTATATTTTGTTCATTTCGTTTTGCAACGAAAGAGCAACGTTCACGTAGTCATTGTATCTTTGGTATGAACTTGTGGTCTGAATTTGGTTATCCTTAAGTGTGAAAATCCATTTTTCATCGCTCGCACCTTGGTTGACAATTTCATAACCAGTTATAAAGCTACTGTTGTAGGCATTAACGCCAATGTCTAAGATTTCTTTGTTGTAATCTGCGAAATCGCAAATCGTGTCTGAGCTTTGGTCAAGCACCTTGATGCTGAAATCGACCACCTTACGCATATACACGCCGTAAACCGTTGTGTCGTCAGTGATTTTACCAGTGGCTGGCAGTTTTGAATATGTCGCAAAGCCGTTGTCCACGCTCTTGTCATAGAACCCTAAGAAATCATAACCTCTGCCTGACATGTCGTAATAGTTGAAAGTGATTTCTTGTCCGTCAAAAACAATCATTTCTGTTTCACGCTGCGTGTGGTCTGAGTTATAAACAAACGCCAAACAATCTTGATCATAGTCAGTGTAACTGCCGAAATCCACTTCGGTTACGACTTTGATTGTGTACAAATTGGTGAACGAAACATAGTAATTGAGGGTATGGCTTTCTACTGCGATTTTGCCGTCAACAATCTGCTCAACAAGTGTTGTTTGTGATGAGATTTTTTCTTTGAATATTTGATCAAAAGTAAACAACTGAACTTCGTTGCCGTCTACGTCAGTGTAGCTCCAACCTGAAATCGCAGCTGTTTCGGAATACGCCCTAATGGCAGGAATTGTGGAATACACGTCAACGTTTTTGATTATCAACGTTCCACCATTAGTGATCTCACTTTCGCCGCTGTAATCACCGCTTATGGAAAGTGTTCCTTTGGTTGAATCCATGTTGTGAACGACGAAATTATACTCTACAGGTCTGAACACAGCCACAATGTCGAGCACACCAGAATCCTTGCTGATAGCAATTATATTGTCGTAAAACTCGGTGTAGAGATAATGGTCTTCGTCACTTATTTCGCCATTGTCCAGCAATGTGCTGATAATATCCGCCGTCACCTTAGTGCCGTTAACTCTCCAATGGTCGAATGTGAAGAAATCTACGTTTGGATTTTTGTACTGGTAGCTAAAATTGAGTTTGTCTAGTACGCCAATCTCTGCCCCAGCATATGTCGAGCCATTAACAGTGACATTTAGGTCAACATACTCTTTTAAGACTGAATCATCAGTTATTTCTGTGCCGTCAGCCTTGATAACACATAGGCTGGTGGTCAAGTCATATTTAACTTCTCTAAATAGTGCATACCAACCACCTTCGTTAGCTTTGGTCATTTCGAACGAATATGGAGTGCTGTCAGACAGGATAGAATAGCCATTGTCACTCTTTCTTGCCCAGCCGATAAACTCATATTTTCCGTCGTCGTACGTTACGTTTAACGAAACCGTTTCGTTTTCAGGTGCACCAATGTCTAGGCTCAGATAATAGCCGTCGCCTGTGGTTCGCACTTCGCTCCAACTCTTTGAGTCCTTTGCAGTAATTTCATTATCGTTTAAATCAAGCAGTATTGGTGCAGTGTTAACGCCCAAACTTACCGTCGATTTTTGAACAGGCAGCCCGTCGTTTACGCTGGAATCGATTATCCAATAGTCATCAAAGTCAAGCCAACTATCGTAAGTCGATCGTACTTTCATTTGTGACAATGTGCGGCCATATTTGGCAGGCGCATTAAGTGTATTACTTGCCACCAACGAGCTATCACTACAGAAGAAAACTCTGTTTTCACTCACATCAGAGATTGCATTCACGTAGCCAGTCTTAACAGTAACTATTTCGTACTGGCCTGTTGGATCTAAATACAAGTGTTGATTACCACAATCACCATAATCTACAAGTTCTTGATTGTCACAACCATCGATCAAAGCTGCCGTATAATCGTTGCCGTCTTTAATGTAACCTGGACTATGATAGCTAGCATTTGTACAACTGCTCATCTCACTTTTGCTGTGATATCTCGTAACTGTTTCTGTCTTCCAGCCAGTGCAAGTTTTATCTATACAATCTTCTTCTTCATAAACTGACGCTATTTTAGAGCCGCAGTTCGGACAAACAAATTTATAATTGTTCTTAGCAATATCTGCATCACAGAATACTTTTCCTTTGTCTTTCCATTCACATGGAACATTTTTTACTTCGCTAATAATTCCCCAATTATTACAGCCATCGGCTTTTAATTCAGTTATTGTACCTTTGCCGCCCGCGCCATGTAAAATTACCCCAATTTTACAGCATTCTGCACTTGTGGACGAGCATGTAACAGAAGATTCTGTCCCGTCATTATTTACGTAGTTATGCGGCTCTATATCATCTTTGAAATCACCTTCTTTGGCCCCCTCCTTCGCTTCTTCTCTATAGTAACATCCTTCACAACGCCAAAACAATTTAACCACGACATCTTTACACATTGCCACAGTTTCATCTTCATTTAGTTCAGGTTGATCGCATATATAATGCATGCCACCATGACAAGAGCCAACTACTTCTGCATGTCCTTGACAATGTCCGAGACATTTATAAAAACTGTGGCCTCGACAGTCATCGGGTTTTTCTTCATATATCTCCGAGCCCTGCTTGGTGTAGGAGGTGTCGGCATTGATGCTCATTGTTGTGTAGCAGCGTTTTACTGTGGAAGTTGTATTGTTGTTAACAATGCCACTAACATGTGAACCGCTATTAACAGTGATGCTTCCTCTAGAATAGCAATCGCTCACGTCGGAACCACCTGAAAGTCCAACAATACCGCCGATATAATTTATACTGCCACTTGGAGTGATGTTAGCGTTCATATATACTGAGCAATTGGTGACGTTGGCCGCATGTTCTGTTGCTTCAGCAATTATGCCACCTATAAGGAAATTTCCATCGACCGAACTGGTTATGTCTAAATTGTCTATGGTGACATGCACGTTATCTATAACAGCCTGAGCCCCTGAATATGCATTGGTTGTCGCACCACCAAAGCGATAGTTTGAATAAACTGAGCCAATGTCCCTTGTGACAGGAGTGCTATAGACTATCTTTAGATTTGACAAAGATTTAACACTCGTGAAAAATCCTGTGTATACGCTGTTTGATGAGTCTTCTATATAATCTCCTGGCTCAAAACCCTTGACGGTGTGATTGCCGCCGTCAAAATACCCAACATTGACTGGCGTCCAAGACATTCCATTGCAATCAATGTCAGTGGTTAGTTTGTAATACGCATCAGATTGAGGATTGGCATTGAAATACGCCAAATCTGAAGCTGACTGAATCAAATAAGGCTCACTTTCCGCACCTGAGCCTGACAGACTGCTAGACACTGTTGAGCCGTCCCATACATCGAAACTAGATGCCTGAGTGGTAGGCACAAGTGAAAAGGCGGAAACAAAAGCCAAGCAGAAACTCAAGGCTAAAAACATTGAAATTCTCGACAGTTTTCTTTTTCTCAAACTAACCATAAATTCTCCAATTCTTTCGTTTTATTAGTTATACTAATAATAGATTAACACATAGGAAAAAAATTATCAAACAAACAACAAACAAAATGAAAAATATTTAGTCAAAATTCTACAAAAATTTCACTCAAAAGCAATAAAAAAACTTGGCAGAAAACCAAGTTATTTTTGTCCGTTATTTTTGGCAGGCTGAATGTTGAATGCCTTCATAATATCGCTGAGTTGTTCGGTTGGGTTGAGGGCTTCTTTTAGGTCAAAACCGCTGCTACTCTCTGGGATTGTTTTACGCTTGAGGGTGACTTTTTGTTCGTTGTTTTTATCAAATATTGTAGTGATTTTATTCAACAACTTTTTGATCGGGTCTTCGACAGTGGTGCTACTCATGGCGTATTTCATAAGTGGCTGGCTGCTAACTGGTGAGATGTTGTTGCTCAGCACCAAACCAACCTTGTCCATAATGTCGTTGACTTCGCTATTCTTTCTCAACTCTGGATATTTGGCATAGAGTTGTTTCAAGACGTTTTCCATCTTCAAATACAAAAGGCGTATGCGTTCAATCTCCATTTGGTAGAGTTTCTTGCTAGTGGATTCAATCTGCTGAGCCTTCTCCACTGCGCTGATGATTGCCATTGAAATGGTGGAATCTTTTGATTTATACTCATTGATTTCGCTGCTAATCTGCGAAATGGTGGCAGATTGACGGTCAATGGTGGCTCGCTGTTCGTCAAGCTTGTTGGACAAAGCGGTACAACGTTCGTTAATCAGTTTTTGCACTTGCTCTTCTGTATAAAGTTTACTCTTCTCCACAAAAAACTCCTTCTAACGCTTGGTGCGCAATGCCAAAAACATAACGCTGGCGGATATGGTTATCAATACGAGTATAGTATAACACAACCAGCCGAATAATTTCAAGTTAAAACACAAAGAAATTATAAAAATTAATGTACAAATTATGGCAAAAAAACCTTGCAGTCTGTCGAAAAAGACAATTCTATTGATGAAATTGGCAAAAGCACAAATCAGAAAATAGTAAGGCCACAACGTGCCATAAGGCACTCTTGCGAGGATATTGAAAAAACCGATTATTGAAACGCCGAGATAGAATATGCCGAGCAGCAGACTGGAATCAATTTTTAGTGCGAAACCACGCAATATAAGCACAACCGAAATCGTCGCCAAAATCTGATACACCGCATAATCAAATCTGAGCAATTCAGATTGTCGCCATATCAAATATATCGCCAAGTTTATGGCGAAATTTATGCAAAATATAATGGTAAATAAGACATAAAAATTATACTTTGTTCGAGTCACTTTCTACAACCTTAGTCTTCTTATTTTTGACAAGATTGTAGATAAGCATACCAATTCCGCACAAAATGAGCACAACGCTCAAGGCCTGTGACACACGGATGCCTGTGTTGCCAATGTATAGACTGTCGGTGCGAAGTCCTTCAATGACGGTACGACCCAGCCCATAAAGTATGAGATACCATGCCGTTGTCGTGCCCTTTGATTTAGTTTTGAAAAATATTGTAAGTACTATTGCAAAGACAACCAAGTTCCACATCGACTCATAGAAGAAAGTCGCCAAATGCCAAACGCCATCGATTTCCACGCCAGCAGGGAAAAATTGCCATTTTGGGTTATTGATTACATAGCCGTAGGCCTCTTGGTTGATAAAATTGCCCCAACGACCGATTGCCTGCCCTAGAATGAGTGACGGAGCGATGACGTCACACACCGAACGAATATCTTTTTTCTTGATAAGGCTGAAAATTACGACGCCGATAAAACCGCCTATCACTCCGCCATAAATGGCAAGACCGCCTTTGTTTATCTGCCAAAACTCTGCAAATGTGTAATGATAATCACTGAAGATGCAATAGTATGTGCGTGCACCCAACACGGCAAGTGGCAGCACAATGAGAGCAAGGTCGAAGATGGACTCTCTCTTGATGTCCTTTCGATTGCTGATGCCATAAGCCAAAAAAATGCCAATTAGCATTGCCGATGCCATAAGCACACCATAATAATGAATCTCTAACGAACCTATGGTGAAATAATTTTTCATAACTAAATCTTATTCTCTTTCTATTCGCTTGTCAAATGATATGTGTCAAAAAAATGTCGCACAGGCGACATTTTTACAATACTTTATCTCAATTTTATACCACTTAGTGTTACAAGAGGTCTTTTTTCAGGTGCTGGTTTTGGTGCTTCTGCTTGAGCTTTTCTTAATTCTTCCTCAAGACTTTTCTTCTTTGCAATTACATCATCCGCTGTAGCAGCAGCCTTTTTTACTACTGGTGCTGGCTCTGGTGTCCCTTCAACAATTGACTTGACGAGTGATTTATCGTCAATTACTACATGGTCTTCTTCAACTGCTGGTTTAGAAGCAGGGGTATGAGTTGGGTTGGATAGAACTGCTCTGACCAAACTTCCTTTTTCCTCAGGGACTGATGTGTATGAGTTTGGTTCGACTGGTGCTGTTGGTTGTGCTGGTGCTGGTTGTGGCTGTGAGTTCATTGCTTGAATATATGCAGCAAGCTGTTCAGGTGTTAACTGAGGCTGAGCGCCAGCTATTGGTTGTTGACTCAAGCTGTCGGCATATGCTTCTTCTTCATTCATTTCAGGTGCAGTTTTCGTTGACTTGCGTGAAGATGTCTTGACTGGTCTAGCTTGATAGCCGCCCAAAGTCTTGAAATGGTTTTCAATGCCAAACACGTCTTCCATCAATTGATCAGCATCGCTTTCGCTTAGGTTTCTCAAGTTTTTGAGTTTTTGCTTATTTTCTCTATTTTTAACAGCATCCCTAGATTTGTCACCTAGATAGCCACGTTTTGCTGCCAATACAACCAAGTCGATGAATTTATTGGTTTCATTGCCGTCGATAATGCGTTGAACGAGTGCTTGATTTGATGTTGGGCTTTCAGGATCGCAGTTGCGGTTTTGCTTTAGATATTGATAAAGCATGTTACGACGACGCCAGAAACCTTTGCCGTGACGTGGTGGATTGAGACCATTGGCGTATACTGGGTTGCCGTTATTTAATACTGTTTCAGGTTGAATGAAATTCATTGCTTCTAATTGAATGTTTTTCTTCAAAGCTCTCTTCACACGACGACGAGCACTTGCCTTCTCGTGAATGAGAGTGCCACCACCAATAAGTGTGCTAGTGGCTGCAAATGTGCCTGCGCCAATGAGTGCTGCGTTAGCAAAAGTTAGGCTGACAGCAGTTGAAAGTGCTGGAATAAGGGCAAATGCGCCCACAACAATGCCTGCTGTGATGAGTGAAGGCAACAATACTTTTCTAAAAAGAGTGCGGAAAAAACGCTTAGGTCTGTTGTATGCAGGTTGCATTCTGCCATCTGGATTGAGTTTGTGACCACTAATCTGCTTTGTGTTTGCCATAAAATACCCTTCCTTTTTTTGTTTTTCTGGAGCTATTATACCACCATATTTTCCATTTTTCAATACCTAATTTCAAAATTTACACAAAAAATGGCCCTGAAAAGACCATTTTTTATGAAAAAACTGTATTTATTTTGGCATTTTGATATATTTTAACATCTCTTCTGCCGTTTGCTCAAGGTTTAAGTGCGTGTTGTCAATGATGATTGCATTCTTTGGAACAACGAGCGGTGCTACCTTCTTATGCTTGTCAAATTCGTCACGTTCGCTCAGCTGCTGGACGAGTGTGTCGAGATTGACGTCTTCGCCTTTGGCTCTGAGTTCTAGCTGGCGACGACGTGCACGCTCAGTCACGCTGGCATCAAGATAGAACTTGTAATCCGCATTTGGCAGGACAAAACTGCCACTATCTCTGCCGTCTAAAATTATGTTCATTTCGCTGCTAAGCTTGCGTGAGAAATCAGTCAAGCCATATCTAACACTTGGACTAACGGAATACAATGGTGATTGAACACTGATTTCGTTTTGGCGAAGATAAGGCGTAACGTCTTGTTCACCTAGATACACCCTTTGTTCGTCACCCACGAATTTTACGTTCAATCCACAATTGGCTATGTAATCGGATATCTTGTCATTCTCATCTGGACGGATACCCGCCTGCAGACAACCGTAAGTCACTGCACGATACAAAGCACCCGTATTTAAATGGTTTATCCCCAACTTTTTTGCCAACACGTCGGCAACTGTAGACTTGCCTGAACCTGACGGCCCGTCAATCGTTATTGTAATCATTTTATATCAACCCCTTTATAAAATCTTCATCTCAAGTATAGCACTTTGCTCGACAAAAAGTAAATCATTTGATAAAATATTGTGTATGAAAATCATTTCGTTAAAAAACACAAAAAAGACACAGCCCAACATATTCAAAGCGACTTGTGAAACGGGCGAAATATTTGAATTGCATGCTGACGCTATGCTAGAATTTGGCATTACACTTAACTCAGAGATTGATGCACAAGTGTTCATAAATGCAGTTGAAAAAAGTGAGTGGTTGATTGCGTGTGCGAATGCAATGAACTTTGTGTCAAGACAGCTGAAAACAGCCAAACAATTAAGGACATATTTATATAAAAAAGGATATTCATCAGACACAGTAAATAAGCTAGTCGAAAAGATGTCTTCGTACAATCTTATCAGCGATGAAACGTATGCCAAAATGTACACAAATTCCATGCAAAAATCCAAGTCAAAATCGTATATCAAAAATAAACTTTTTGAGGCAGGCATAAGCCCAGAAATCATTAACGAAAGTGTAGCAGAAATTGAAGACATTGACTCAGCGAAAAAGATTGTAGATAAATATTTTTCATGTCACACAGTTGAGCAAAAAAATATTGAAAAACTTATTCGCCATTTACAATATAAAGGCTACGGATGGGACACAATTAATAGTTGTTTGAAAAATTATAAAAATCAAATAGATGATTAAATTTTGTTTTATTTTTAATTATTAAATATTTTACTAGTATAAATTAAAAATTAATTAAAAGATTTAAAAAATACATAAAATAGCGAAGAAATAATATATTTTATCGCTATTTTTTTATTTGTTTTAAAAATATTTAATCAATTTAATAATTAATAAAATAATTTTACCACTTTTATTTTTACAATTAATTTATTTTTTTGACAAAATATTTTTACATATTTATTACATTTTTTCACAAATTAAAATCAGTTAAAGTTTAAAAAATTTAAGGGTGGTAAAAATATGAAATATAACGTTAATAAATTATCTAATGAATATGCAAAAATAGACAAAACACCAAAGGAAAAACATTCTAAAAACACAACTGACACAATCTCAAACTCACAGCTTTATGCATACACTGATAATGACTATTTATCACTTATGCGTGAGTTGGACCAACTATACAATGTGGTAGATAGTTTGACACTAACAGAAAAGTTTATTTTAGGAGATTAGATGACAGTAAAACGTGGCGACATTTTCTATGCTGATTTGAGTCCCGTAGTAGGTAGCGAGCAAGGTGGTTTACGTCCCGTTTTAGTTGTGCAAAATGACATCGGCAACAAGTTTAGCCCCACTGTCATAATTGCGGCAATCACAAGCCAAATTTCTAAGGCGAAATTGCCAACACACATTGAACTCGATGCTCGCACTTTTGGACTGAAAAAAGATAGCGTAATTCTGCTTGAACAGATTCGCACGTTGGACAAAATGCGCTTACAAACTTTCGTTACTCACCTACCTGATGGGTTTATGAATCGCATTGACCAGGCGTTGTATATAAGTCTTGGTTTATAAGAATAATGCAACAAAAAAAGTGAACCATAACGATTCACTTTCGCAATTGCATTATTTTTTTGTCCAGTTGGCAACAGGAATCAACTCGTCGATTCTGCCACCACCAAAGCACATGCCGTCATCGGCATAAAGCACACCGTATTGACCCAGTGCGACCGAGCGTTGTGACTCGTCAAAATGAACGACCAGTTTATTGTCATCGATGACTTCGACCTTGCACTTTTGGTCTGGCTGACGATATCTGCATTTTATGTTGCAGGCAAATGTTTTTTGTTGTGGGGTGCCGTTAATCCAGTGCATATTGTTGATAACTAGACCGTCACTGAACATTTCTTTGCATTCACCTTCATTAACATAAAGAATGTTACGCTTAACGTCCTTGCTCACCACGAACCATCTCTCGCCATTTCCGTCTGCTGTGCCGCCAATGTTCAATCCACGGCGTTGTCCAATTGTGTAATACATCACGCCTTCGTGGTGACCGACCATTTTGTCATTTAAATCACGAATCTCGCCTGGTTGAGCTGGCAAAAATGTCTTCATAAACTGCCTAAAGTTGCGTTCCCCTATGAAACATATGCCTGTGGAATCCTTTTTCGTAGCCGTTACAAGTCCGAGTTGTTTGGCGATTTCTCTCACCTTTGGTTTCTCGATCTCATCCAATGGAAACAGCGTTTTTGACAATTGCTCTTGGCTGAGTTGATGCAAAAAATATGACTGGTCTTTGTTTAGATCCTTTGCCTTGTACAGATAATACTGACCGTCACGTTCAACTAGTTTTGCATAGTGACCTGTGGCAATTTTGTCTGCGCCGATTGCCATTGCGTGTTGCAAAAAAGGTCCAAACTTGATTTCTCGATTGCACAGAACATCAGGGTTTGGCGTAAAGCCGTTCTTATATTCATCTAGGAAATATTGAAACACCTTGTCCCAATACTCTTTCGCATAATTTACAGTGTAATATGGAATGCCGATTTTGTCTGCCACACGGCGAGCATCTTCAAAATCCGCCTGTGCATTGCACCTGCCTGAGCCATCACTGTCTTCCCAGTTGAGCATAAACATTCCTATAACGTTGTGACCTTGCTGTTTCAAAAGGTATGCGGCAACGGATGAATCCACTCCACCGCTAAGACCTACTACTATTGTTGACATAATTAATCCTTATATGGTAATGAAACTGGAACTTTGTATCTATTGAAAATGATCCTTATCAAATCGTCCAACCAAATCAAAAATACGATTGCCCATGCTGTGTAGATGATTTCGGTTGCGTATTGCATTGCGAGAGATTCTAGTCCGCCAAACACTTCTAACGCACTCAAACTTAGAGATACGACTGTCAATAGTGTGTAAATGAGTCCTTTCAACCATCTGCCCACCATAAACTCGTGTGCACCAAACAACCCACCGAATATGCATGCAAGCAAAAGTTTTGTTTTGCTAACATCACTAGGCAAAATGCGTGAGTTCAAAACTCTGTCTTTTTCACCAGCTCGCATTGCTTTTTTTGCTTCGGCATTAGTCGCATTTTTAAATTTGTCAAAATTAAGACCACAGTCATAGCACACACTCACGCCAATGGGTAATTCGGTGTTGCATCTTGGGCAACGCTTTGTCAGTTTCTGTTTCATACGTAGATTATAGCATATCTAAAAGAAAAAATAAATTGTTTTTTTCGCATATTAAAAATTAGTTGACTTTTTGTTTTGAAAAACGGCATAATAAAGTAAGGAGAAATCAATGAAAGTTTACATTGGGTGCGACCACAATGGTCTGAAATTAAAAGATAGTTTGGTGAAATATCTCGCTAAGTTTGGCATCTCTGCCATCGATGTGGGTGCAAAAGATTTCGTCAGCGACGACGACTACAACACTTATGCCAAACTTTTGTGTAAAAAGGTGTTGCAGGACAAGGAAAATCGAGGGATATTAGTATGCGGCTCTGGTGTCGGAATGACAATGCAAGCCAACAGATTTAAAGGCATTCGTGCCGTGTTGGGTGACAACACTAAGACTGTGAAATCTGCACGTATGCACAACGATGCCAATGTTCTATGCTTGGGTGCAAGACAGACTGGCAAAACTGCTGCTGAGATTAGAACGGCAACGTTTATCACCACTCGTTTCAATGGTGGACATTATCAAAAGCGTAACGATTTGTTAGACAAATAGTGTTCTATTAAAACTGACTTTTTCATAAAATACAATGAGGTTTTTATGAAAAAGTTTTTTTTATTACCAATGCTCGCACTGGTACTTATGCTAGGTGGATGCGGACAAGATAACTTAAAGATATTGCAAAAAAATATTGTGGAGAGCCGTGACTCATATTTCGTCAGTCAGGATAAGGACAACCTTTTCACCCTTGTTTCTGGCAGACGTGAAGACCCATATCAGACAGACGGGGTGGTGGAAAAATTGGTCGACTTTGCACTGTTTAGTTTTGAGCCAGCCAAATCGCTTCCGTACACTTCCCTACACTATTTCGTTGTGGTGGACAACATTGAGTACGAGGGCGACATAGAGAAGAGTGATTATTCAACAGGCTATGTTGTCGACCTAGAAATATACGTGCCACAAACTGCCACTGTTAGCGTACGAGTGTTCAAAGACCACTTTGAAGCACAAGCCAATCTTGTGTGCGTGTCAAAAGACTTTGCCACAAACCAAAGCGAAGCAATCAAAATTGCATACAACGCACTGAAAAACCAGTTTGACTCACATATTTCAAAGGGTGAACTATGCGGTGAAGTGTACATTAAAATTTGGAAAGACTTTTCTAGTGAACAGAGTGAATATTATTGGTATATAGGGTTTGCGTGCAAAGACCAAACTTATGGTGTATTGATTAGTGCATCCACAGGCAAAGTAATGTCTATTAAAAAGTAGACGGACAGTTATTTAATTATCGGATAAAGATTCGATTGCGTATAATACTATAAAACGAGTGTAAATTATGACAAAAAAAAGAGTGTAAGAATACACTCTTTTTTGTTCATATTAACGTTTGCTGAATTGTGGAGCTTTACGAGCTTTCTTCAAACCGTACTTCTTACGTTCCTTAATGCGAGCATCACGAGTTACGAAGCCTGCTTTCTTAAGTTCAGTTCTCAAAGTTGGGTTGTAAAGCATCAAAGCACGTGTAATGCCGTGACGCAATGCGCCTGCTTGACCTGTGAAACCGCCACCAACGATGTTGGCTTCAACGTCAACACTCTTGTCAGTGCCAGTCAATGTCAATGGTTGACGAGCGACGATACGAAGAGTGGCAAGTGGCAAATATTCTTCAATATCTCTGCCATTGATTGTAATCTTGCCAGTGCCGACAGTCAAACGCACTCTTGCGATTGAACGTTTACGTTTACCAGTTGCGCAGAAAACTTGTTCTTTGTTTGTAGCCACTTTCTTGCTAGTAGTTTTCTTTACAGGGGCTTTCTTAGCCTTTGGTGCAACTTCTACAGTTTCAGTAGCAGCAACTTCTGCTTCAGCCTTAACTGCAGTCTTGCGTGTACGCTTTGCAGGGGCTTTCTTTTCAACTAGTTCTTCACTAGTTTCAACAGTCTTAATTTCTTCTGACATGATTATTTATCCCCCTTCAATGTCCATACTTCTGGTTTTTGTGCTTCTTGGTCGTGCTTTTCGTCTTTGTAAACGTGACAGTGTGTCAACATTTTACGTCCAAGTGAGTTCTTTGGAAGCATTCCTCTAACTGCTCTCAACATTGCAACGTCAGATTTCTCTGCCATCATTGTCTTATATGGAGTAAGTTTAAGTCCGCCTACATATCCTGAATATGTTTTAAAATTTTTCTGTGTAAGTTTATCGCCAGTCAAAACAGCTTTGTCACTATTAATGATGATGACATAGTCGCCACAATCCACGTTTGGTGTGAAGTTGGTTTTGTGCTTGCCACGAAGAATAGCTGCTGCTTCGCTTGCAACACGGCCCAAAACTTTGCCATTAGCATCAATGATGTACCATTTCTTGTTGACGGTCGATTTGTTTGCTGAAATAGTATTCATATTTTTCTCCCTAAAAATTTGAACCTAAATCCCCCTTTAAGCGTGTGGATACCTAAACTAAGATTATCAATTCGTTTGTTATTATATAATAAATCCGTCCGTGTGTCAAGCGTATTTTTTGAAAATGTGTCGCAATTTTGCATTTTTTATGCGCTACGATATTATAGTTTTCACACGTTTAATTGTCGCATCTTAGCCTTTGAAAACGCTGACCGCACACAATGGAAAACGATATTTACGCCTGCACCTTTTTGTTGTACAAAGTGGTTGTGATGTATGTCCAATCGTACAGATAGTATGTATAAGTTGGTGATTCAGTAGTGCCACCAATCTTGGCATATTTAAGTTCGGTGTAGGTAGTTGTGCAGTCAATCGCACCATTTATTTCTTACTTACCCACTACGCCGCTGCACTCATTGGTCGCTTTGGTGTTAAGCACGCCGATTATGCTTCCGCTAAGGTTGCAGTCTCGCAAATATCCGTCTGCCAGCACTCTGCCAACTACACCCAATAAGTCTTGGTGCGTTTTAACAAGGTATGGGTGATATGCACTAGCTTTTCCTTAAAAGCCTGTTACTTTGGCGACTTGAATAATTTTTTTTCAACATTGGATAACCATTGTTTATTTTCTCATCAATTACCCAATAAGTATCGAAATCTGACCAAATTGTTTATTTTGGAGCAATTTGTCGTTTTATCCGTCATTAATGCATTTCAGTTTAACAAAAAACACGGCGAGAGTTGCCGTGTTAGTCGTATTTTACGTTTAAAAGAGTGAGTGCATGGGATGGCAGGACAATGTTTTTTGGCAGGTCTCCGCCGTCAAGAGCGTCTTTCAGTTGTTCAAGTGAGAGTTTGCCTTTGCCCACTTTGATAAGGCTACCTGCGATAAAACGCACCATTTTATATAGAAAGCCATTGCCTTCCACCTCGATGCGATAGGTGTCATTCATTCGGTCATACACAATTCGGCAATCGTAGATTGTGCGCACGGTCGTTTTTGCCGTGCTGCCTGTGGCCTGAAAGGACTTGAAATCATGCTCGCCCTTGAAAAGCCTACACGCACGCCTCATCAAACGCACGTTCAAGTCACCATAGACAAAATACGCACGGTCGACGAGCATGACACGTTCGCAATCGTCCACATAAAAGGTGTAGCCATAACGTTTATGCTTGGCGGAATAGCGAGCATGCAATTGACCGCCGTCAATAATCTTTACCACCCTAACATCGTCCGGCAAAAGGGAATTGAGCGAATATTTAAGACTGGAAAAATCGATTAACTTGTCGCTATCGAAATGCACCATTTGTCCCAGAGCGTGCACGCCTGCATCCGTTCTGCCAGAAGCAAAACTGACTATTTCTTCACCAAAAACCTTATTAATCGCATCTTCCAGCACACCCTGAACGGTGCGTTTGTCTGGTTGACGTTGATAACCGCTAAAATTTGTGCCTTTGTAGGCCAACTGTAGTAAATATCTCATACCTTATTATAACATAACAAAAAAAGTTTGCAAAGCGATTGTAACATTTGACTTTTTGAGCCAATATATATACACTTATTTGTAAATCTACATATAAAGGAATGTTTATGAAAAGAATCACAGTTGACGGCAATACTGCCGCATCGCATATCGCTTATCAATGCAACGATAGTGCATTTATATACCCTATTACTCCTAGCAGTAGCATGAGTGAGAGTTGCGACTTGATGCGCAGCGAAAAGGTGCCCAACGCATTCGGCAACACTATGACTATCACCGAAATGCAGAGTGAAGCTGGCGCTAGCGGAGCAATGCATGGGGCTCTCACCAGCGGACAGCTCGCCACCACATTCACGTCTAGTCAAGGGCTGCTATTGATGATTCCTAATATGTACAAAATCGCAGGTGAGCATTTGCCTAATGTTATGTACGTGGCTTCTCGCAGTGTGGCAACGCATGCGCTCAACATTTTTTGCGATCACGGTGACATTTACGCCTGCCTAAAGACTGGATACAACTTTGTCGTCTGTGACAGTGTGCAAGAAGTAAACGACCTGGCACTTGCGACGCAAATCTGTGCACTCAATAGTCGTCTGCCATTCGTAGTTTTCTTTGACGGTTTTAGAACGAGCCACGAACTCAACACCATTGACCAATTCACACCAGAAGAAATCAAGTCGGCGTTGCCGATGTCACTTGTGGATGCATTCCGAAGCGAAGGCTTGAATCCTATCAAACCTATTTGCAAAGGCACAGCTCAGAACCCTGATGTGTTTTTCCAAAACCGCATGGCAAGTGCGCCTGCCTATAATAATGTTATAGAAAACTTTAATTCCGCATTGGAAAAAATTAATGAGTTGACTGGCAAGAGCTATCATACTCTCGATTATGTTGGCGACCCTAAGGCCGAAAACGTAATTGTAACGCTTGGCTCGTCTACGTCTAGCTGCGTGCTTGCCTGCAAAAAACGTGAAAAATGCGGTGTTGTGCAAATTAGATTGTTCGCTCCGTTTGATGAAAAACGCTTGGCTGAAATCTTGCCTAAGACAGTGAAAAACATAACTATTCTCGATCGAAATGCCGATTTCGTTAATGCTGACAGCCTGTATAACGCCGTTTTGAATGCATGTCACAATCAGGGCATCAAAGCCAAGTTGTTTGCCGGTGTCTATGGACTGGGTGGCAAAGAATTCGACGTGAATATGGCAAATGCCGTATATGATAATATGCGCAAGGACGGCAAAATACGTTTCAGCGTGGGCATTGATGACGACTTGAGTGGCAACTCGCTTGAGGTTGAAAACTCTTATCAGGCGGATGACAGCCAATATTGCGTACGAATTTATGGCATCGGCAGTGACGGCAGCGTGTCGGCTTCTAAAACGTTGGGCAAGATTTTGTCAAAAATCACTGGCAAATACTCGCAAGGCTATTTTGAATACGACAGCAAAAAATCTGGCAGTATGACAACTAGCCATATTCGTCTAGACGACCAACCTATTATAGACAGCTTCAACTCGGCGAAAGTGGACTTCTTAATGATAAACAACTCCGCATTTGTAAACAAGTTCCCATATGGCGAGTATATTAAGGACGGTGGTGTAATTCTGGCAAATATGCCACCAAAGTCACCTATCAGCCGTGAATTAATTGAGTCATTAAGGGCAAAAAATGTGCATTTCTACACGCTTGATGCCACCACACTCGCCCACGAATGTGGATTGAACAACAAAATCAACAACATAATGCTTGCAGGGTTCTTTGCCCTAAATGGAAAATTTGACTCCAAGATTGCACTGCTCGAGTTGAAGAACTCTATCATGAAAACATTGGCCAAGAAAGGCTCGGATGTGGTGAATATCAACATTTCTGCACTGGAAAAAGCTCGTGGACTACTGCAAAAAGTGGATTATGACAAGGTTGAATACGCCACTACTCAAAAAACTAAAGGAAAATCGGCATTCTACACAGACATTATGCAGCCAATCGCTAGTTGTCAGGGAAACAAAATCAAGGTTTCAACATTCAATGCGGATGGCAGCATGCCAACTGACACGGCGAAACTGGAAAAACGAGGCATTGCAGACAAATTGCCTTGTTGGATTAGTGAAAACTGCATTCAGTGCAATCGCTGTTCATTTGTTTGTCCACATTCTGCCATTAGACCAAAGTTTGTGAAAAATGGTGAAGAAATTGACAGTTGTTTGGCACAAAGAAATGCGTTCGGCGCTGACGGAAAATTCGTTTTGCAAGTCAGTCCGCTTGACTGCACAGGCTGTGGACTGTGTGCACAGGTCTGCCCAGCCAAACAAAAAGCACTGCAAATGCGTCCTTATGTTGAATGTGTAAATAGCGAACTCGAAAAATACAATAGCTTTAACAAAATCAAATCAGCCAATCCTTATGACCGCACTAGTGTGAAAGGCAGTCAATTTGAAAAGAGTTATTTCGAGTTTAGCGGTGCGTGTGCCGGATGTGGCGAAACTCCATACATCAAACTTGTGAGCCAACTATTCGGCAACCGAATGATTGTTGCCAACGCAACAGGCTGCAGCAGCATTTACTCTGCGTCATTCCCTAGCTGCCCATATGCAAAGGACGAACAAGGACGAGGACCGGCATGGGCAAACAGTTTGTTTGAAGACAACGCTGAATACGGGCTCGGAATAGCTCTAGGTCGCAAGAACGCAAGGAAGTGCTTTATCGATCGACTTAAGAACGAAACTTCTCTTTCACCTGAAGTGAAAAATATTGTAGACAAATTCGTTGCCAATAGCGAAGATGCTGGCATTAGCGAAAAGTGTTATGAACAGCTTCAGGAATTGAAACTGGGTCCAAAAGAAAAATGGATACAAAGTTCCAACCTCATGGTTAAACCAAGCATTTGGATAATCGGCGGCGACGGCTGGGCTTACGACATTGGCTTTGGCGGACTTGACCACGTTTTAGCATCAGGCGAGAACGTAAATATCTTAGTACTTGACACAGAAGTTTACAGCAACACTGGTGGTCAGACGAGCAAATCTACTCCACGTGGTGCAATGGCAAAATTTAGCGCAGATGGCAAGCAAACTAAGAAAAAAGATTTGCCTATGATTGCCATGAGTTATGGCGACGTCTATGTGGCAAATGTTTGTCTTGGTGCAGATCCAAATCAATTGATGCGTGCATTTGTCGAAGCAGAGAGTTTCGACGGCCCAAGCATCATATTCGCATATGCTCCTTGCATCAATCACGGCATCGATATGCAGAACGCAAACTTACATCAAAAGCTCGCAGTTTCTTCAGGCTATTTAACCTTGTTTAGATATGATCCAAGAAGCGAACATAAAATGCAAATTGACTCACCAGATCCAACCATTACGATGCAAGAATTTTTACAAACCGAGAACCGTTTTTCAGCACTAAAGCGTGCCGAACCTGAACAAGCGGAAATCTTGCAAAAAATGTGTGAACAAGATGCCTTTGCTAGACGTGAAAATTATAAAAAATTTATTAAATAAAATAATTATTAAAAAATTAAATAATTTATTAGAATTTAATAAAAAATAATTTAATAAATCGCTTAATATTTTTATAAATCCTATAAAAAATGCGTGAAAAAACGCATTTTTTATTAAATTTTAGTATATTTTATGAATATTTTTAATTTTTTTTCACAAATTAATAATGTGAAGTAAATACTTCACATGTGGCGAAAAACCACTCAAATAAAAAGCGACGATAATGTCGCTTTTTTATTTTGTTTTTTTTGATTAATTATTCCGTTTTTTTATCTTTGTTTTTACACAGTTCAATGACAGTTTTAACTATGCTGTCTATAGAAAATTTTTGCTTTGCTGAGTTGATATCATCGTTCTCTTCAACTGTAATTAATGTGGTATTCTTGCCGTAAAAAACATTCGAATTCTTGTTTGCCAAGCTATCCACTATTAGCACGATATCATTATCATTTGGCTTTAATTGAGAACAATAGTGTGCTGGCTGTTTTTTAAATACTTCGACGCACGGAACACTAACTGTTAAGAAGTTTAGACCATACTTAATCAGACGTTTCCTAGCTCGCAAACTGTTACGCATTTCTAACCCAGAACTGTAAATAATTCCGTCCCTATTTTTTACATTGTTTTGCATAAAATATGCGCCCCAGTTTACCCTGAAAGTTGATTTATTAATGCATTTCAACTGACCATTAGTAACGAACATCAAGCCCACGCCTTGCCAACGCAAAATATGGTCAAAGCACATATACATTTCTGCTGAATCGCAAGGTTTGAAAACTGCGCTCGTAGGCATGCGTTTTTGTCTAGAAATATTGAGATACCCTTCTACAGAATGACGTTTGCCACCAGTCAGAATGCTGTCATCCAAAACCAAATATTTTACACCCAAATGCTGACTGGCAGTAACTCTCAAACTAGCACAATCAAGCTCGCTCGTGTTGGTGATTACAAATGTGGTCATATGCTGATGCATTGCTAGACCATTTGCAATTGAATTAATTATGTCGAATGGCTCGTTGATAATCAACTTTGTGCCATATCTAGTCGTTGCGCCAAAATAATCATTTGAGGCATCGAGTTTAAGTTGGTCTTTTTCATTAGATACAACTATTGATGCTCGATTTTTTGACAGATATTCATTGAGGAAAACAACGAAACATTCATATGTAGATATGTCATAATCATAAAAGCTTGTGTCGAAGTTTAGCAGCTTGCCCGACTGAACCATTTTCAACTCTTTCGCCGAACTAGGAAGCACATGAGAATAATCTATTAATTGGATTTTGCTCTTGATATATTCATTATTAAATATGGCTCTGAATTTATCTATGACTAAATTAAAATCGTCCAACAACAAACTGTTTTTATCGATTTTTAATTCGTGTTGCAAATTTCGCTTGAATTTTACTGGAATTTTGCTAGTTTTTACAAAAATAATTGAAGGTTTCAAATTATTTTGCACAGACATATCAAAACTTTCTTTCAGCACATTTATGTCCGTCACGTCGTCAACACGATGGGTGTCCCACCCCATATCGCAAAACTTTCTATATAAATGAAAGTCTTTTGTTGTGCAGATTACCGTGAGTTTGTCCAACGCTAAACTCACAGCATATTCGCTCACCTTTAACGCCTTTTCGTCGATAATGTCGTCGTTTAACATTGCAAAAGTTTTGTGGCTGCAAATGGGCAACTCTTTAGCACTAAACTTTTCATCAAAGACTGTTTCCGCAATAGCCATTCCAATAGCATTCCCTAACATCTCACGACCAGACTGCGACTCGTTGATAAAGTCTACACAATTTTTCAGCGTCGACGGCGAAAGCGGAAGATATGCACTATCATAATTTAAAAAGCCGAAGGTGTACAGAGCGATTGCCAAACTGGTGTTGTCCACGTTCGGCATTAATAGTCTGTCCCTACTGAACCATTGATTAGCGTTGCAACTCGATTTAAAATGCCACCTAAACAAAACATAGAGAGCATTTAACTCTGCTACGTCCAATTCATTTTCGTTCATCATTTCAGCACGACCGAGTGCCAATAATTGTAATTGATCTAATATCTTTTGTTTTTCCATCATAATTATTTACAAAGTTTAATCAATATTTTATCCACCACTTCGTCGTCTGTTGAATAGTTTATAGATAAATTTGCACGTTTAGTCATTTGTGCGCATATTTCATCAAACACAACTACTCTATTTTTTAATTCTAATTGTCTTTCTTTTGGATAACTTTCTATGGTGAATAAATAATCATTTTTTGTAAAATTGACAAAAATAACATAAAATTTGGACAAAATTTCGGCATATTCGCCAAATAAATACAAATCCGTAGAAATTGTGGCCACAGTATTCACACATTCACACGCTTGACGAATGCATCCTTTTTGTATTTTTTCAAAATATTCACGACCAACTTTTTTAAGCCCTTGTTTGTTTACGAGTTGATATTCGATCAGTTCATCAACGTCCATATACATACGATTTAGCTTCTCTGCCAACTTCATTGCAATGTTTTTCACATTGAATTCTGCCAGTCCAATTATAAGTACGTTTCTATCCAAATTTACCTCCTAAATGGGAGTAATTGTTTTTTGAATTTTACAAACAATTACCAATTTTAACAAAGTTATATACATTAATCAACTTTTCTTACGACCATTTTTTGTCGCCTTTTGTCGAACACAAGTAATTATAATAATACTACCACAAATTGCATCAACGCCAACGGCAATCATAATAATTAATTCAGAACTAACATTAATGGTGGTGTAAATCGTACCAGTCAAATATGAGAACTCGTATCCATCGCCAATTACGAAACTAATATTGTTTAGTACGCTTGTTAGCAAAATGTTTTCGCTATCCACAACCGAACGGATATTTGCCAGCGTTTCACTAGTCGGATGCCCGAATGAGTTGTCTTTGCCGACTGAAATAACAGCATATTCAGGACTCAGATATGCCATAAACTCTCTTGATGTGGATGTACTTGAGCCGTGGTGAGCCACTTTCAGAACATCGACACTTAAACTTGACTCATACGTCATTAATTCGGTTTCGTTTTCTTTAGTTGCATCACCTGTGAATAGAAATGACTTACCAAAGCAAGTTAACAATATATAAGGTGAATACTCGTTGGTTGTTATGTAAGTATCAGTAAATGGTGACAAAAATTGGATAGTATATCCTGAGCCTTCAATCTCAAGCCCACGTGTGCTTGTGACGACATTCGTGCCATTGGATTTCAACTGTTTGACTCTAGTAATTACGCTTGCATACGTCTCGCTTGACGAAGAACAACTTGCCACGCCATAGTCATCGTCCACTGTGCTAGCAATTGCTGGACGGAATACAGTGCCTATCTTAAATGATGTCAGAATCTTGCTCATGCCACCAATATGATCTGCATCGCTGTGAGTCAGAACAACATAGTCCAGCTTCTTGCTGGCTCGATGATTAACAACATTAGATAGCAAATAGTCGTTGACCTGTTTTGAATAATCATTTGAGCCTGCATCTATCAGCATAATTTTGCCGTCTGGCAAGTTGATTGCAATGCAGTCGCCCTGTCCTACATCTATGAAATGGACACGCAAACTGGCATTGTCCTCCAAGACGTTATGTCTAAACAAGAGTTTTCTGACACCTTGTTCAATTAAAGAAGAAAAACATAATACTGCCGTAAAAATTATGAGCAGTATGGAAAATGTTACTATTGTGGCAATCTTTTTTCCTTTATTTTCCTTAATTTTTCTTGTCATACGATTTATTTTAGCATATTTGAATAAAAAAAGCACTAAATTAGTGCTTATTTTTATTTATTGTTTTTGTCGTCGCCATCGCCTTCTGCTCGGTCGTCAACGCCATTGTCGTCTAGGTCAACCAAAGCATCAGCTTTCAAAGCTTCCAGAACTTGTGTTGTAGTTTCGATATCATGTTCCAAATCAGCTATGTTAGTTTTCAACAAGCGATTTGTTTGTTCCAAAATTGGATAACGGTCTTTGCTTGCTTCAACCACGTTTTCACAATCTTGAACGCTTAAACGGAGACCGTCAAGCAATTCGATGTCGTTAGCCAACTTCTCTGCACGGTCTTTGTCAATGTCGACATAGTTGTTGACACCATACAAAACGACCTTTTGACGAGCTACGCTGACTTCTTTACGACGAAGTTTTTCTTTGTATTTATTGAGATTCTTACGAACTTTGAACAATGGCTTAAATTCTTTGTCGTTTATTTTGAGTTCTTTCTTAGCCACTCTCAAACGTTCTTCCAGAATTTCAAGACGTGCCTCGCAGTCTTCTACTGTTGAGTAAATCATTGGGCCAGCCTCTTTTTCTTCTTCACGTTCTTGTTCAAGTTCGTCAGCACGAGTGTTAGCTTCGTGCAATGCGTTGCGGAGTTCTTCTAGTTGTTTTTGCAATTTCTTGTTTTGTTCAACAATCTCAGGGTTATCAACCAACACTTCCTTAACAACTTCTTTTTCTACGACTTTTTCAGGCACTGGAGCTGGTTCCAAAATTTCACCATCATCATCGTCATCATCGTCGTCGTCATTTTCATCCAAATCTTCGTCTGTTACTTCTGCAAGAGATTTCTCAATCTTGTAATTGTCCAACTCTTTTGAGTAATCTTCAATCTTTTCTTTATTCGTCTTTTCAGATTCGTAATTTGACAAAATGTCATCAGCGACTTTGTTAACCTGTGCTAGAACTTCTTCCTTACTAATGCCGGCTTCAACTTTTTCTTCCGCCTTTGGAACCAAAAGTCTGTTCTTCTTGGCGTTAATCATTTCTTCTTCTTTCTTTGCCAAATCGTAATCCACTGGAACTGCGTTATTTAGATAGTCGTCGGTTACATCTTTTTGAACAGGTTGTGGTTGAGCCATTGCAACTGGAGCAGTCTGCTTTTCCTTGTTACGATACAAGTCTTGCAATTTTTCTAGTTCTTCACGTGTTGCAAAATTGGATCTATCCTCTTCTTCCAATTCTTCAACTTTCGCTTTTTTATTTCGTTTAAAGAAAATGCCACTCTTGCCGTCAATAATGCTAATTAGCAAATCGCCAACAAAAATCATCACAAAAGCTGCAACAACAATAATAGCAATTATGGCCAAAACATTAACAAATGCATTCCAAAACATTCCCCTACTCTCCTTAAAAATGAGTTTTGTTCTCAATCATTATACACGGAATGCAAAATTTTTCAATACTCTTTTTTAATTTTTTTTAAAATTTTTACATTTTTAAAGCTTTTTGCACACTTTTTCTTCTGTTTTTGTTGTTTTTAACTAACAATTTTGGAAATTTTAATTATTAAGGACAAATTATCGTCAAGCGTCACATAAATTTTATCGGAGGTCGCAATCACTTTGTTTTCATAATTCGCAATTAATATTTTGCTCAGAACTTCACTGAAATTGTTTTCACTTAGTTTTTTCATATCGTTTTCTCCTTTCTTAGCGTGCACATTTATACTAGCAAAATAGTACACGCATAACAATCATACAATATAACAAAATAAAATTAAATGGAATAATAACACTAGTTTTGTCACACGGTGTTTAGTTTTGTCGAAATTTTGTGGGAGATATAAATGGAAAATTTTGTTGACATCTTGAAAGACCTTATCACAGACACAAATAAGTCAATAAATCAAATTGGACGTGAGAGTGGAGTATCCGCTACCTTGTTTAGCAGATATTTTCGTGGCATTTATCCGTCTGTAGAGATTTCTGTGAAGATTGCACAATATTTCCATTGTACTTTGGATTATTTGTTTGGCATTGATGACAATTTTAAACAAGTGAATATTGTCGGCTACGATATGACTGATTTTATGAAAAGATACAATGAGATGCTAGCATTGAATAATACTTCTAACTGGAAGCTCTCTAAACAGACTAATTGTAGCGAGGCATCGTATCGTCATTGGCAAAAAGGACACAATCCCTCCCTGCCACGTTTAATTTTGATTGCAGAGAACCTTACTTGCTCGCTAGACTATCTCATTGGTGTAAAGTTTGAATAAAAAAGAGCCCATCCGGGCTTTTTATTTTGCAATATCTAAAATGCTAACTAATTCAATATATTCTTGCTCGTCAATCTTGTTGTAATAAAACTTGGACAACACAGTCATTACATATCTAAGTTTTATCATTAAATCCTCGCAGCTTGTGTTTCTAGTGTCTTCAAAATAATCTTCGTCCATAAACTTATTAAACGACAAGGTTAGGACACCATCATTCTCATAACTAACTTGTCCGCCAAACTCGGAGCGATAGACCGTCACCCAATCATCTTTTAGTGCAAATTTCCATTCTTTTAGCAAAGCATTATCAGTGTTCTGCTGCATAAATTTTAAAACTTCAAATTTGCCTTCAATCATCTCTTTAATCATAAAACGTTTCCAATTTTAAACTTTTATTCTCTCGAGCTTAAATACATTCCATTCTTAATAAGTACACTATTATCAAACCAACGTAATTAAATGCTCACATAATTTTCTCCGCTCAAATATTTTTCTATTATTTCAAACCTATGATAGTTTTCAAAACTAAATCTTCCAAATACTCTCTGTCATCAACATTTTCAACCAAATACATCGGTTTTGCATTCTCGTATGGCAATGTCTTTTTAAGATTAAACCCGCCATTTGTGTCAGTGACCTTTACCAGAAATCTGTTGTCAAAAATGCCACCAAAATAAATGCCGTCGACATATACCAAGAACTCGCCCATCATAGGCCTGCATTTAGGATGCAAATTGACCAATTGTTCCATAATAAAATCTTTGTAATCAATGCTTGAAGCCATAGATGTTTACCTTACATAGATTATAACACAATACAACAAATATTTGTAAATAAATTTAGCAAAAAACTCACTAGAAATTCTTCTGGTGAGTTTTATAAATTGTGGTGGAGATGATGGGAGTTGCACCCATGTCCAATATTGAATCTGCTGAATACACTACATGTTTAGTTAGCAATCAATTTCACTTGGTGAAGTCTGCTAACGACTTGTGCCAAGCTATTCTCTGAGTGCCGACACGTTTTAGAGAAATGGAACGTATCCGTTCACCGAAATTATGACGTTGATGGCTACCCTTTCGGTGCAAGTAGGTCAACGGCTGGCTGACTAGGCAGCAACAGCTACAGTATTATTGTTTGCGTTTATTAAACGATTTGGTTTTTATAGTAGCGCCTACTACTACATGCGTATTCTAACCTAACCAACACTGTCGAAACTATTTCATCCCCATGTCCGCCAATGCTCGCTGGCTTGAGCGAGCTATGTCTTTTTCCTTGATGCTGTCTTTCTTGTTAAAAAGTTTTTTACCACGTGCGACTGCAATTTCCACTTTGACAAGATGCTTCACAAAATATGCACGTGTAGGTACAATCGTGAGTGCTTTTTGTTCGATCGCATTTTTGATTTGCTTAATCTCATACTTATTCAAAAGCAACACTCTATCTTGACGAGCATCGTGCTTGCCTTGATATCCGCTGTAAGCATTTGTGTACGGCTTGATGTATGCGTTTTTCAAAATCACTTGCCCATTACGCACAAGGCAAAAACTGTCATTCAATGACATGCTACCTGCACGCACCGACTTAATCTCGTCGCCAGTCAAAACAACGCCAGCCTCATATCTGTCCAAAAGTTCGTAATCAAATGATGCACGTTTGTTCTGACAAATGTTTTCCACAAAAACTCCTAACGCATTAATTATAGCAAATATTATTTTTAAAATCAATATATAAAAATAATTAATTTTATTTTTTAATTATTTACGTAAAAAAATAAACCTAAAAAGGTTTATTTAATTATTTTCTTTTTTTATTTGAATCTTTTTTATTAGATTTTTTATTTGATTTATTTAATTTCTCATTATTTTTATTAGATTTATTAGATTTTTTAGATAAATTTTTATTTATTTTTTCATTTTTATTATTTTTGTAATTATTATTTTTTTTATTAATTTTATTTACATTTTTAATTTGGCTTTCAAATTCACGTGGACGTGGCTCTACGCCTTTGATTGCAAAGCTGAGCTTGCGAGCCTTGATATCCGATGACAAAAGTGTCACCTCTACTTCATCGCCTAGAGTGTATGAATGACTATTCCCTTTCAGCGTTATGGCAAGGTCGTCAAAGCTGTAATCGTCGTCAGGCAAGGCCTCAAGTCGAACCAAGCCTTCAACCGTATTGTCTAGCATTACAAATATGCCGAACTCTTGAACACCTGTAACACGTGCAAGGAAACTCTGTCCGACAAATGACTTCATATACTGACATTTTTTCAAATCGTCAACGGCACGCTCAGCATCGTCTGCCACCACTTCCATATCACTTGAACGCTCGCTCGCTTGCTTGACAAATTCTTCAAGATAAGGTTTGTTTTCGCTGGAAATTTTGTCGTGCAAATCCATCTTAATCATGCGATGAATTGCAAGGTCTGGATAACGTCTAATTGGCGATGTGAAGTGACAATAATACGTACTAGCAATGCCATAGTGACCTAAGCACTCTGGTGCGTATCGTGCCTTGGCAAGACTACGTAACAACACACTGCTCATCGTCTCACGCACGACATTGTCCTTCACGCTTTCCAAAAGTTTTTGCAACTCCATTGGTTTAACTTCTTCTGGGTTAATTTTGAAAGTGTTATAACCATGCAACTCAGCAAATTTCAAAAATCTATTCAGCTTGGCTGGGTCAGGTTTCTCATGCACACGATAGACAAAAGGCGTCTTCTTAATAAAGTATCTGTTGGCAACCGTCTCATTAGCCAAAATCATAAAGCTTTCAATAAGGCGATGAGCGAGAGTGCGAGGTCGCTTGGTGATGTTGGTCACGTCGCCCTTGTCGTCCACTTCAATATACGCTTCTGGCATGTCTAAGTCGATTGCTCCACGATTGTGACGCTTTTGTTCAAGTTTGAGTGTTAAGTCAGCCAAAATCTTTAGGTCTGGCAAAACGGATTGCAATTTTTCCACTTGTATGGGGTCGCCTTGCAATGCTAAATATACGTCATCGTAAACAAGGTGCTTTTTTATATTGACGATGCTTTCGCAGACGTCACTATAGAGCAAATTGGCGTTTTCATCCAAATCCATAATCACGGACAAAGCCAAACGGTCAACCCCTTCGTTCAGCGAGCAAATTCCGTTAGATAGTTCGACCGGGAGCATAGGCAACACACGGTCAGGGAAATAAACGCTCGTGCCACGATCGAATGCTTCTTTATCCAACGCACTATCTGGCTTGACATAGTTGCTAACGTCAGCAATATGAACACCCACACGATACACGCCTTTTTTGAGCTTGCGAACACTTATGGCATCATCCACATCACGTGTATCACTGCCGTCGATTGTAAAAATGTTAAGGTTACGGAAGTCTTCCCTGCCTGCAAAATCTTTTTCGACGACCACCGAACGAATTCGCTTGGCTTCTTCGAGTGTGGCTGGATCAAATTCGGTGCGTACTTTGAACTGCCTAATAAGTGCATCTTCCTCACCCGATTCGTCATCGTATCTGCCCAACACTTCAACAATCTCGCCACAAATTTTTCGGTTCATGCCATCACCAAAATCTATAATTCGTGCAACGACACGATCGCCGTCTTGCGCAGTTTTAAAGTTTTGCTTGGCGATATAAACGCCTGCACTAAACTTGGTGTCATCGCTGAAAACATAGCCGCAACTCTTCGTGCGTTCAAATCTGCCGACCACTTCGTTAGTGCCACGTTTCAAAACCTTAATTACACAGCCCTCTGGATTATTGTCCTGCGGACGATAGTCAATCTTTATCAACACAAAGTCGTTGTTTACAGCGCCATTAAGTTTGCTGGCAGGGATAAACACGTCCTGCTCTTCGCCGTCCACCTTGCAAAAACCAAAACCTTTTGCGTTGCCAATGATTTTGCCTTTCAAATAACCTTTGCTCTTGGTTGAACAGATTTTGTTGCTGGCATCTAAAAATAAGTCGCCACTGTCAAGCAACTCGTCGATAATTTTGTCAACGTTTACAAATTCAAAACGTGCCTTTAAAAGCGAGGTCAGTTCTTTTTTTCTCAAATATAACAATTGATTTGATGTAATATAGTCTAGTATTTCTTCTTTCATATAATCATTTTACACTAGCACACAAATTTTGGCAAATAAAAAAGACACTATTAAGTGTCTAAATTGTGTTGCCCAAATAGGTCAAGAAGAACAAAATGATGCTAACTGCAATGATGATGCCACAAATGATGATCCATTTGGTTAAACGTCCTTGTTTGTTATTACCTTTGTTCTGAGAATAGTAACTCTCACGGTTGCCTGTGATGACGTTACCAACATCGCTGTTGTTGTCTAGTTGCATGAAAGTGAGAACGATGACAGCAATGGCACACAAACTCATAAGCACAACTAAAATGATACGTGCGGTTGGGAAAAACCACGCACTAAAATCACTGATTGGTTGGTCGAGTAAAAAATTAAGCATATATATCTCCTATAATGGTGAAACAAGTTCACCCAACGCTTTATTTATGTTACTATGAGATTTTACCACAATCTCACAAATTAATCAAGCAATTCACTATCTAATTGACGAAATACTCACTAAAACAATTAGACAAATTGCGACACCTAATATGCAAGGCAATTTGTTTACTTTGTCAGTGTCGCCCTTGTTTGCTTTCAAAAAGTTCTTTATAAATGTCAAACACACGATGAAAATCACGCAAATAATGAACACATACTGAAAACTAGTGAGTCCACGAATAAAATCGGTGATATAATTAAACAAAGTACTAATCATACTCGCATTATATCACCAATTTATCAGTTGTCAAGATTGAATTTATTTATACAATGGCGTGCCTGTAAAGTCAGGATTTGGCTTTTCGCCCATCAGTTTCAAAATTGTTGGTGCAACGTCGGCCAATTTGCCGCCAGTTGCCATTTTGATATCTGGCATTGTTTGGTCAACGATTGTGAACATTACTGGGTTGGTCGTGTGGGCTGGGAAAGGCTTGTTGCGTTCGTCACGCACATATTCAATGTTGCCATGATCGGCTGTGACAGCTACGAAATAGCCTGCATTCGCTGCTTTTGCGACCAATTTTTGCAAATTAGCATCTAAGATTTCAAGTGCCTTGATACAACGTTTCAAATCAGCTGTATGCCCAATGATGTCAGGGCTGGCATAGTTAACAACAATCAAATCGTATTCGTCACGCTTAATGCCTTTGATAACTGCGTTTGTGATCTCTCTAGTACGCATTGAAGGTGGAATATTAGTCGTTTTGAAATTTTTGCCTTGAATAAGCACTCTGTCTTCACCGTCAAAAGCCTTTTCGATTTCGCCGTTGAAGAAATATGTCACGTGAGCATACTTGGTTGTTTCTGCCACTTTCAGCACCTTATGGCCGTTGTTTGTCAGATATTCAGTCAATCCGTTGTGGATAAGTTGTTCTGGGAATAGCACGAAGAAATGTTTGAAATCTTCTGCTTCACTGTATTGTGTCATAGACACCAATTTTACGCTTTCTGGCATTGTATCAATGCACATTTGACAAATCTGGCGCATACGGTCTGCACGGAAGTTATAGAAAACGACCATATCGTTGGCACAGGACTTGAATTGCTTGTCGTTGAGAAGACGAACAGGAATAATAAATTCGTCCGACACACCTTCCTGATAATTTGCCTTTAGATATTCCTCTGCACTCACCTTGCTGACGTCTTGATTAGGCATAAACATAGAGTTGAATGCGAGCTGGGTGCGGTCAATGTATCTATCACGATCCATGCCAAAATATCTACCACCTATGCTGGCGATTTTTACATTCTTGTATGGAGCAATATAGTTCTCAAGGTCGATAAGGTGTTGCAGACCGCCGTCAGTTGCTTCATCACGGCCGTCTGTAATTAAGTGCAGATAAACACGAGGCACATTCATTTTGACTGCATGATCAATCAACTTGTACATATGTGCAATCTCAGCATGCGTGCCTATATCGGACAAAAGCCCAACAATATGCATTGCGCCCTTGCCATCAATGGTGTCCTTGATAAGTGCATTGAACTTCTTATTCTTGGACAAATAGTTGTTGTTAAGTTCTCGTGTTATGCGAACGCCTATTTGCTCTACAACACGTCCGCCGCCAATGTTCAAGTGCCCAATCTCACTATTGCCCATTTGACCCGGCTTGACGCCAACAGCTTCACCGCTGGCCTGAATGTATGTGGTTGGACAATATCTTTTCAAATAGTCCAAAAATGGTGTATACGCCACATACGCTGGATTGCGGACAGTTTTTTCGGCTTCTCCATAGCCGTCCAAAATAACTAAAACACCTTTACGACTTGTCATATTTAACTCCTTCGTTTTTTTAACATTAGTTTTGACTAGAAATAATGTCTACGGCTGGTAAAGTCTTTCCTTCCAAAAGTCGAAGTGAAACACCGCCACCAGTTGAAATGTGTCCTACTTTTTTGTTTAGTTTCAAAGATTTGATGCTGGCAGCACTATCTCCGCCGCCGATTATGCTATATGCTCGGCTCTTGGCAACGGCTTTAGCAATCTTGATTGTTCCTTTTGCAAAGCGTGGGAACTCATACACTCCCATTGGTCCATTCCATACAATTGTCTTGGCTGAGCGAATGTATTTTTTGAAAAGCTTGATAGTCTTTTTGCCAATGTCCATACCCTGATAGCCCATTGGAATGAATGCACTGTTAAAGCTCTTTTTCTCTGCGTCGATTCTAAATGCGTTGGCACAGACGTTGTCAATTGGCAGCACGATATTCACGCCTTTTTCCTTGGCTTTCTCCAAAATCTTGCCTGCCAGTTCAACTTTGGTTTCATCAACAAGTGAATCGCCAACTTCTCCACCGATGGCTTTCACAAAAGTATAACTCATTCCACCGCCAATCAAAATGGTGTCGGCAATGTTCAATAGGTTCTCTACAATAGGCAATTTGTCTTTGACCTTTGCGCCGCCCAAAATGGCAACAAGTGGGCGTTCTGGGTTGTTAAGTTTGTCAAAGGCGGACAGTTCTTTCTCAACCAAAAGACCAACTGCGCTAGGCAAATATTCAGCCACACCATAAGTGCTGGCATGTTTACGATGCATAGTGCCGAACGCATCATTCACATAAATGTCGGCAAGACTTGCAAGTTTCTTGCTAAACTCTTTTTCACATTCCTCTTCTTGCTTATAGAAACGCACATTCTCCAAAAGTACAACGTCTTTTGGTTCAAGGTTCTCAATTAACGGCTTGGTATTTTTGCCGAAAATGTCCTCGACGAACAGAACGTCCTTTTGCAACAATTTTGCAAGGTAATTGGCAACAGGTTCAAGGCTATATTTTTTGTCCTTTTTACCGTCTGGACGACCCAAGTGCGAACAAATAATAACAATCGCATTGTGGTCAATTAAATATTTTATAGTGTCAAGTGCGGCAACAATGCGACTATCATCAACAATCTTGCCTTCTTGGAATGGTACATTAAAATCTACTCTTAATAGGACTTTTTTATTCTCAACGTCAATGTCCTTTAACGTTTTTGCATTCATCAATATCCTCCACGCATAACTAGGCTTACTCTATTTTACAATAAAATAAAAGAAAAGCCAAATAAATTGACCTTAAATTTAAAATTTATTTAAAATATGTTTGACATAAACTATTATATAGCTATAGACGCAACTTCGTCTACAACATAGTTCATCATTTTCACAAAAAAGTCGTCTTTTAGAAAATATGTTATGTTCTTGCCCTCTCGTATGTAGTCGACTACATTGTTAAATTTGAGAATTTTGAGTTGGTGACTAGTGGTTGTTTGATTGATGCCTAAATACTCGGCGATATCGCCCACTTGCATTTGCCTGATTGATAGCAAAATTAGAATGCGTAGCCTTGTGCAATCGGCAAAAATGGAAAAGTAGTTTGACAACTTTTTTACATTCTCCACGTTGGGCATATTCTCTTCAATAATGGCTCTTTCTGCTTGGTCTTTCGTGTACTCTTGTAAACTTAACATAGTTATAGTATAAGACCTTTTTGAGATTCTTCCAAACTATCACAAAAGTATATTTTGTGGAATATATAAGAAAAACCAATTATTTTGTTTTATGGAGGGAGAAATGACATTTTCGCAAGATATTTTGATTGTGTTGTTGATTGGAGTTATCGCACAAGCCACCAACACCGAGCTGGCAACCAACACCAACTTTTTACTTTTGTTGCTGTTGGCATTGGGTGCATATCGCACTGGCAATTCGTCATCTTCAAATTCAGGCAACTGCACATCAAATTGTCCTGGTGTAAATCGTTCTTTCATCTAAAAAAAAGAGCATATGCTCTTTTCTCTATTTACAATCAAACCAACTTTTGCCCATAGAAACTTCGACTTTTAATGGAACGCTGATTTTTACAACGTCGTTCATATTTTCTTGTAAAATTTGTTTAACAATTTCTTCTTCGCCTGGACAGCAATCCACGATAAGTTCGTCATGGATTTGCAATATCAGTCGACTGTTAATGCCCCTTTCCTTAATTGCATTGCTCACTTTGAGCATTGCAATTTTTATTATGTCGCTGGCTGTGCCCTGTAATGGGGCGTTGATAGCCACACGCTCACCGAACTTACGTACAAGTGGACTGGAAGAACTGAGTTCAGGGATATAACGACGGCGATTGAAAAGTGTGAGTGAATAGCCCTTCTCTTTAGCAGAAATTACGCTATTGTTCATACACTCTTTGACTGCTGGGAAGGTTTCAAAATATTTGGCGATAAATTCTTTGGCTTCGCTTGGCTTAATGTCGAGTGTTTTGGCTAGACCATACTCGCTTATTCCATATATAATGCCGAAGTTAACCGTCTTGGCTATACGTCTTTGTTTAGGTGTGATCTGATCTATTGGCACACCAAACACCTTGCTTGCGGTGGCGGAGTGAATGTCATGGCCTGCGTTAAAGTCGGCAAGCATAAGTTGGTCTTGGCTGAAATGCGCCATAAGGCGTAGTTCGATCTGGTTATAGTCCGCACTAACAATTTTGCCATTGTCAAAGCTGCTGACGAAAAGTTTTCTAAGTGTTTTTCCTTCGTCATCACGTACTGGAATATTTTGCAAATTTGGTGCACGACTGGCAAGTCTGCCTGTGCTGGTGATTGACTGCATGAAAGTGGTGTGCACTTTATCGTGACTGTCGAGATAAGGCAAGAAGCCGGAAATGTAAGTGCTAAGCAATTTGTTGACCTTGCGATAGCGTAAAATCTCTTTCACCACTGGATGTTGGTCACTGATCGCTTCCAATACGTCTGCACTTGTACTTTTTTTGCCACGATATTTCAACTGCAGCTGATTAAACAAAAGGTCGCTCACCTGCTGTGGCGAGTTTATGTTAAATTCATTACCAACTAGAGAATAAATTTTTTGTTCAATCTCTTTCAGTTCGGCCGTGTATTTATCATTAAGTTCTGCCATCGCATACTTGTCCACTTTGAAGCCCTGTTCTTCCATTTCATACAACACTTTTACTAGCGGCAATTCAATGTTGTAATACAGCTCTTTTTGGTCACGGTTTTGTAGTTCTTCAATAAGTTTGGTGTGAGAAATGAACATATCTGTGGCGACGAATTTGGCTTTCATATTAATCAGTTTTAGTCCGTCAACTACGTTTAAAATGCGGTCGGATTGTTCAATCAAATATATGGCAATGCTGAGGTCGAATAAGTGGTTAATTTCTTGACCAGAAAGCAAATGCATAAAGTCTTTTGCATCGAACAAAATCTTTTCCACGCCGCCGTCTTCGAGCAGTTTTTTTAGTCCCAAAACAAAATCGTTGCTATCACTAACCAGCGAGTTGATGGTGTATTCATAATATCTAGAAAATGAGAAATGCCAAACCTTGTCCAAATAACAGATTGCCACCTGTTTGGTGTTGTAAATTTGGTCGAACATTGCGTTCAAATCATCTTTAGTCTCCACAGGCACGACTTCTACGTCATCTTGATTTTCTTCGACAGCCACACCAGCATTGGAGGCAAACAATTTGCTCCTAGAAAGCAAAGAGTTGAAATTGTACTCAGTGAAAAATGCTTTCACCTCGTTGCCAAATGGATAGGTATATGTGCAGTCGGTGATGCTGAATGGCAAATCGCAGTTTCGGTCAATGGTTGCGAGGGTTTTAGACAACTTGGCAGAGTCTACACCGTTAAGCAGTTTTTCGTGTAGTTTACCCTTAATTTCGTCGATATGAGCATAGACGTTGTCAAGGTCATTATACTCATGGATTAAGTTTAATGCCGTTTTCTCGCCAACGCCTGCCACACCCGGAATGTTATCACTGGTGTCGCCCATAAGAGCCTTTAAATCGACTACTTGGTCGGCTCGGACGCCGAAATTCTCCACAATGTTTTCGGGCGTAATAAGGTTGAATTCGCTGTCGCCTTTTTTATTCATTTGCAATGAAACAGACTTGTCCACCAATTGCAAAAGGTCCCTATCACCTGACATGATGATTACGTTGTCTTTGCAATTTTGCGTGGATAGACAGCCCAAAATATCATCCGCTTCATAGCGGTCGTCGTCGTAATACTTAACGCCCATTGTTTCCAGCATTTCCTTTACGATAGGAAACTGTGCAAGCAAATCCTCAGGCGTTGGATGACGCTGTGCCTTGTAGTCTGCAAAAAGTTTATGACGGAAAGTCTTTTTGCCTTTGTCAAACGCAACCAAAATGTAGTCTGGTTTGTGCTGGTCGATCGCACCGATCAGCATATTGCAAAAACCATAGACAGCATTACAAAGCTTGCCAGAAAGCGAGCGAAGTGGTGGCAGTGCATAATACGCTCTAAACATTAGGTTGTTGCCGTCAATCAAGAGAATATTACGCATTAGTCCTCCTTGTTTACCATAAATTCCCACATCAAAGAGAAGTCTGGCACAATCTTTTTGCTATAGCCTTTAATGTCTTTCAAAATATAGTGCAGATACAACGCTTCCGCACTGTAATTCATCTCAGCAAGTGTCTTGTAGAGATAGTATTTGTACAAAACGAGTTCGTATGCGTGCGTAGTGTCGATTATAGCATTGGCAGTGTATTTGTATTTATTGATGTAGATCTGTTCAGCCGCCAACACGTTTGGCCAAGTGAGATAGGTTTTTTCAGGTGAATATCCACGAGCCACTCTGTCACGTGTAATTCGGCGCATAAAGCGTAATTGTTCACCAGTTATTACTGTCTTTTTGTTGAGCACAAAACTTGAGTTCGGCGAGATAAAAATCTTGTACACATTTTTGAAGTCGAGTGCACTAATAACCTCTGGGTTGAGTGCATGTATGCCTTCCATTACAATGACAGTATTTTTGGTGAGAGTCATCGGAATCTGGTCAGGTATGTTTTTGCCGGAAACGAAATCGTAAATTGGGAACTTGCACTTGCGTTGTGTACGCAAAACATGGAAGCACTCATTCATCTGCTCCAAGTTGAGTGCTCGGAGCGACTCAAAATCTCGTGTCACGCCGTCTTCCAAAAATGGCGTTTTGTCACGGTCAATATAGAAATTATCCGTTGAAACCATGATTGGCTCAGCACCGAATGTCACCATTTTTTCGCACAGCATTCGCATAAAGGTCGTTTTTCCAGCACACGATGGGCCTGCAATGCACACAACCTTGATGTCACTATTCTTTGAACATATTTCACGTGTAACTTCAATAAGCTGTTTCTTGAGATAATTTTCGCTGGACTTCACCAGTTTTATGATGTCAGATTTACTGCAATTTATGATGTGATTTAAATTGAAAAGTTTGTTTTGTTCGCTAACCATTGATACTCCTTACAATTATTGGCATAGTCCAACATTATATTCATTCTTGTTTATTATACAATAAAATATTGTTTTAGCAAAATAATTGACACACTTTTTCGTTCGCATAGTTGTACAAAACCAGCATTTTTAGTGATATTTTCCAAATTCTACTGTTACACAGAAAAAATTTGCTAAAAAATACTTGCAAATATCGTCATAATGTGATATATTAAAAAAGCATTCAATATATGCCGAAGTGGCGAAATGGCAGACGCACAAGACTCAAAATCTTGCGAGGGCAACTTCATGTGGGTTCAAGTCCCACCTTCGGCACCACGAACACTGGAAAAATGGGTTTAACCTGTTTTTTTATTTTTACTTAGCATATCGAGGGTCTTTCACCTTGTATTCGGGTCCCCGTCAACTCCGTTGCCACCCGAAATATACGACTATATTTAGATAGATTCGGGTCCCCGTCGTCTTCGACGCCACCCGAAATATACGACTACCGTCGCATAGACAAGTCCCACCTTCGGCACCAACATGAGTCTAAACTGAATACTTTTAATTAAGCGTTTAGTTTGGGCTTTTTATTCATTCAAACTAAGCAAAGTGGCGGCGTGTGTCACAAAAAGTGCTTTTCAGTAAAACAAAACGAACCCAAGAAAAAAGAAGCAAACCCAAAAGTTAGATAACTTTATAAGGTTCACTTCAAAAAAATAGAAGTTCGTTTTGTTTTTTATTTAACTCTACAACGGCTTTTTTTTAACCGCAACCAAATAACAAATCCTCCCAGTACAACAACCGCTACCGAGCCAATTATAATACCCGCTACCGCTTTGCCAGAAAGCCCTTTTCTTTGTTTTGCAGGTGCAATTAGCAATCCGCACTTTGTACATTTTACAGAGTTGGTTTCGTCTGGAGATTCTCTGTCGTAGGTATGCCCTTCAAAATTAAACTTGCCATTACAAGTAGAGCAGGTATCCCAATGCCCCGTGCTATCTTTTCCACCATATTTTGTTATGTTGTGCGCAACAATTTCTCCATATGCCTCTTTACAACCTTCACAAACCGCTTTTGTTGTGCATGTTGCCTTTCCGCCAAAACAATTGGTTGTTTGGGTGTGGCTACTATCTGTTTTGCAAGTTCGGGTGTGCGTACCGTTGTTATTGCTTACCCATTTTCCCCAATCATGAATATGGTTGTTGATTTGCTTGATATAATAGAATGTTACCGTTTGACCACTACCGCTTACTACTTGATTTAGCCCCTCTACTCTACTTAATGTATTCCCATAAAAAGATTGAGCTGGTTCCCAATTTAGATTGCTTCCAACAGCCATAGGAATTACGGCCTTTGAAACATTAGGAATTTCACTACCGTCTTCAAACCTGTACTCTATATTAACATTTGCGTACGACTGCGTTTCGATATTGTCGTGCGATAAAACATTTCCATTTTCATCAGATATCAAAAAGGCAATAGTATCGCCCTCTTTTAGGTCGGCATCTGCCGGAATTTGGTAAATTATTGAGCAATTTTCTAGTCCTGAATCCAAAACACTGCCATTGTATTCTAGAGCACCCCTTGGCCAAAACTTACTTTTTTCTTCCCATATAGGAATGGTAAATGTTTGCGAGGTTTCTAGCCTTTGTCCGCCAGTTGTAGTTGCTATACTTCCGTCTGTCCGCTTTATCCACACTTTGATAGTAATGTAACGGGTTATACTATCTGACAGATTTTGAACAATTGTGCGGAGTTCAATTTTTTCGCCAGCCAAATTTTTGTTAAATTTGTTTTTGTCTACACCACTAAGCAATACCGTATTGCGATAACTTGCAAAGTTTGCATATCCGTTGTATGTAGTATCTGCAAAGGCAGACAAATCTGAATATTGACCGGTGTATTTTTTTACTTCGGGGTCGGCAACATAAAGGCTTTTGCCACTTACAAGTTGAGATAATCTTTTGTACCCTTGCAATTTGCAAACTTCACAAAACTGGTAGTTTGTATCTCGCATAATACACTCATAACTAGAATTGTAAGTAGTATTAGTTTCCGCTGTTTTACAAGTAAAAGTTTTTCTAAATCCTAGCAATTTTTTCCACTTTACTTGCTCTGGGTTAGGAGTATATGCCACATTTAGCGAAGTATAGTCCGTTTCTGGTTTGGCACTGGTCATATATTCATCGCCAAGCCCTAGCAACCCGTGACCAAGCTCATGTGCAAAAGCTTGCTTGGCGCGATAACTATCCGATGGAGTTATAAAATAATGAAAACCAAATTTTAAATTGTTATATGCATCTCCAAAGTTTCGACTAGTATTAACCAGCAAGGCAAACTGGTTTATATAATTATGCACATAATAATATGGTGGATATTGCTCGTCGTCATTCCAATACATTGTGTTGTGGTCTGTGTTGTTAGGAATATGTGAATCATGAATTTGCTCTATAAATGTAGGACCAATACACCTTTCAAAAATATGGTTTTTCCAACGATTTCCCAAATTGGTTGATATAGACGAAGAATTGTTAGAACCTACAACCACATCAAAAAATGTGCTTCCGCCGTTTTCAAAACTAGACTCAGACGCCGTGCAAAGAGCATACACATTAAATCTATCAGCAAAACTGCGATAGGGTTCGTATTGCATGGCACCTCTCCACACTTTTTTTACATCGTTTATAAATTTTTGTTGTTGACTTTTGGTATATCCTTCGCCACAAATAACAATTACCATATTTTCTGTGTCGCTTCTTGTTTTTTGAATGGTGTATACAGGAATTGTTGGATTTGAGTATTTGCCATCACTAGAATAGTATGGACCAAGGTCAAGCGTAAGTTTTTGGTCTGTGCTTATGTCCCACTCTTGGTTTGGGTCGTCATTTGGCTCTGCAACGGTATAATCGGCCTCAACTTTATTAGGAGCGGAGCCTATATACGGACTTGCTTTAGTTCCGCTACCAGAAGTTGCCACATAATAGTCTGTATCAAGATAAAAGGCAGGCCTAACTCCAATATAACTGCGTTGTGGCGACTCTCTGCCTATTGTTCCATTGTTGTGAACATACCGCATATCGTGATTGCAATCGGTTACCGGAGTTCTTAACCAATATGGCCAATTTGCACCTTGCTCATTTTTTCCAACATAATAACTACCAAGGTTTCTCCAAACGGTGTTTACTTGCTTAACATCAAGCAAAAAAACCTTTTCGGTTGAGTTTTCGCCATAAACACTATCATAGTTTTTGGCAACATTTTGAATATCTGCATTTAATTCTAAATCTGAACGGCCATCTCCATCATAAATTCCTCGCTTATATTCTGGGTGCGACACAAGCGAACGCTGGGTAACGGTTTTAATTGCGGCAATTTCCGCCCTTAAAAAATCATTCAAAAATCCCGCTTTCTGGTCGTAAGCGTTGCCGTCTACATGGTTCTCTTTTGGAGGATTACCACATAGCCACTTTACCTCGCCCACTTCAGCGATAGAGTTTAACCACGAACGCATATTGCTATCCTTCCAATAGTTAGAGCCGTAGGTGTCACGTCTATAATCACGACTGTGAGATTTTGAGCGATTATTGTCGCTTGTAATGGCGTCATACGGAAAAATATCTATTATACTGTCGGCAAGCATAAGTGTGCCACTTTCATCATTACTTACACACCTCCATACAATGTCTTTACCATTGTATTTGCCAAGAATTATATAGTCGCCAAGGTTTACTTGCGTTGTCGTTTTTGCCTCATTTCTCACCGAAAGACTGTGAACGTTTGCAACTTTTTGGAATTCTGAATTATTTAAGTTAGTACCAAATTTCACTATTTCAACACCAAAAAAGCTAAAAACGAGGATCACGGTAATTATTATGGCGGCATTTATTTTTTTATCAAAATTTTTCATTAATTTTACCTCATTCTTACTTTTTTGTTTGTATCCATTTTATAAATATTTTATAAATCACAAAACTGCTTTGGGGCTGTGTTTTTGCGTCTTGCAAAAGCTAATTGTGCCACCAACAGAGTGCAGCGAACTATAAATTTGGTAAAATTAGCCCAAAATATTGCACACTAATGGGTAATTTTAAGTGGTTTTGGTTTATTCCCTGTTTGGTTACCTTGTCTATATTTTGCAAATTTTTATAGATTTTTATATTAAGCGGTTTAATCTTTTTGTTTGTGATTGTTTTTATATGTTAGCATATTGTCAGTAAAAAATCCAATGGTTTGCCCCACCTTAGTGTAAATTTTAAACCAAATTTTTTTTGCACACCATGGTGAAACTATTCTATCTTTGCCCCACATAACGAAATAATAAATGGCTATTCCGCCTTCGCCTTCAAATCCACTCACCCCTCTCTTTTTGAGAAACTCTTAAAAACAACGACTAAATATCATATAACACAATATAACATAAAATAACGAATCAATATGCGGAACTCCCTTTATTTATAGGACTTCTATAAGGCTTTAACTAATGCAAAACAGTAAGAAACAACACCAAACAAAACACCATATAAATAACTCAAAATCTTGCGAGGGCAACTTCATGTGGGTTCAAGTCCCACCTTCGGCACCAGATTTATAATTAAACAGGTTGCACCTGTTTTTTTTATTCATATTACTCTATCAAGAGACTTTCACCTTGTATTCGGGGTCCCGTCGTCTTCGACGCCACCCGAAATATACGACTATCGTCGCATAGACAAGTCCCGCCTTCGACACCACGATGCTAAAAAATAGGTTTAACCTGTTTTTTTTATTTTAATCCAATTATATGTTAATTTAGCCTGAATATAGAAACAACTAACTATCTACCGCTTCCTAGGTTACCATTTTGTTTATTCTATTTTGATATTTAGTTATCACTTTGTCTAATGCGTCATTCGCATCAATGTTCATTTCATTGGCAAGACTGAGTAAGGAGTATAAAACATCGCCAAATTCCAAGATGAAGTCTTCGGTTAGTTCCATTGGTTGTGTGCCATATTTCGTTGCCTTCAAATATTCCTTACCTAATTCGCCCAATTCGCTAACAATATCTAGCAATCTAGCAGAGCAAGGCATTGGCGTCCTGTGACATTGCATACTTTCATTAAAAATTTTAACTTTATTTTGCATTTTGTTTCTCCTTTATGTTTAATATTTTAATTGTAACATATCGAGATAACTATTCAAAACAATTATGCAAAGATTTGAGATTGGTCAAAATTAAACTATAAATTTTTAAGGTTGACATAACACTCCAACTAATGTATAATGGGCGTATAAGGATGAAACAATGGCAAATATTATTGATAAAGTTAAATCAATATTCGTACCAAGCAAAAAATTTGACACCGAATTTGCACGTCGTTTTGCGGACAAGTGCAGACATTCAAAAGAGTTTTTAGACTTTTTAACTGCGTCGACGAATGGAGATATTAGCAAGTTGCAATCACTGGCAATTATCGAGGATAGTTTGAAAACCGGCCCTTGCAAACACGATCGAGATTTACCATTCGACGAGAAGAAATGGACTGATTTAGTGAAAGATTTTTTTGATAAGTGTATGCCACAAAAAGCAGATGAAGCCAAACAAATTTTGGACAAGACTCACCCCTATTTCATTGACGAAAACGGCAACAGCCATGTACAATTTATACAAGTTCCAAAAGGTGACCATCGATCAAGTAGTGTTGGGCAAAATGGGTCAAATATGCATTTAAATTTTGACATTTACATACATGGCTCGCTAGACGACCTACGAACGACGGCTCACGAAACCGCTCATGCTCTCAGTTCGCACCACCAACATCTCATCCAGCTCATACGTAGTGGAGCAAGCAAAAAGGAAATTGAGGACTACACTAGATTCAAAGCCGACGCTCAAAGTGTTGGTGAAATTGAAAGCCATATTGTGGAAGCCCTATTTAATCAATACCTCTTGTCTAATAATATTTATACACAAGAAGACATGCAAAACTACGAGCAAGGAGCACGCAACAGTCTACAACACGACATCAACGTCGTTCGTGAAGAGAGCGACATCATTCGTGACCTAAATGGAGATATGAGCGAAAAATCACTTAACAAACTCTATACCAATTACATGCGCACGGGCAGGAAACAACTTGCCAGCCGTATTGAAAAAATGGTGTCTGAAAGTAACAGTTCACATATGTTTAGATACGTCGTCGGCAGAGTCGTTGCAGACAGGTGGATTGATAAATTCAACAATTCTACTAAAACTGAAAAAGAGCAGATGCTAACCACCTTCCAAAACTATCTCGACCACACACACGAGATGACCGTGGACAAGGCATGTCAAACCTTGCTTGGAGCCAACTTCGTTAGCCTAGCTCAAGACTATGCCAAGTCACAACAAAATCAAATTCAAACTGAAAATACAGCATCCAAAAACTAATTAATTATTTTAATTAATTATGAAAAAAATAAAAAAAGCCGAAATCGGCTTTTTTTATTTACTAACTGTGTAATATTGTGTAGTCTCGTTGTAGGTGGATTTATAACCCTTTGGCAAGAAACTTGTTACGTTTGATTCTTTTGGTTCTGTAGTGACATTAGCAGGATCGTAAGATTTAAATTCTCCACCTTTAACGATAAATTTGGCAGTTGTAGCATCTTTGTCTTGAATATTGAGCGTCCATTTTGGTGTATGGCAGTCAAATTTGCCGCCTTCGATTGTCAACTGAGCACTACCCGTGATATAAATCATATCATATTGCGTATCTTTACCAGTGATTGCCTGTGTAAATGTGCCGTTTTCAATCTTTACTTTTGAGTTATCCTTTGCCCAAATAACCATTGCATAATGGTCGGCACTTTCCTTAGCAACAATTTTGCCGTTACCAGTGATTGTGATGTCAGCATTTTCCTGTGCATAAATCACACCATAATCGCCGTCGCCTGTAAGTGTTTTGCCATTAAGGTCGAATGTAACTTTGCGCTTCACAACAATAGCACTAGTTGCTTCCATGTCTTCAGTCAATTTGATAACGTCATTGTCACCATCGACTGCAGTCAACAACTCTTCAATTGTTGCAACGTTGACCACGACTTCATTATCGCCACACGCCGACAATACAAAAGCTAGCGGAACGATAAAGCATATCGCCAACAAAAAACTAAAAAACTTTTTCATAATTTTCTCCTTTACTACATTGAATATAGCATATTTAGTTTTAACTGTCTACTAATTTTTATTCATGTTCTACATTCCATCAAAATAAGTCATAAAACGCAAAAAGTCCAAGACAAGCTTGGACTTTTTCATTAAATTTTGTCAGTCAACTATTACGTTCCTGTACCTTTATATTTTGTCAAACTCCAATTCATAAACAACAAGCATGGTATGAAAAATACAATCCCCAGTAATGGCGACAATCCATAAAGCACTGGCGACAAACTTCCCTTACCCAAAATGAAATTTATTGGCAAATAGTTGAAGCATGCGATAGGAATAACAAAAGTAAAAATTCGAGATAACCACTTTTTATATATATCCAGCGGATAGAACGCAATTTCCTTACTGCCATTGGTTATAATGTTAATAAACTCCAAATTCTCCACGCTAAACACGCTAATGCCAGCACCGATCATAAACAAACCAAGTATGACAAAGAATCCACAAACGAAGGTAAGGGCAAAGACCGCCACTTTCCAAACATTCCACGCAATATTTAGGTGTGTTAATGAAATTATGCACACCACTATGCCCAAAATGGATCTGCCCAGTTTGTTGAATTCAGTTTTTGAGCCAAAGATTTGTTTATGGATATTTACAGGACGCACAAGCATTCTGTCCAAATCACCGTGCTTAATCAATTTGGGAAACTCGTCATAACCACGTGCGAAACATTCCGCCAGTGAAAAGACTGTTGTCACAATGCCGAACATCAGAGCAGACTCGTAAAATCCCCAACTGCCGACACTCTCAAACTGCATAAACATTAGGTAGACCGAGAGAAGTTCAGCACAACTCACTACTACCTGAGAAATGGCGACCAAAAGAATATTAAGCCTGTATTCAAACGAAGATTTTATCTGCATTCCAACATACTTTCTATACATTCTAACCTCCCTGAATAATTGTCTTTTTGATTGAGCGATGCATCAGCAATTTTCCTATTGCGACAAGCACAACAAGCCACGCTAACGAAATGCTTATGTATATGAGTGATTGCTTTATAGAGATGCTGCCAATATATATTCTCAGTGGCAGATCTGACACAAATCTAAACGGCAAATAGTTTACGACATTCTGCACGCTTTGTGGCAAAAGTGGCAAAGGAATATACATTCCACCCAGCAATCCGCATACTGTTAAAACGATTTGCGTTGCGCCCTTTGGCATCATGGTTTTAAATATTAAATTAACGGCAAACATTGACAACGCCACGCAAATTAAAAGACCTAATATTAGTGAAATTACAAATAACAAAAATGCCGTGAAACTTACTGGCAGCATAAGTCCATAGCCTTTTGGCAGACAGAATGCAACTAATGTAATTGGAGCAAATCTTAGCAGTGTGGCAGCCAATTTTTCGCCTGCATATTCTGCGTACCAAAGGTTGTAGATATTGATTGGTCGGACATATTTGTAACAAACATCGCCTGAAATAATCTCACTGCTGACATTTTTACCAATGCCAAAATATCTAAGTGCAAAGAACGCCTGACCGAGCCAGACGTAAGACGCCATTTGCGTTAGGTTGAAACCATTCACCATTCCGTCCTTCATAAAGGCAGAATATAGGCAAATGTACATAATTCCCCAAAAGAACTGAGTTGCCACACCTGACAGTGCTTTAGCACGATATTGCAATTCACCCTTAAATTGCATTTTAAAAATACCAATGTATGACCCCATATTTTCTCCTCTATAAATTATAGTCTTTATAAAGTTCAGCAAGCACTTCGTCAACGCTAATTGGTTCAATTGAAAAGTCAACGACGTTGTATTTTTCACTTAATTGGGCAATAAAATCTTTTGCATGGAAGGTTGTGCCTTCGTTATTTTTCAGAACGGCAGTGTTTCGGTCGTGACTTACGGTTGTGTATCCGTCAAGACTGATGTCGTCATATGCGTTGGAAAACTCAACTCGAATAGTCTTTGTCGAGCCATATTTTTCCTTTATTGCATTGAAACTACCATTGTACAATATTTCGCCACGACCAATCAATATAATTTTGTTGGTCAAAGCTTCAATATCATTCATATCGTGTGTGGTCAAAATAACCGTTGTGCCCCACACCTTGTTTATATACTTAATAAAATCTCGCACTGCAAGTTTAGTCACAGCATCCAAACCAATTGTTGGCTCATCCAAGAATAGAATTTTTGGTTTATGAAGTAGTGCACCGGCAAGCTCGCACTTCATTTTTTGTCCCAAACTCAACTGTCGCAATGGTCGAATGAGAAGATCATTCAGATTAAGTGTCTCTGTCAACAAATCCAAATTCTGCTTGTACACATCGTCTGGTATGCCGTAAATGTCCTTCAACAAGTCAAAACTCTCAATGACAGGCACGTCCCACCATAATTGCGACCTTTGCCCAAATACTACACCAATATTGCGGACATAATTTTTGCGGTCTTTCCACGGCACATAACCGTCTATCACGCACTCTTGACTTGTTGTTGGCGTGAGAATTCCGCTCATAATCTTGATAGTCGTTGACTTACCAGCACCGTTCGGACCGATATAGCCAACAATGTCGCCCTCTTCAATCTCAAAACTCACATTGTTGAGAGCTTTTACAATTTTGTATTTTCTCTTAAATAAACCCTTAATAGCCCCTAAAATACCCTTTTCTCGAATAGAAATCTTGAATTCTTTCGATACACCATTAAATTTTATTATAGACATAGCAAATTTACGCTAGCATAATTTATTTTGATTTGTCAATCGATTTTTAACAAAATTTTTAATAATGTGTAAAAATAATTAAAAATCTAACGATTAACTGACAAAATGCCACAAAAAAAATGAGATTTTGTAATCAAATCTCATTTTTAAAATCAATTAACCGACTAGTTCATTAAAGTAAGGTTTTAAACTGATTGAAATAAAACTTCTGTCATTAACCGTTTCAGCAGTTCCATCATTAATTTTAGTAAGTGTTGGAATCTTGATAATTACTTCATCGATGTCTCCATCAAAAACAGATATATTAAGACCAGACTTTAGATCTTGGCCGCTGGCATCAGACGTTAAAATTGAGCACATCATACCTTGATATAGAACTGAGCTATCGGCTGCATTTTCGTCAACCAATTTGTAAAAATTTGTGCCTTCTCCATCTTCAACTAGTGTGTAAGTTTTGTTTTTAACTGTGATTGTCTTTTCGGCTTCTGTGCCAACAACAATAGTCACATCCCTGCACAAAGTAAGCAATTTTGACTCCATCCTGCTGGTGAGATCAGCAAGGAATTCATCCGCTGACTTGCTTTCGTAAATAATCGACAAATCTTGCGGATTGCCAAACAAATTTATATTTTCCAAGTCTAAATTGCCCTTGTCAAATTCCTCTTTTAACAGTTGTGCTCTTGGCGTACCGTTATTACCGCCGAATGAATCATAATCATTCAATGTTGTGCCTTGATAAGTAAATGTTTTGCCCCATGCGTAGTTGTTTCCAGAAGAAGAGTTGCCACCAGAAGAGTTTCCTCCAGTAGAAGAGTTGTCGCTACCGCATGCTGATAAAAACAATGCTGGGATAATCAAACATAATGCTAATACAAGACTTTTTATCCAAATTTTGTTTTTCATACTATACTCCTTATCATTATTATAATAAAAATATTAGAAAAATCAAAGGAAAATAGTACTAATTAAGCCTTTATTTCTTCAACGTAGCCATTTGAGTATGTGAAAGTGTAACCTGTTGCACTCTTTACTACATTTATAGTGTCTGTACTGCCGTCTATTGTATATTTTATAACGAATGAGTTTTCAGCAGAACCCTTGTACATTTTATAAACGGTCTTTTCAAGTGTAGCACCGTTTTTGAATTTGAATTCAAGTTCAAATTTGTCGTTTTCATTTTCGATTTCGGTTTCGGTCTTTTGAACAAGTTCGCCATTACGATAGATTTTGTATTCATATTCAATTTCGGTTTCGCCGGTTTCGTTTTCAACTGATTGAGATACTACAATGTAGTTTAAAGGATTAACCTTACTTTTGGTCGTAAATTCGATTGATGCTTCGGTTTCATCGCCCTCGCTTTCAAATTCACGTTCGCCAGTAACATCATACTGATTGTCGCCAAAAACCAAAACACCAACAAGTTTTGAAGACACTTCTACTTCTTCTTTCTCGTCTTCTATCTCACGCTCAGTCTTTGTTTCAGTTTCGTTGTAATACATTGTCATAGACTCATTGCCTGTTGGCGTAGTGATTGTCATTTTGAATGTATAAGCACCTAGGTCGCCCATTTCATCGTTTTTCTTGGTAGTTTGATTGACACCGCCACCTTGAATAAAGTTATCAAACATAGCCAAGCAATTTGTCATACCAGTCACATTGGCGTCTGTGATTGCTGATGGGCGTGTGGTTGCCACTTCCAGCGACAAACTTGCAACGCTCTTCGTTGACTTTGTGCCGTCCAAATGACTCAGATAATTAGCACTGGCCGATGCTGAAATTGCATAAACATCTTTGGCATTAATGTTTAATCCATTGTCCTTTTTGCAGCCTGCGAATCCTGCAGCCACTGGAACGAGCAACGCCGTCGTGCAAAGTGCGGTCAATAATACTCTTTTATTCATAAACTTACTCCTTTTTCGTAGAACTATTATCTACTTAATTATTTATACCAATAAAATTGCTCCGTCGTCAACTGATTTGTGTGATAAAAAACAAAAGCTCATAATTTCGACACATTCCAACATTTAGAGATGAAAAAAAAGAAGTCAAACGACTTCTTTTTTTGCTTATTATTCTTCGATTTCTGATACGATACCAGAACCAACAGTTCTACCACCTTCACGAATAGCGAAGCGGAGACCTTTTTCAATTGCAACTGGGTTGATAAGTTCAACATCCATAGTGATGTTATCACCAGGCATAACCATGTCAACGCCTTCTGGCAATTTGATTGAACCAGTAATATCAGTAGTACGGAAGTAGAATTGTGGACGATAACCATTAAAGAATGGAGTATGACGGCCACCTTCTTCTTTCTTCAAAACGTAAACTTGAGCTTTGAACTTAGTATGTGGGTGAATTGAACCAGTCTTAGCCAAAACTTGTCCACGTTCGATTTCGTTTCTTTGAATACCACGGAGCAAGATACCAGCGTTATCACCAGCACGAGCTTCGTCCAAAGATTTACGGAACATTTCGATACCAGTAACTACAACTTTACGTGTAGGTTTGATACCAACCAACTCGATTTCTTCACCGAGTTTCAAAACGCCACGTTCAACACGACCAGTAGCAACAGTACCACGACCAGTGATAGTGTAAACTTCTTCAACTGGCATCAAGAATGGTTGGTCAGTAGGACGTTGTGGTTCTTGGATGTAAGTGTCAACAGCATCCATCAATTCTTTGATGCAAGCCATTTCTGGAGCGTTAGCGTCGTTGCAGTTCAATGCCAACAATGCGCTACCACGGATAACTGGAGTAGTGTCACCAGGGAATCCATAAGTGCTCAACAAATCACGGATTTCCATTTCAACCAAATCCAACAACTCTGGGTCGTCAACTTGGTCACATTTGTTCATAAATACTACGATGTATGGAACGCCAACCTGACGAGCAAGCACGATGTGCTCACGAGTTTGAGGCATTGGACCATCAGTAGCAGCAACTACTAGGATTGCGCCGTCCATTTGAGCAGCACCAGTAATCATGTTCTTTACATAGTCTGCGTGTCCTGGGCAGTCAACGTGTGCGTAGTGACGTGTTGCTGTTTCGTATTCAACGTGTGAAGTGTTAATTGTAATACCACGAGCTTTTTCTTCTGGGGTATTGTCGATTTGATCATAAGATCTGCTTTCTGCCAAACCTGCCAATGAAAGGTACTTAGTGATAGCAGCGGTCAAAGTAGTTTTGCCGTGGTCAACGTGACCAATAGTACCAATATTAACGTGTGGCTTAGTTCTTTCAAACTTGGCTCTTGCCATAATATTAATCCTCCTAGAATTTATAATTAAACTATATACATTTTCTATAATATTGTCAAGCAAAATTGCCATTATTTTGACGAGTTATTTCCGCCCAAATTAGACAACTTTGCTCGCTATATTACAGAATTTGTCAAAAATTAGTTGCGTTTTGCTCTTTCGCCGATGATTTTTTCAGCGATAGACTTAGGAACTTCTTGATAGTGTGAGAAAGTCATAGTATAGTTGCCACGACCTTGAGTTACACTACGCAAGTCAGTTGCGTAACCGAACATTTCTGAAAGTGGAACAAGTGCGTTAACACGAGTTGCACTAGCCATAGTGTCAGTGCCTTGCAATACGCCACGACGAGAAGTGATGTTGCCCATTACTGCGCCTAGATAGTCGTCAGGAATGTCAACTTGAACTTTCATCATAGGTTCAAGCAATACTGCACCAGCCTTTTGGCAACCGTCTTTGAATGCCAAACTGCCGGCAATCTTAAATGCCATTTCGCTTGAATCGACTTCGTGGTATGAACCATCGACCAAAGTAACTTTGAAGTCGATTGTTTCATAGCCAGCTACGATACCGCTGTTCTTGGCTTCTTGAATACCGTCGTCAATTGGTTGAATATATTCCTTAGGAATAGCACCACCAACGATTTTGTTTTCAAATTTGTAACCTTCGCCTCTTTCAAGTGGTTCGATAATAATCTTACAATGACCATATTGACCTTTACCACCAGATTGTTTGATGTACTTGCCTTCGGCTTCGGCACGGTTCTTGATTGTTTCTTTGTAAGCAACTTGTGGTCTGCCGACATTGGCTTCTACGTTAAATTCACGCAAGAGTCGGTCAACAATGATTTCCAAGTGCAACTCGCCCATTCCGGCGATAATTGTTTGACCAGTTTCTTCGTCAGTGTAGCGCTTGAAAGTTGGGTCTTCTTCTGCCAACTTACCAAGTGCGATTGCCATCTTTTCTTGGGCTGCTTTGCTCTTTGGTTCGATTGCAACACGGATAACTGGTTCAGGGAATTTCATAGATTCCAAAATTACTGGGTGTTCTTCATCGCAAAGGGTGTTACCAGTAGTAGTATCTTTCAAGCCGACAACGGCTGCGATGTCACCAGCGAACAATTCATCAATATCTTCACGGTGGTTAGCATGCATTTGAAGAATACGTCCAATTCTTTCTTTCTTGTTCTTGCTGGAATTCATAACGTATGAACCAGCAACGAGTGTACCACTGTAAACACGTACATAAGTGATACGACCAACGTATGGGTCAGTAGCGACTTTGAATGCCAATGCTGAGAATGGCTCTTTGTCGTCGCTGTTGCGGACTTCTGTCAAGCCCTCTTCTTCGTGACCTGGCAAGAAACCACGGATAGCAGGAATGTCGATTGGAGATGGCATGTAGTAAACTACTGCGTCCAACAATTCCTTAACGCCCTTGTTTTTGAATGATGTACCGCAAAGTACAGGGTTAATTTTCAATTCAATAGTTGCCTTACGCAATGCAGTGCGGATTTCTTCTTCAGTGAATTCTTCACCACTGAAATATTTTTCCATCAAAGCATCGTCTGTTTCAGCGATTGCTTCAATCAAATTTGTACGATATTGGTTAGCCAAATCTTTCATGTCGTCAGGGATTTCACGAATTTCTTCTTGATTGCCCATATCATCCATATAATAGATGGCATTCATCTTGATAAGGTCAACAATACCAACAAAAGTGTCAGCAGAACCGATAGGCAACTGAATAGGTACAGCGTTAGCCTTAAGGTTCTTTTTCATTTGGTCAACGGCACGCAAGAAATTGGCGTCGTTCATATCCATTTTGTTGACATAGCAAATACGAGGAACTTTGTACTCGTTAGCCTGACGCCAAACTGTTTCGGATTGTGCTTGAACACCACTACGTGCGCAGAAAACTGCAACGGCGCCGTCCAAAACTTTCAAACTGCGTTCAACTTCGACTGTAAAGTCAACGTGTCCTGGGGTATCAATAATGTTGATTTTGTGGTTTTTCCACTTACAAGTAGTACAAGCAGAAGTGATTGTAATACCACGTTCTTGCTCTTGAACCATCCAGTCCATAGTAGCTTGACCGTCGTGAACTTCACCAATCTTGTGAACTTTACCTGTGTAATACAAAATACGCTCTGTTGTGGTAGTCTTACCAGCATCGATGTGAGCCATGATACCGATATTTCTACATAATTCGAGTGGGACTTGTCTTTCCATATATACTCCTGATTACCATTTGAAGTGAGCAAATGCCTTGTTTGCTTCTGCAGTACGGTGCATTTCATCACGCTTCTTAACTGCGCCACCTGTTAGGTTGCAAGCATCAACCAATTCATTTGCCAATTTTTCGTCCATTGTACGTTCACTACGTTTACGAGCGAACATAACGAGCCAGCGGATTGCCAATGTTTGTTGACGTGCTGGTCTGATTTCCATAGGAACTTGATATGTAGCTCCGCCTACACGACGAGCCTTTGTTTCAAGTTTAGGTTTAATATTTTCAATAGCAGTGTTAAATACTTCGAGTGGGTCTTTTTCCAACTTTTTGCCGGCTTCTTCCATAGCGCCATAAACAATACGTTGAGCAACACCCTTCTTACCATCTAGCATAACTTGGTTGACAACTTTAGTAACAACTGTGCTGTTGTAGACTGGGTCTGGAAGTACTTCTCTAATTTCTGCCGCATTTCTTCTAGACATAATTTCTCCTTATATTTTTTTTATTGACGCATTATTTAGATTTCTTAGCGCCGTAACGACTTCTACCTTGTTTACGTTTAGCAACGCCCGCAGTATCCAAAGAACCACGAACAATGTGATAACGTACGCCTGGCAAGTCTTTCACTTTACCACCACGAACGAGTACGACACTGTGCTCTTGCAAGTTGTGTCCTTCGCCTGGGATATAGCATGTAGTCTCAGCCTTGTTTGAAAGTTTAACACGTGCAATCTTACGCATAGCTGAGTTAGGTTTTTTAGGTGTAGTAGTAGTAACTGAAAGGCACACACCACGTTTTTGTGGGCAAGCCTTCAACAACTCTGATTTACTCTTAACTGTTTGCTTCTTTCTAGGCTTTCTTACCAACTGATTAATTGTAGGCATATTTCCTCCTTGTAAAATTTTTGCAACCTCTTTACATAGTGCAAAGCAGCATATTTCACTATATAACAGAGTTATTATACACTTAACCGACCCTAGTGTCAACCAGTTTTTGACAAATTATTGCCAAAAATTCAGCCTTCTTGCACACAATTACAGTCAAAATATGCTTTAGTTTTTTCGCTTGGCAATAAGACTCAAAGTCTAACGATAGAATGCACAAAAAAAGAACTCTTGCGAGTCCTTTTTAATTTGCCTTGTTGTACAAATACGTGGTTATTTGAGCCCAATCATACAAGTAATATGTGTATGACGGAGCGGTCGCTGTTCCACCAATCTGGGCATACTTTAGGTCGATATAGGTTGCTGTACAATCTATTGCTCCATTTATTTCGTACCTGCCAACCACGCCATTACATTCTGTGGCTGATTTGGTGTTAAGCACGCCAATAATACTGCCATTGAATGTGCAGTTTTGCAAATATCCGCCAGCAAGCACACGGCCAGCAACACCACCAACAGCGTAAGCTTCGTCCCAAAAGATATTGCCTGTTACAGTCAAATTTTTAATGTAGCTTCCGCTGGCAATGGTGCCGAACAGCCCCGCATATTGATATTGGTCATCAATGAGTATATTGCTGATTGTTTTGCTATTGCCATCGAAATATCCGTCGAATGATTTGCCATAGCAAACTGGAGTAAAGTGTATGAGAACGTTGCTAGCATCTTTTGCCATATCAATATCGGCATTTAGTTTCCAATAAACGCCCGATTGTATCTTTGCGTTGTTGTTGTAATAGTTTGCAAAACCAATCATGTCTGCTTGAGTGTTTATGAGATATGGTGAGTTCGAATTGCCGTCGCCCTCAAAACCTGTAACCAACGCCATTGGAATAAATGCCGCAAGCATTGGGTAGCCATTGTTGAGCTTGTCGTTTATAGACCAGTGAGTGCTAAAGTCCGTCCAAGAAATATAAGTAGAAAGCGATTTTACGTCAGCATCAGCTGTCGCTCCTGTTGTAGAAAAGGCTGGTGTTTCAGAATTATTCGTCAATGTCATCTTCGCCGAATTGTACACATTCTCACTAATTGAATTTGGTGCGTGCTTTCCTCCAACTACGCCACCAGCCATATCGTAAAGACTTGACGACCTACGATTTTTCAAACTGCCGTTAGCTATATTGTGTATAACTGTCACTGTTGGAGAATTGTCATCATCACAATAGAAACCGCCAACTATGCCACCAATACTTTCGCATGGTGCCCAGTAACCAGTTGATGTTCCACTATTAGCCTCCGTTTTCGTCGCAGTGGAATAATATGTAATTTTGCCTTGGAAAAGATTGTTGCTTATAACACATGTTGGAGAGGCACCGATATATGCCACTATGCCACCAACATAATAACCGTATCCTGTTCCTCTGTGCGAACTTGTTGTATCTAATGAACCATTAAAATAGCAATCAGCCACGTTGCAACTTGATCTCAAACACCCTGCAATGCCACCCAAATATTTAACAAGTGTTGCGGACGTTGAGATTGTTGCTGCTGAGCTACACTCGGAGATATTTACATTGTAACCATATGCTAAAATTCCACCAAAATATAGCTCAGAAATATTACTTCCGCTTGTTGACGCATTAAACTTAGGCGTAGTGCATTTTGAGATATTCACTCTCCTTGCAGATGTGGATTCTTCTATCTTCCCCACAAGGCCGCCGATATAAGATTTTCCAGTAAATGTTGTGGAAGTATTAAAAGTAACATTTACATTTTCTATATCAACATTAGCATTACTAGCCGCCGTTATCGTTCCACACAAGCCGCCAAACAATGCGTCGTCGTACTTGGCACTATAGTCGTAAACTATGTTTAAATTTTTAAACGTCACTTTACTAGTCTGTGATTGAACATAACCGAACAAACCTATTGCACCCGTTTTGTTGAGTAACGCAATATTGCCAATTGTATACCCATCACCATCAAAATTACCTGCAAAATAATTAGTAGAGCTATTTCCGATTGAAGTGAATGCTTTACCTTTGGAATAAACATATTTACATGTAACGCTGCCGGCGGAATAACCTTCTACTATGGTTGCCTTGACATAATATATCCAAAAGTATTGATCATTGTAGAAAACAGAATTAGTTAAATCTTGGCTATAATCATCGATTTCAGCGTTGTGAATTAATTCATTATAGCCTGTAAAGCTTATATTACTTCCTGAAACTTCTTGCGGATCATTCAAATAATATCCTGTGGTGGTGGATGTGCCATAGTCAGTGGTATATTCTTTTTCTTCAGCTGCATCGTAGACCTGCAATACTTCTACTTTTTCAGTGTTATAATTTAATATATAATCACCAATACTGTATTCAGGTTCTTGAGAAATGCTGCCATCTTCCGATGCGTAATTAAAGCCATAATCCCAATATAAATAGTACGTCTTGGTTGTGCCCTCTTTAGGATAAGACTTGCTAGTAACTGTGTATGTGTAATAGCCGTTTGTAAACGTGTCACCTACTTTATAGCTGCCGTACTGAGAGTAAGGTAATGTTGTGGTGCCAGTACTATAGCTATATCCCTCGCCTGCCATGTCCAAATTGCTGGTCAACTTAAAATATTTACCCGCATAATTAGTGCCACCGTTAACATTGGTCGCAAGCCCTGCCAGTTGACTAGCGGTGCCGATAAGATATGGACTAGATGACGTGCCGCTACCCGACCAATTGGTCGAGGTTGTACCGTCCCAGACGTCAGCGTTGGTTATATTACTTTTGAAGCCCCCCCCCCGTGATTCGTGAGCCTATGTTCACGGAGTTGAGTGTCTCGGACGGAGTACGTAATGACAGTGCGAACCACAGACTGACTCCGGTGATACTGAGTATTAATAGCCCTACTAGTATCCACATTACGATCTTCAGTCTGCGACTTTCATGATTGTAATTCATTTGTTATACTCCTTTTATTACATATAGTTTAACGTAAAATATAAGTTTTAAGCAAGTGAATTTGAATAAAAAAATAAAAAAGACACAAAGTGTGTGTCTTTTATAAAACATTAATCTGATTGTTGGCGAATTCTGGACTAACTAAACCGAGTGCTTCACTGCTAGCCAGCAAGTATTGTTTTTGTCGGTGAGCGTGCAGTTTTGCCAAAAATTCGTTTGACAATTTGTGATATTGCCCCACCAAAATGTCGTTAAGAGTGTTGTAGTCGATAGATTTCGCCAAACGAATATTTTTACGCAAGTTAATTGACCAATTGATGACGTTGGCGTCGTCGGCACGAATTATTTGGGTCATTGCCTGTGGGTCGCAAACGAACTTGGTGATGAGCACAATCTTTTCGGCTGTGGTGCGTGGCAACTCTTTGGTGTTGTGTGCGTCAAGGTAGTAAAAATCGTACTGCTTGTCCGGAGTGGCGAACACGGATTGTGGATTGCGTGGGCGGCGCAAAATGATTCTGTCGCCATACACACCACGTCCACGTTTGTATTCCACGATTTCGTAAAAGTTGTTGATTAGAAAATCGAATTGACTCCAATTTTCATGACAGAGTTTGTATTCCATCGCTCACCTCTTATTCGTTGTCTGCATCAACCAATAAAATGATACGTTTAGGGTTCTTCTTAGCCGTTTCAGCAAAAGTGGTTGAGCCTTCGATGTCGCTGTCTAGTTCGTTGCAAACCTCGATATAGCTAGCCAAAAAATCTTTGGCACGCAAAAAAGCCTCTTCCACAGTTTCGCCCTCTGTCACTATGTTGACGTCCGGCACGCTGATAGTAAAGCCACGACCTTCGCTGTCTGGATATATTATTGCTGGATAAACATATTCACTCATAATAACCTCAATATAATTATATATTAACACATTGAAAATTATTTGTAAAATATTTTGAGCACAAAAAAAGAGTCCAAAAAGACTCTTTTAAAATTAATTAACGTGACATTGCTTTGGCGTTCTCGTTTTGTCTCTCTTTAATGGCTGCAATGCGTTTTTTGGTCTCAATAAGCGTGCAGTGTTTGTCAGTAATTGGTGTAACTGCGTTGCCGTTGCGATAAAATATTTTACCTTTAAACTCAAAAGCGCATTCTTGATGTGCCCCAATCTCACTAAAGTCTATAACGGGAAGCTTTTTACCATTAAATATAACTGTTGCCATTATTGGAAATCTCCTTTTGTATAGCCGTATTATAGCACAAAGAAATACGTTTGTAAATAGGTTTTTAACATTTTTTATGTCTAATTTTGACAAGAAAAAATGCGTCGATTTGACGCACTTTTTTAACTTGCTTGTTTGATGACAGTTGGGTCAGATTTGCAATCGATAAAGTCCTTGTCGATTACAATTTTCTTAATCGTTTTGTCTGTTGGATAGTCATACATTACGCCGAGCATTTTCTCTTCCAAAATGGCTCTCAGTCCACGTGCGCCCGTCTTCAATTCGATTGCCTTTTTGGCAACGGCTTGCACGGCTTCTGGCGTGATTTCGAGTTCCACGCCGTCCATTGAAAAGAGTTTCTTGTATTGGCGAACGATTGAGTTCTTTGGCTCGGTCAAAATGCGTTCGAGTGCTTGTTGAGTCAAACTTTGCAAGCAAACCACGACTGGCAAACGGCCTACAAATTCTGGAATCATGCCAAACTTGTGCAAGTCGGTTGGCTGAACATCTTTGACATTGATATTCTTTTCCATATCGTCCTTATTCTTCACGTCGGCGCCAAAGCCGAGTGCCGAACTGCCATTGCGCATTGCGATGACTTTATCTAGCCCCACGAATGCACCGCCACAGATAAACAAAATGTTGGTGGTGTCGATTTGAATGTTCTCTTGTTGTGGGTGCTTACGTCCGCCCTGTGGTGGAACGCTGGCAATAGTGCCTTCCAAAATTTTGAGCAATGCTTGTTGAACGCCCTCGCCCGACACGTCACGTGTAATGGACTTGTTCTCACCTTTGCGAGCAATCTTGTCAATTTCGTCGATATACACAATTCCACGTTCGGCTTTCTTCACGTCGTAGTCGGCGTTTTGAATGAGTTTCAATAGCACATTCTCCACATCGTCGCCCACATAACCCGCCTCGGTGATTGTGGTGGCGTCAGCAACGGCAAAAGGCACTTTCAGTGTGCGTGCCAAAGTGCGAGCGAGCAAAGTCTTGCCTGTGCCAGTAGGTCCAATGAGCAATACGTTGCTCTTTTCGAGCACGACGTCATCGTCCTTGTCCTGCTTTTGTAGATTGCTGTTGATGCGCTTGTAGTGATTGTAGACCGCCACACTCAAAACCTTCTTGGCTTCGTCTTGGTCGATGATAAACTCGTCCAATTTTGCCTTGATTTCGCTTGGAGTTGGCAGGTCAATAAGTGTTGAATTTTTGTCTTTTGCTTTGTTCTTAGCAACCAAATCTTTGCAAATATCTATGCAATCTTTACAAATAAAGCAGTTGCCATCAGGACTGGCCACCATGTCGCTGGCGCTGGCCATGGTGCGTCCGCAGAAAGAGCAAACGGTGTCTAAATCTTTCAAAATATTCTCCTAGAATTAAACTCTGTGTTCGTAAATTTTGTCCACCAAACCGTAGTTTTGTGCCTCTTCGGCAGACATATAATTATCTCGGTCGGTGTCACGAGCGATTTCTTCAATAGACTTACCCGTGTTGCGAGCCAAAATCTCGTTGAGTTTTTGTTTTGTCTTTTGCATTTCTCGTGCTTGAATCTCGATGTCGCTAGCCTGACCTTGTGCTCCGCCGAGTGGCTGGTGAATCATAATCTTGCTGTTTGGCAGGGCCACACGCTTGCCACGTGCGCCACTGCTGAGCAAGAATGCTCCCATTGAGGCTGCGAGACCTATGCAAATGGTGCTGACATCGCATTTGATGTAGTTCATGGTGTCATAGATGGCAAAGCCTGCACTGACACTGCCACCTGGACTATTGATGTACATATAAATGTCTTTATCTGGATTTTTACCTTCCAAATAGATGAGCTGAGCCACGACAGTGTTGGCCACTTGGTCATTAATTTCGCCTGTCAAAAAGATGATTCTGTCTTCGAGCAAACGGCTGTAAATGTCGTAACTGCGTTCGTTATTGCCTACTTGGTCAACGACCATAGGAATTAGCATATTTTTCTCTCCCATTATTTAGTGATTGTATTATTCTCTTTTAAGAATGCGAAAAGCTTGTCCATGAGCATGTTGTTCAAAATGTGAGACATGTTGTGTTCGCCCATTTGCTTCTTGAGTTCGTCTAGGCTGACGTTCTGCATTTTTGCAAATTCTTCAAGGCGAGCGTTAAACTCTTCGTTAGTGACAGTGATATTTTCGGTAGATATAATTCTTTCCAAAATAAATCTAGTCTTAACATTCTTTTCGGCATATTGTCTTTGTTCTGCCTTGTAGTCGTCCATAGATTTGCCGATGTATGCAAGATAGTCTTCTAGACGCAAGCCTTGTTGAGCAAGCTGGTCTTGAAGTCCCAAAATCATTCTCTCTTGTTCACGGTCAACGAGTTCTGTAGGAATTTCCAAATTAGTATTTTTTACAATAGCGTCAACAATTTGGTTTTCAAGGTCACGTTCAATCTTGGCTTCTTGTTCCTTAGTTATTATAGACTTGATATTTTCTTTATATGCTTCGATAGTGTCAAATTCGCTAGTGTTTTTAACGAATTCTTCGTCGAATTTTGGCATAATGCGAGTGCGAACGTTGTTGATAAGCACTTTGAAAGTGGCTTCCTTGTCCGCCAAACTCTTCTCGTGATATTCTTTAGGGAAACGAACTACAACGTCTTTGGTGTCACCCTTCTTTAGACCGATAAGTTGGTCTTCGAATGTGTCGATGAAAGTGTGACTACCAATCTTCAACTGATAGTTCTCAGCCTTACCGCCATCAAATGCCTTGCCGTCAACGAAACCTTCAAAGTTGAGGTTGACCACGTCATCCATGGCCACTGGGTTCTCGCTGTCAACAAGCTTGCTGCCACGCAACAAGTTGTGGTCAATGTGTTCTTGAATGTGTTCTTCGCTAACAACGTTCTCTGGGCGTTTGAATGTCAAACCTTTGTATTGACCAAGTTCAAATTCTGGCAAAACTGGAATTTCCATTGAGATTACAATTTCTTTTTCAGTGTATTTGTCCATTACAACCTTTGGGCTGTCGATTGGGTCAATGTTCTTCTCTTTCTCCATAATTTCATGGTAGCTAGCGTCAAAAGCGTTGTCGAGTGCAATTTGAGTGAAAGTGTTGGCACCATATTGAGCCTCGATTACACTGCGTGGTGCTTTACCTTTGCGGAAGCCTTGAACGGAATAACGGCCTTTGTTCTGCTCGTATGCTTCATCAACATATTTATTAAATTCGTCACCCTTAATGGTGATTTTCACTTTAACTAAACCTTTAGTTTCTCTGTCAATCTTGTATTTCATATTTTCTCCTTATTTAGTGAGTGTAGTGCCTTTCAAACTGTGCCAAGCACACACTTCCCTATTAAAATGCAAATGATTATAGCACATTAATTTAAATTTGGCAACACATTGCATTGACTTTATCTTAACATATTTGCATTTGTTTAGTTACATTTACTGCTAAAAGCCAACAAAAAAAGAGCCGAAGCTCTTTTCATTAAGCGCCTAAAATCATAAAGACGATAACCAAAATGACTGCTACTACATAACAAATCATAACCCAAGGATTACGCTTGCTGCGAGCATAGACAAAGGCGAAAATGGCTGTAACCAAGTAAGCAATGGCGTTGGCAACGATTGTGAGAGCGTTGGCAACTGATCCACCTTGGAATATCTTGACGAAAATCAAGGCAACCGCCACCGCAATGAGCGCAATATATGCTAGTAGATTTACAACTTTTTTCCAATTAAAATCTGACATAACTCCTCCAATAATGTCCTTATTATACTTTTTTAAAGTGCGACTGTCAATAATATATCAAACATTATTTGCACTCTCGTTCCAACTTTTCCACCATATTGGTGAAATAATCTGGCAGGTCAATCTCAAATGTCACTCGTTCACGTGTGGTTGGATGAATGAACGATAGTTTCTTGCTCACCAGCATGAGTTTGTCCGTTTTATCACTTTTGATGCCATAAATCTTGTCGCCCATAAGCGAGTGCCCAATGTGTTCGGTGTGGACACGTATTTGGTGCGTGCGACCCGTTTTGAGTTGTAGTTTTATGAGCGTGTGTCGCAAAAAGCGTTTCAACACAGTCAAATGTGTTTCCGCATATCTACCTTCGCCTTCTGGCACAACGTCCATTTTCTTGCGGTCACGTTTTGAGCGAGCAATGTTGCCAACGATTTCCATTTCATTCTGCTTAATCACACCGTTGCATATGGCATAATACTCACGATACATAGTCTTGTCAGCCAGCTGTGCACTCAAAAAGCGGTGAGATTTGTCATTCTTCGCCACGCAAAGCAGTCCGCTGGTGTCTTTGTCTAGGCGATGAACAATGCCCGGACGAAGCACTCCGTTCACACCACTCAGGTTCTTCATTTTGTAGAGCAAAGCGTTTACGAGCGTGTGCTCAGGCGTGGTGGTGCAAGGGTGAACCACCATTCCATATGGCTTGTTTATCACGGCCAAATCGTCGTCTTCGTACACTATGTCAATGTCGATATTTTCAGGTTTGGCTGACGGCTCGCTCGGTGCGACATAGTCAACCGAAATGTCAGTGCCATTTTTGAGTTCGTAGCCTGCTTTTACTTTTTTGCCTTCGACCAAGATTTTGCCTTCATCAATCAGCTTTTTGATGTACGAACGAGTGAACTGGGGAATGTTTTTAGATAGGAATGTGTCTAGCCTTTCGCCGTCCCCAAGATAAACAAAATTCTCACTCATCGTCTTCATCCTTTTTTATGATTTTATCTTCGTTGTTCGTTGTTTTATTTTTCGTTTTGGATTGCTGCAATAAAATGTCTTTTGACGGGTCTTTATCCAAAAATAGCACAAATATGACGAAAAGAATTACGCCAATAGTTAGGCAAATGTCAGCCACGTTGAAGATTGGAAACTCTTGCCAAAAGGCAAATTGAATAAAGTCACGCACATAGCCCAAAGACACTCGGTCAATGAGGTTGCCGATTGCCCCTGTCAAAATCAGGGCAAACGAAACATTGTATAACATGTGTTTTCGTTTGGCGAAAATATCATACAAAACAATGCCTATTATCATTGCCACGCTGAGTAGAATCAGCAGCCAAGTTTTGTCCGCCAAAATGCTGAAGCCTGCGCCCGTATTCTGAGTGTAGTGGAAATTGAAAATATGCGGAATGACCACATAGTCTGCACCGACAAAAGTTGACTTGGTAATCAAGTCAACTGCTAAAAGTAATATAAAAATAATTGAAATAGTAATATATTTTTTCTTCATAATTATTTATTGGTCGTGGTTACGGCAGTGCTTTCTTCCTGTGGCACAAGAATCTTTGCACCGGCTGGCATAAGAACGAACTGGTTATCGTTAATTCGCAAAATGCTGCCGTTGAGTGCGTAGATTGCACCGCTCAAAAAGTCCAAAATGCGTCCGCAATCTTGCGACTGCAAGCCAGACAAATCAATAATCTCCGCTTGACCTTGACGCAAAAAATCTGCAATACGTTGAACGTCACGGTGGCTAGTTGGCTTCTGTACAATCATGTTAGGCATTGATTGACCGAAATTGAAGCCGTTCACCATATCTTCTGCATACGTTCCAATTTGCTCGCCTTCACGCTGGTGCATATTAAAGTTGGCATATTTATCGGTGGGTTGTTCGGGTTGTTTTTTCTTGTCATTTTCCGTCTCGATTCCCAACCCACGCAAAAGTTTTCTAAAAAATCCCATAATTGCCTCTGTGTGTATTATATCATAGCAAAAAAAGTTTGGAAAGCAATTTTTTATTTGTTGACAAAAATTACAAAATTTTTATGTATAAGTAAACGCAAAGACTTTTTGCAGTGCTAATAAAGTTATTTGTTTTTTGATAAATCTGCACGACCCCTTAAATTTTTATCGATTTCACAACAAAAAAAGTAGAAATATTAGATATATTCCTACTTTTCTATTATTATTTATTCAAAATTTGTTTACGAAGTGTCGCATAATCTTCAGCTGAAACGTTGGTGAATTCTTCAATAACCTTTTCAAAAACTTTCTTGGTTTCGTCGTCGCACTTTTCAGCCTTGGCTTTCACCATCATCTCTTCTGCCACGCTCAAAGCACGTTCTTTGATTGTGCAGATTTTGAGACGAACGATTTTTTCCATAAGGTCAATGCACTTTTCGTCAAATTCCTTTTGCGTTAATACCATACTCTCCCCCTATTTTGAGATGTTATTTTCAATTGAAACGTCACTATTGTGTAGACTTCTCATCATAAAATCTTTAAAGCGGTTTTTTCCAATCTTTCTAGCGTACTCGGCCAAAACACTTATTTTCTTTTTCTTACTTATGGCATTGTTAATGTCATCTAGCTGATCTTTAGTCAATTTTGTAGTCCATTTCTCTTCAACAACAACATCATCACCAATTTCATTGTATTTGAAAGTGTAAGTCAAATCTCCAGTAGCAAGGTTCAACGAGCATAATACTTGCGTTGCTATTTTCTTCACTTTTTTCTTACTATCATGAGAAGCAGGAGAAATTTCTTCAACACCACTAAACGAAACCTCAATTATTCCTGCAGGAAGATTTTCGCTAGCGGACTTTTTGATTGCTGGGACATTCGCACCTTCCATGCTTTCCACTTTGCCTGGCAAATAGATTGTTCCTGAAGCTTTGGTTTCTTCTGGAGTTTTGGTTGCTTCTAGAGGTTTGGTCTCTAGAGGTCTTCCATCTCTAAAGACACGTACAGGGAATGGAGCGTCTCCAGTGCTTTCCCAAAGTTGACCAACTCTTCGATCGGATTCAGTAGCCGCTTTCTTTTCAGGTTCTTCTGTACCGGTGCCGCCAAGCATTTTATCAAACAAAGATTCGAATGTTGACTTTGGAGAAGGTTCGCCAGTAGGATTCTTCTCATAGTCGGCAGTCTTTTCTGGGATTTTGGTAGCAGCCAAATCTTCTTTGTCAATTTTAGGTGTATCAGCAGTATCACTATTAGTAAATACGCCCATGTCAATAAATACAGGAGCGTCACCGCTGCTTGCAACACTAAATCCACCAGCGAATTTTCTTTCGTCGGCTTGTTTAATAGCTTCATCCTTTGGTTCGATGGTGATTTCTCTTGGTGAGAGTTGAGTGTCAATGCAGGTTACCAAAAGTGCACCCAAACTATCTTGTGATGTGATATCCAATCCACGCAAACGCTTTTCTTCGTCATTAACTTTCTTCAAGTCGGCGCCAGAAAGTCTTGCTTTTTGGTCATTCGACATAAACAAAGGCTGATCGTTAGAGTTCATTCTTGGGAATGTGAAGCCGTGACGTTCAAAGTTGGCAACGAGTTCGCTCTTTTCAACGATTTGGCCTGTTCTTTCATCACGTTTCATAGTCTTATCTACGCCAAGGCAATCAGTAACTGTCTCTGCGATTTCCAAAGCTAGTTTATAAGCACGTGGCAATACCAACTTATAATCCTTGCCAGATTTTGCAAGACCTGCCATGAGTGAAGCTTGGTTTTCCATTAGATATGTGCTGATGATATCTTCGTTAGTTCTATGTGCGGAGCCTTCACCAAATGAATAACCTAACATTACATATTGTGTGGCTAGGTTGGCAATCAAAGCACGTTCGTTAGGGTCACGGACATTATCTTTTGCAGCGCCAACAATCTTGAAACTAGAATTCTTTACTTTCTTTCCGAGAGCGCTGACATAGTCTAGCACAATTGATTGAATTACAGAGAATTTGATGGCATCGTCACTCTTCAAAATGCCAGCACCATTTAATTCTCCATTTTCGTCATAACTGATAAAGCGTGTACTGAATTTCAATTTAGTACCAGTTATCTTTTTGGTCTTGTTTTTAAACAATTTATTGACGTTAGTGCTAAAGGTGTGGTCGCTGTCGTAATCTACTACACCATTGTTGATGTCAACACGATTGTATGGACTGTTAGAGTTGTTGATAATCTTACTGAAAAAGTCTCGCATTGCACTGGTCAAACCGTCTGCGGCAATGATGCCCTCAGGTTGATCAATCATGTTGGCATAGATGTTGGCTGTAGTAGTTTTTGGGCTAACTGGCAAACCAACTGCACTAGAATACAATTTGTGTGCGTTCAACAAATCGATTGCGAGTCTGTCGTCAGGGTTGTGGATGCTGAGCGAACCTTGTTGCATCAAGTCGTAAGCCTTTTTAACCTTAGAATCAGATAAGTCATAACCTACGAAACTTGCTCCTGGTTCGATGCCAACTGTACCTAGTTCTACGGTTTTAACAATCTTCTTTCCGTCAGCGGTTTTGGTTTTTAACTTTTTGCCACTGATTGGAGTGCTGATGACACCATTGCCGTCCTCGTCAATTTCCAATTGAGCATGAACTTCAATGTTCTTACGAATATCTTTCCATTCTGATTCGGTTTTAACCGTAGTCAAACGATCACTCATCGACAAATATGCTTGAATGTCGTCTATGATCTGGTCAGGTGTTTCAACCTTAACTGAGTCGCTGTCTGTTACAAAGCTTCTTAAAATGCCGGTCAATGGATGACTCTTATCGTCAGTCACAATTCGTTCTTCAGCTTTCTTCAGCTGACCGGATTTTACATAAGTAGCTAGTCCGTCTTTATCGGTCGTAACATCGCTGCCAGTCCAAATTCTGTTCGGAATGCTATCAATGCTGTGAGCTGCCGGAACACCGCTGTTCTCGTAAACTTTCTCAGCTAGTTTGATGACATCTTTCTTTGCGGAAGATATTTCGCTAGCCTTGCTAATGATGGTCTTGGTTCCAACGTTTGCACTAATTACTTTAGCTGCATTGTTAACAAGACTTGCTTTATCACTAATTCTGCCACGAGAAATGATTGTGTCAACTGCCAAATCGTTAAATCCATAGTTATGAAGATATGACTTAACAAAATCCAAGTTAAGTTCGTCACTCTGTTTTGTCAAATCTCTGCCGTCAGCCTTTTTGTAAAACATTGTCAAGACTTTAGTCAGATACGTTTTATCTCTCAATAGTGATGCATCGTTGGCAATACGCATAACAGTGTTACGTTCTTCTGCAGTCAAGCCAACTGTAGTTTCTGTTTCGTCGCCCAAAAGCAATAATGCAACGATGATTTTCTCAACAAAACCATAGGAATTATCACTTGCGTCTATCATATATTTGTACGAAGTGTTGTCAACCCAAGCTTTGACAGCATTTTTGTTGTCAAGATCAATCTCCGCTCTATTGATACGTGCCAACTCTCTCATAAGTCCTTCATCATTAAATGCCATAATTTCCTCCACTTTTGGTGTTATTCTAGCACATTATTCCACAATTTGCAATACCAAAATCAAAAAAAGTCCAAAATGTTGGACTTTTTTGTTTGTTTTAGCCTTGAGATTTGTTAGGCTTTGCAGAAATTTCTAGAATTCTAATTTGAGATTTGTAAGACTTATCTCCATATATAATCTCTACATTGAATGAAAGACTCATAGATTCAGAAGCCCACGCTTCGTATGGAAGTGTGAATACATTGTCTTTCACGCAATCTTTTAGATCAATATACAAATTGATTCCAAGACTAGTGGTTACTTCTCCATCAGAATTGTAGAGCGTGTAGGCTCTCCAATCGAACTTGCGATAGTTGCCCATGTAATTATCATAGTAATAATATTCTACACCTTCTTCAAATTGATTGCCATTGTACTGCACGTAGTTGCCGTTGCCGTCTAATGTGTACCACTTCGTATCTTGAGTGAATATTTGTACCTTAGTGTTCTCGTTTACTAAAGAGATATTTACCTTGTTAGCATCTGAAATCTCTGTTATGGTGTTCATATGCACACCATAATTGGTGTTAATAGATACAAGACTGACTGATTCATTTAGTTTGTACCAGTTGTTGATATAATTTTCGCCTTTAATCTCAGGTGTCATTACCAATCTATAACCATACGTAGAGTAATTTACTCTAACAAACGTATTGCTGTTGCTTTCAATGTGCTTGAACTCACGAGTTAATATAAAGTTGCCATATGTAACTGTTATATTCTCGCTATAGATAGCCCAATCGTAATCAGCAGTGTTATTTAAAGTTAGAGAGACGTTATCGGAACCAGTAATGTAGTCTTCGAGATTTTCTCCAATGAAATTGTTTTTAATTAAGTCAACAATTCGGCTTGTTCCAGTTATGCCGCTGGCTATTACGTAATCAATCATATAAGTCTGACTAGTAGGCAGTCCCAGTTCCTTCAGAGTGTCAATTTGTTTGATATCCGTCCAGTTGCCCTTGTCGTCGATTGTATATATGCCCAGCGCCTTTTCAGGCTTGATTTCAATGTCTTGTGCAAATATCATGTTGTTTTCAAGCTTTGTCAAGGTTTCTTTATCAACTGCGTCGTACGTCTTGATTGAGGCTTCGTTTTCAAACTCAAACGCATTTCTACTGTCCTTAGCAAGAATATATAGTCTGAATTTAAGTGCATTGTTGAATAGTGTGCCGTTATCCGACTCAATAGTCAAAGCAATGTTATCTACGGTGCTTGAAAGTCCAAAGGTTAGTTTGTTAGTCAATCCGTTATCAACGCTAGTGATTACGAAAATAACGTTATCACTAAACTTATCGAAATCGAACGATTCCATTTTTGCTCTTGGAGACCAATAGAACAATCCAGTCGCTGTATCAGATAACTTTCCATCTTTGTTAAACAAAGTGTACTCGCTTGCGGTTCTAGTAGTACTATTTTTCAAGTCATCCTTTAAAATCTGTGTAAGTGTGCTATATTTGTCACTTGTGCCAATTTCCAATACAGGATTTACTTTGATGAAATAGTATGAATCGTAGTACGTGTTACCCAATAGGCGAACACTAACCTTGACTGCCATAATTTTTACTTTGTTCACATTAGGAACGGTAAATGAGTAAGCATTGTACCAAGTATTTGTATTTCCAGTCTGTGTATTTGTAATTACAGTCTGTGTTTCGTCGTATTTTACTGTCAAATTGATATACGCAGTTCTCAGATATCCTGTTGACACATTAGTCAGTGCTTCTTCCGAGTCAAACATTGCATATCCCATAGAGACTACTTTCTTTTCGACGGATGCATCAACAAGTGGAACATACATACCATTGGACACTGCATAAATGCTCAATGGTGCTTTTCCTTTATCTTTGACATCGTCAAAATTAATTCTTGGCAATGTACCAACTGCATCAGTTTTGTTTGTAGTATTTGAGAGTGTTAGTTCGTCGAGCGAATACACCGTATTAAACTCATTGCCCGGATAAATGTAGTTACTATCACCGTTCGAGTATTGACTAATTGCAATGCTTGGTTTGATCGTAATGGTGAATGTGTTGTATTCACCAAGTTGGTGTCTTGCTCTCAAGTAGAGTTTTGTCTCAACCTTTACGTCTTTTAAGAATATTAATTTTCTGTTGTCTTGGTCGAGTTGTACATATTCTGTGATGCCCTCGTTAGAGGCTGTGTCAATATCGAATCGGAGATCGTTGACACCGGCGTATTCATTTTTATAAACGTCGAAGAGCGTGAAGTACAAACCATCGATATTGTCATTTTTGTTTGTCAAATCGTACTCCACTGACTCCGGCAAACTGTCTGCATTAAATTCATTAATGTAGAAATCTCGCATATAGATGTCGAGAGACGTTTTAGTGAGCTCGCTATTGTAATCACCCAATGAGACTATCAAGTGTTCTCTAATTGTGAAAATGTAGTCATGGGATGCTATTACAACGCCTTTATAAAGCACCCTTATTGTTACACTGGCAATAGTGTCCTTAGGCACTTCGCCAAATGTTAGCAAATCTGTGCGAGTTTTTTCGTCGTTTGTGCCAATAGTAATGTAGTTTGAATTTGACTTATATTCAATTGTGTAATTGTTATACTCACTTGAAGTTCTAAGCATATCAGAAAGGTTTACTTGGTTAGCACTGTAGCCGTCCGTGTAAGGATTCAACATTATGTTTACTCTATCCAAGATATATTCACCAGTTGCTGAACCGTAAATTGACTCTCCTGTCACTGTGTTGTAGTTTGGATTTAGGTGTGTGAATGTCACGTCTTTGCTAAACGTAAACTTGTAACTGCCTAAGTATCCTGCACGTGACATAAAGTGTATTGTGTACATTTTAGGCGCTGGATAGATTGGATTGCCGTTAGCGTCTTCAAACTGAATACTAATTATTGATTCATTAAATATTATGTTAAAGCATGATTCATTATCTATTTTGCCGTCGTATTCCACTACGCTCTTTTCTTTCAACGAGTTGACAAAATCAGTTATTTCGCCTGAAGGATATCTGAATTGAACTTTCGAATTTTCGCCGAATCTGGTGATGACGAAGTCGTTACTTTCGTTCAAATCCCCTTCCAAGATTAATTCGTGGTCATTAGTTTCGCTAGGAGCTTTTCCGTTGTATTTGATTGAACTAATGGCATCAAGCGTGTTGTCAGGATAGATTTTGAATGTCATTGTCAGGTCGATGCCGACTTGATTTTTAAATCTCAAAGTCACTGACCCAATGACGCTAGACTCTCTGTTGTAGAAAGTGATCTTGCTATCATCCCACGTTGCACGGATATTATCATTAGTTTGGCTCTCAGTCGAGATTTCCAACTGGTTGTTAACATCCTTGTCTGCAATCTTGCTATAGTCAAACTCAGTTATAGTGTTATCTTCAGCGGTGTAATAGAAAGTTATACGCTTTGAGTTGTAGGTTGTGATGCCTGATAGCGCATCTCTATTTTCCAAGAAATTAGCATCGTTAAGATTGATATGCTCGCCGTTTTCTACTAGTTCACTCACGTCGCCCTCAAAGGTATAATTCACCTTTGCGCTATAGTTTGCTGAAAGGTTGATGAAGAAATCAACTGTTCTTTCAAAGTATACTGGTTCGACTCCGCTCTCGCCTTTACTCATGACAATTTGCACTGTGAACTTGAGTGCTAGGTCTTTTGCAAGAGGTTTGAAGGTCAATATCGTTCCGCTCAGTGAATAAAGATTGTCTGCTGTCAAACCTTCGTCAATTGCCCAATTGGACAATATTGTCGCATTCAAACGGAAATTGTCTGCCACTAGCAATTCAACTGCAGGTGTTTCACGGTTTGTAATAGATAGATAATCTTTCAAGTCGATCATACGCTTGAATACGAACTCATTGTTGCCGTCTTCACCTGCAACAAACTGGTTGCCAACAACTAAAGCACTGTCGTCTGTCGCACCTATGTTTTCTAGATAATTTGGTGAACTCATATTCGCCAAAATGCGAATGTACAAGTCTTGTTCATAGCCAAAGTTGGTCTTAACAACGAATTGCAACAAAACATCTTTTGTCACAGGTTTGAATGTGAAATTCAAGCCGTTTTCTTCGTAATATTTGCTCAGGTCTTGGTTCGTGTACAAAATTCCGTCAATATGTGTGAGCTCGTAACTCAAGCCATTGTCTGCCACCGTCAAGCCAGCAAGGTTGTATTCGTTATCCAACAGACTGAATGTGTCATTTTCAATGACTGTTAACGCATTCTTAGTGCTATTGTAGTTGTTCACGAAATACTCTCTTGGGCTGATTGTCAAATCGACTTTATGCTCGTATTCGCCGATTTCTATTCCGTCAGACATCATTCGCAACTTGTACGTCAGCACGCCAGTAACAGCATTTGGAACAAACTGTTTGAGCGTGATAGCATTGTCCGCACTAATGTTGAGATACTCACTTAAATTGCTATCTGCGACCACACTCAATATTTCCATTGCACCGCCGTCATATTCAAATGTTGGCAATGGGCTGAGTGTTTCGCCTATCTTGTCAGGCGTCCAACTGATTTCTGTGTTCTCAGTGACTACGTCTGGTGCTGTTTGTACTTTATAATAGCCATATATATATTCTTTATCATATATTACGACGATGTAGTCATTTATCACATTCGATTCTTCAAATGTGAGCATGCTATCCACAATTGTGGTGTTTGTGTTGGTCGAATAACAGATTTCATACTGCAACTTAGACTTGTCAACGTCCACGCCGTCTATTTTGAGTGTGTAGAGATTAGCAATGTCAAGTGTTTTGTTGTCTTTGTTCACTTTGACAATTTCCGCATCGCCACTATAGTTTGGTGTAAATGCTATATTAGCCTTAGGTGCTAAATAGAAATAGTACAGCAATTCACGATTGCTTACACTGATTGTCATTGCGAACAATCCTGTAGTGTTGGTGTCTTTGAATGTGATTGAACCGTTATTATTAATAGTGATAAGGCTCATCGCATTGACATCGTCACGACCAGCCAAATAGCTGTATCCAATATTCAAGCCTGTTGTAATAGTTTCAGTGCCGTTTCTGGTTGCCTTAATGCGAGTAATTTTATTCTCATCGTCTGGGGCGAACATATTCACAGTTTGACCTGGTGTTACTTGCTCATAAACTATATCAACAATTTCTCCGTCAATTTGTTTTTGAGTAGAAACATGTGTTGGATAAGTGGCTATCAATTGAATGGCTGACTTGATTGTCACAGTGAATTCTTGGCTGTAGCCAAAGTCAGTGTGAACTGTGAATGTAAGTATCGAGTCGCCACGTGGGTCAGTAGGCTCAACTGCCACGAACATGGATGGATCACTCTTCAAAAACTCAGTGTCATTAGATGTAAATGGCGTTTCTTCTGATAGTTTGATCTCGCCAGCAGCTTTGACTGGTTGATTTAACTCATCGTTCCATTCAAACAAATCATATTCGAAAGTGGTGTTGATAAATGATTTCAAGTCAATTGTATCGCCGCTAGTGCCTTGTCTATTGTCCTTGATGAAATCATCTGGCAAGTTAGGTTGCACAAGCATAATCACATTAGCATTTTGACGACTTTCGTTCTCTTCATCATAATATGTAATCTGATATGTGATGCTGCCTGCAGCAGTTTGCTTATTAACATACAAATATGTTTCGTTGTTCAATTCACCAATGCGAACTTCTGCGTCAGACAAAATCCCACTTTCAGCAAAAGCAATAGTGTAAACTGCCCTGTCGACCATTGTGTAGTAATCTTCAATGCCTGATTCTACTGCATTAACGATTTCACGGCCCTCAGCATTGTAATAAGTTAATGTTGGGTTAAAACTGATGGCTTTCTTGAGTACTTTGATGCCTGTTTCATTGATAAAGTCTGCCAATTTAACCACAGTCAAAGCCTTTACATGCAAATTGTCAGCACTTTGTTGAATAATTTTATAAGGATTGGTGACTGCAATTTTAATAACATTTTTGCCATTGTAAGTAACGTTTAGTTCTTTACCTTCCCAATCCCAATTGCATGTGAAACTGCTGGACAGGTCAAAATCTGCTAAACCTTCAATCTGATAACTAGGATCGGCAATTTTATTAGCGTTTGACAGAGAATATTCGGCATATTCATTGTTGTCAAATTGATTGAGAGTGATATAATCGGCGAGATTATACCCTTCTCCGCAATACGCTGTAAGAGTGCCGTTCTGGATGAACGCTGTAGATTTTTCTTCCACAAGCAGATTATCGTTGACATAAACAATATACTCAATATTGTCAGCTGGAATGTTGAAGCTGATTGTGAATTTCACATATTTTCCAACATAGCCGCTGTCAACAGTGAACAAATATCTTTCGTTGGTAGGAATAATGGTTGTTCCATCAGCAGTGAAGGTTTTCCCGTCAGCCGACGTTGAAACAGTTACTGACTTGATGCCACTCGCATCAGCGAACTTCGCCAAATTCTTGGCAACAAAAATCTTGAATGGAGAAACTGCTGTCTCGCTAGATTGATCCATTAGAATAAAGCTTGTGCCAGAATATATCTGTTGATATTTATCATTCTTAGTTGCGTAATCTTCATATGCAACGCTTACTGCACTGTGCAGATATAGTTTCAATTTTACACTTGACGCATAAGGTGCTTTAACATTAATCTCTATATAATACACCTGACTGATTGTGCCTTTAACGCTCAAAACATTGCCAATGAGTTGGAACTTATTTTCCCCATCAACTTTTTCGTCATTGGTTATATCCGCAAATTTGTCATTCATGACAATCAGATTGCTATATTCCAGCAGATTACTGTGTGAGTATTCAATGTTGCCCACTTTAATTATGTAATCTGTGTAGTTATCTAGTCCATAAGTTGCACTGATTGGCACTTCAATATAACCATTTACGGTGGATAACTCATCTGGTTTGGTTATGTTGATAGTCGCATCCGAGCTAGTGTCCAATCGCAATTCAATGTATATGTAACTTTCTACATTATCGCAACTTATAGTAAGTTTAACTTTGCCTAACTCTTTGCCGATAGTAATGGCATTATTGCTGCCAATACTCAATACTGCGCCATTTGCCGAAGACAATAAATAGTTTTTGTTGCTTGCGTAACTTGGACTTATTAAAATGTTAAATTCGCCTTTAGATAGGAAGTTTTCGCCATTGGTTACAGACTTTCCATCTAGTGTGTAGTCGAATTGTTTTTTATCTTCATTCCACTTAGCCAACAGGATGAGTGGATTGTCGACGCTGTTGTTTTCGAGCAGATCATCGCCGTTTTTGTCCACCAAATCAATCTTTTGAACAGCACCTGACAAAATCACAATGTTGTCAAGACGATATTCCTCGTAAGTGTTGTCTGCATTTTGAATGGTGCGTGGGAATGATTCATTATAGTCATAAACAGAGAGTGCAAAAGTTATGTAGCAGTCTTGTGGAGTGGCTTTGAGCAATTCTACATCATATCTGTATCCAATAAATACATTGTCGTCGTAAACTGCTGTTTTATTTCTCAAATTAATGTAGTTTGCAATACTTTCGTATTGTCCATAACGATTGTATACACCATTTTGGTCATACATAACTGCGCTTAATGAAATCAGACCTTTGTCGCTGGCAGTTTGCAGAGCAGACTTGTCATAACAGTCGTTCAAAAGCAAGGTTATCGTGCCAGCAAAACTCTCTCTAAGGTAGAATGTGTTGGATTTTTTGCCTTTGACCATTGTGTTTTCCACATATTTTTGGTCGCCTTCGGTTGTGACATCATTGTCGCCAAGTTTGGCAGACAGTGATATATCCACATTCTGTACTTTATAAGCGATTGACACTGACAACTGCTGCGTGCTGGCTGTCATCGCACTGGATTTTTTCTCACTTTCGCCGTCGGCTTGAGAGTAATCTGTGTTAAATTCGTAAGCATTGCCGTCTGCCAAGTCAAGTTCGACATATTCGCCGTCAACTTTTGGCGTATTAAGGTTGATGATGCGGCCTTTGTAGTCCGTTCTCACAACCACAGCAATGATTGAAATGTTGCCGGTTCCAACATTTGCCTTTAGTTTATCTGTAACGACAGTTACATTTCCTTCTCCGTCGTTCTCGGTGTATCCCACCAAGTAATAGGTTATTTCGCCATTCGTGTAAGTTTTGTTGGAGAATACACAAACTGGGAAGTTCTCAGGGGCAAGGTTCTTATTATCGCTTTTCGCAAAATAGAGAACTGTGCGATAAACTGTTTCTTCCGACGTTACAGTGTAGTGACCAGCAAGGTCGATAATATTCGCCGCATTGTTTACACCACCTATCAAGCGGTCATCAATGAGTTTATCTATTGTACCTGTGCCAGCATTCAAGCTAATGCTTGGCTCTACGAATGTGGTGTACAACTCAACATAAACATCTTTTAGCGTTTCTGTGCCTGACACGTAACTGATTTTCATATACGCCTTTGGTATATAACGTTTAGCGTAAATGTAGAGTTGGGTGTTGCCACTCAAATCTTCTTTCTCAACATCATCGGCCAAATCTGGCACTGTGGTGCTTTGGTCGTTGGTGATGGTGAAATATGCTCCCAAATCATTGGCATCATTGCCCATTGCGTCAACGAAACTGAATTTCAAATATTTGTAAATTGAGCTGATAGGATTGTCAGCAGTGTCACGAATCACCATTCCTAAATTGTTTTCTGCTAGTGAATTGTTGAGTTGGAGTGGTATGTATTCAAACAATTTGAGGCTAAGCGATTTTCTACTTACAGACATATCCTTGATAGTAGTTGCACCAATACGAATCACTATCTCACGGCTAACCATATATTTTTCAATACGTTCTTTGTTGGAGATTGTAGTGTCAGCTTGAGCGAGTTTTTGCTTGGCATAAGTAGGATACACTGCGAGCAACACTCTGACGTCGCCCGTGAGTCCTTTGCCGTTAGAGATTATTGACTTGCCGTCCGCACTGAGAGTTGCAAGTTGCAAATCGTCTGCATCTAGTATGAAAGCTTCCACATTTTTATTGCCATAGCCGTCACGATTGATTGGATTTTGTGAATTAGGGCTATTTGGATAGAATTTATACAACGTGTCAATGTTCAGGCTATTATCATTGAACATGGTCGCCATATAACAATCTTCATACAGTTCAGCAAAGTTTAAATATGTTGAAGAATCGGTTGTTGTAACTTGTTTGTATATGCCCTTGTTTACATCAAAGTCATAATATTTGCCGTCGTACAATATGTTGTCAACTTCATTAAATGTCTTGGTAGATGCAACATATGTAAAATATCTTTTGCTGTCTACTGGGCCTTTGTCACGAGTTGGAGTCTTGCATGTATTGTCGCCAGCAGTATTCTTGACATCGTCACTTGGCGTCAAATCTTGAACTGGCACGTCCACGTGAACGACAAGGTCACGTGTGGTTGCGACCAAACCGTCATCACTGATTGCAGATATTCTTGCTGTGCCACCCACATTAATTCCGCCTTGCGTTTGTGGAATGATTTTCACATCTCCCCAAATCTTAGCGTCGGTGATTGGCGAGTTGTTTTTATCAACGATTTTGATTACATCTGCACCGGAAGTGATAGAGAGCTTTATGCCCAACACATTACAATCTTCGTTGTCAGCCTTCACCTGAAAGTAGAATGAATCCGTGTCTTGCACTGGGGACAACAAAAGCTGGTTGTCTGAAAAATATGTTTCGTCAGCAGAAAAATACAAACCTGTTGGTTTGATCTTCTTTTGCTTAAAATCTCCACGTATTGCCATCACTCCTGCGATGATGCCAAACACACCAATTACGCCACAAAATGATAGGCCGACAATCTTCATTATTCTCTTGAACATAATAACCTCTTTCGTTTAAATTATTATCTGCAAAATGCAATCGTTTTATTATAAATAAATTATATATAATAGCCAATTTTAAGTCAAACATTTGTTTAATTAATTTTACCATATTTGAGTGCCCATTTCTTGCAAAATAAAAATGTTAAAAAAATTATTTTTTTCCGCCAAATAATAATTAAAAAAAAATAATTAAATAATTAATTTTTACATTTAATTTTTTTGTTTAAATTAAATGTGGCACAATATAAATAATTAAAAAAATAAATAATTTGCTGCAAAAATAATAAAAAAATAAAGTTTTTACGCTTTATTTTCTAATTTTTTTAATAATTTTAAATAATCTTCCACATCTAATTCTTGAGCACGAATTAATTTATTATTAAATAAATCAATTAAAATATTTTCTATTTGTATTTTATCTAGACCATTATATCCGATAAGATTATTGGACAAAGTTTTTCTGCGAGAAGTGAACGCCTGTTTGACGAGATTGTTGAAAGCATCAAAGTTGTTAATTTTGTACTTATTGTGGTGTGGAGTGAGTATCAAAATTGCACTGTCAACTTTAGGTGGCGGAGTAAACATTTCACGGCGGACGACACGACTAATTTTGCAATCGCAAACAGCGTTAATAGTGTAGGTCAAAACTGAATTGTCTTGCGAGTGAACGGAAGATATCCTTTCAGCCACTTCTTTTTGCACCATGATAGTAATTGAATCAATCTTATCAATGCTTTCCAAAAGTTTAAATATGATAGGCGTGGTGATGTAATATGGAATGTTCGCAACAACTTTTATTTTGCCAGTGAAATGAGAAAAAATTTCTTCATTCGACTTTGACATAAAGTCGGCGAACACCATTGTTAAATTTTCATTTTCGTTTTGCAATTTAGTTAGGTGGCTAAAAAGATTTTGATCAATCTCAAATGATACAACTTTTTTTGCACGACGGCAAAGAACTTGTGTAAGACTTCCAGCACCTGCACCAATTTCCAATATTTCGTCGCAATCAGAAATGGCGGCATCGTTGACAATTTCATTAAGCAAATTTTCGTCAAAAATAAAATTTTGACCATAGCCTTTATTAAAGTAAAAATCTTTGTTGTTAAGTTTAATTTTCTCTCTCATAATTTTATTTCTCGTTTTTACAATTTTTTCCAACAAAATTTGTCAAAAAACTATTGATTATTTTTTTTCGTATGCTATAATGCAAGTGTACTAAAGATAAACCCTTTAAAACACAAAAGCAATACTAATGATGAAACGCTCTTAACGAGCGTTTATTTTTTTGTTAATGAATGTTGTAAGCACGTTTGCCATTCTCATCTGTAATGTGCAACATTTCTTCATAACTGACGTTGTGCAATTTGGCAAGGCAATCAATCACGAACTGAACGTTTGCAGGTTCATTGCGACTCCCACGTTTGCCTTCCGGCGCTAGATATGGGCAATCGGTCTCGGTAAGAATTCTGTCTAACGGAATGGTCTTCGCCACTTCACGCAGTCTGCTAGCGTTTTTGAATGTAACGTTGCCACTGAATGAAATGTAAAACCCCATTTTAATCACTTCACTCGCCCACTCGGCACTGCCACTGTAACAATGCATAATTCCACCATGCTCATACGGAGCGTTCGCTTTAAGCACCTGCAAACAATCTCCATAAGCATCACGGCAATGCACACAAAAAGGCAACCCCAATCTCTTGGCAATTTTGATCTGAGTATCGAATGCTTTTATCTGCGATTCTCTGTCTGGATTCCCTTCATAATAGTCCAAACCTATTTCCCCTATGGCAACGAGTTTGGGGTCATGAATGTCCACTTTCTTCAAAAAATCTTGTTCATTGAACTTATCTATATACGACGGATGAATGCCAATGGCATAATGAAGTTCGTCGTGTGCTCTCGCAAAATCTATCGCTTCATCAATTTCGTCCATATCGCAGCCTATGACCACTGCCATAGGGTTTGGGCATGCCAAAAAGCGTACATACATTTCGTTGCGGTCGGCATCAAATTTTTCGTCAGTTAAATGTGCATGTGTATCAAACATAACTACATAATACACCTTACACTTAGATAAGTCAATCATAGACATAATTAACTCGACTCATCCATATATTTTAGTATGAGTATTATGTGGTGTCTTATGGTGGTTGCGAGCATTATTATGCTCTGTTTCAGCGCACCTGATAAAATTGTCAGTGTGATGATGTCTGCCAGTCAGAACGCCATTTCGCTATGTTTGGAACTTATGGCGATCTACGCCGTGTGGCTTGGCGTTATGCAAATTATGGAACAAACTCAACTCACTCGCCTACTATCAAAAGGTCTGAACAAACCTATTGATTTTTGTTTTGGTGCAATCAATATGGAAGCAAAACAGAATATCAGCCTTAACATTGCCAGCAACTTACTTGGACTGGGCGGAGCTGCCACGCCTTATGGCATCAAAGCTATGAAGAGTTTGGACACGGGCGCAATAAAAGCAAATGGTGCAATGATTATGCTCGTTGTCATCAACTCGACCGGCATCCAACTGTTGCCCACCACCGTAATCGGTTTGCGTGCAATGGCTGGCAGTGTGGCGCCGTCAAATATCGTGTTGCCCAGCATTATTGTAACAATCATTCCAACAATTATCGGCGTGCTTCTAGTTCGTGCAATATATGTTAGAAAAAAGAAGGTTCACAATGGTTAACCTTCTTATTCCAATTTTAATTGTCGGCCTTATTGTATACGCCAAAACAAGACGTGTTGACCCATATCAATCATTCGTGCAAGGTGCAAAAGCAAGTGCACCTCTTATACTCTCAATATTTCCTTATCTCGTGGCGATGTTCGTTGCCATAGAGCTTTTTCGTTTGAGCGGACTAGCAAATTTGGTCGGAAAAGTTTTAGCACCAGTCTTCAACCTTTTGGGCATTCCAATTGAACTTAGCGAGTTTATTCTCATTCGTCCGTTCAGTGGCAACGCCTCAATCGTCATGCTCAAAAATATTTTTGCGCAATATGGCGTGGATAGTTACATCAGTCGTTGCGCCTGCGTCATTATGGGCGGAAGCGACACCGTGTTTTATGTGGTGAGTATATATTTCAGTGGCACAAACGTGAAAAAGACCCTGCTGGCAATTCCAATTGCCCTACTCTGCAGCATCGTGGCGTGCGTAATGTCCTGCTGGCTATGTAGAATTATGTAGCAGAAATTTTATTATTTAAAATATTCAATGTCGTTGACTCTTAGTGCAACCAATAGACTTCCCTTTTTCGTTATGAATAGGTAGAACGAATCGTCAAATATGAAAGATTTATTTTTCGGCACTGAGCCTGATGTCATAACTATCAAAAAATTAACCGAAGCACTGAATATAACTCTTGACGATCTCTTTGATTTTTAATAAAAAACACTATGCGAATAAGTATAGTGTTTTTTAAAATATTGGGATAAAATGAAGTGCGTAGCCTATTGCCAGACCTGACAGCAAAAGTGTGAGCGTGATAAACAGATTTTCTTTCCAATTTTTGTTTTGCTTGAACAAAACTAACAGTCCAAGACCTGCGTTTACACAAAGACCTGCCACCACAGAGCCAAAACTCATTCCACCAGCCAAAAATAGCTTAGTGAGAACTACACTCGAAACGCAGTTTGGAATGAGTCCAATCAGCACTGCCACAATTGGCTGAAACACATATGTTGACGACAATGCATTTGTAAGTTTGTCTTCTCCCACCCACAAAGTGAGTGCACCTATAACCACATTAGCGAGCAATATAAAGGCAAATATCTTCAAACTGTGCACAAGTGGATGCACAACGTCAAAATGTTTTGATTCAATATGATGTTTGCAGCAGCCGTCTGGCTCCACAATATCCTCATGTTCATGATCGTGTTCGTCATGATCGGTGGTTGCATATTCTTGGTTTGCAACTTCTGTCACAGCCGGTTGAACACTTGCGTCGGATACGTTCGTTGCAATCTGATTTTCATTCTTTTGAGCGATGTCGCTAGTTTGCTTGTCGCTATCAACTCTATTTTGTATGGCAGATTTTTTGAATATCAGTCGATACAATGCAACTGATAGATAGCCGATTGCGATAGCGTAAACCAACTTTATGCCGATAATGAGTAACAATGGCTCTATCCCATTTTTGCTCGAAAGCATAATCGGAATGGCTTCGTCGCTCGTGGCGATGAACACCGCTAACAATGCTCCGATAGACATTTTACCTTTGGTGTACAGGTCGCTAGAAATGACACTAAAACCACATTGTGGTATACAGCCAAACAGTGAGCCAAAGATTGGACTGTATTTGCCTTTCAAAAATTTGGATTTGGCGAAACTGAATGCGTTACGATATTCCAAAAACTCAATCAAAAAATATACTGCCAATAAAACTGGCAATATTTTTGCGCTATCTATAAACGCATCCAAAAGCATTTCCCAAAAAGACATAATATTATCCTGACACTTATATTATATCACAGTTACACAATTATACAATGCAAATTTTACCAATTTTATCTAATTATTTTTGCTTTTTGTCGTAATAATCTTCGATAGCAGACTTCACTGTTTCGTTGATTTCTTTTTCTGTTGTGTATCTGCTAAGTGTTAAACGTAGACTTCCGTGTGCGATTTCGTGTTTTAGCCCAATAGCCACCTTTCACTCCACGGCTGCTCTCTATCAAGCCGTTTTTTAGATAGAATTGAAATGATTTTTTCCAAATATTTTGCACTTATGTCCTGCACGTTGGCGATATCTGTCACAGACACGTTTTCACCTTCCCTGCGAGCCAGCTCTGCCATGAGTCGCACGGCATATCGACCTTTTGATGAGATTCTCATAGTTCACCTATTTGTCACTTTCCACATCAACCACCGTTTCTGTCTGCAAGTTGGCTTTCGATTGTGCAACCTTAACATTGATTACGTCCGCACCATAGTCAAACACGCACGCTAAAATTAGGTAGACAATTCCAATCGATATGTCCAAAAAGTTTGAAACGTCCAATTTAAGATGAAAGCACTCAACAATAATCGCATTCACTATTATCGCACCTAGTGGCAAGAACAAGCGGATAAGCCCCACACGCTTTGCTTCTTTTGCAACTTGCTTGTTGAATGGTGTGCCGACCTCGAGTTCTTTTTTATAAAACTTTTTGACAAACACAAACATTGCAATGCCCACAGCACACTCAACACTGGAAATGATGCACAGACACAATGTTTCTTTCGCACTGTAGACAATGCCTTCTTCGGCAAATAGTTGAATGATTTCTGGGTCGTCACCCAAAACACCTACGCAGATTGCCCCGCAAACACACATTGCGCAACCCACAATGCAGAACCAAAACGCAATGCGTGAAAGAATATACAACACTCTTGCAATCTTCTGCACCTTGGTTAAACTCTTCATAAATTCTCCTTGATTTGTAAATATTATAAACTAATGTCAAAATAAAATCAATTAAAAATAAAAATTGCATTCAAAATATGAATGCAATTTTTGGCGGAGAAGGAGGGATTCGGACCCTCGCGCCCTGTTACAAGCCTACTCCCTTAGCAGGGGAGCCTCTTCGACCTCTTGAGTACTTCTCCATATTTAGTTAGGCGACACTGCTAAGGGAGTATCCCGAAGCACATTAGCCCTTGTTTCTCTTATGCTGACTATTCCATATTACCAAACTGGATGCTAATTGTCAACCATTATTGCCAAAATTAGTGGGCAATTTTTAGAAAAATGAACGCAAAATGTTTGCTAGAGCCAAATTTTGTGTGTTATACTTTAACTGCAAACAGACAACAATCAAGACATAAAAGGAAAAATTATGAATATTCTACACGATATTTCACCTAAGAGAATCATGCCAGACAAGTTCGTTGCGGTGATTGAAATCAGTAAAAACAGCAAAAACAAATACGAACTGGACAAGGAAACAGGAATGCTAAGACTTGACCGCATTTTGTACACCAGCACGCACTACCCTGCCAACTACGGTTTTGTGCCACGCACACTGAGTGAGGACGGCGACCCGCTTGACGTGTTTGTGTATTGCAGTGAACAAATTTTGCCTATGAGTTTAGTGGACGTTGTGCCAATCGGTGCGATTGACATGGTCGACCAGAACCAAATTGACACCAAGATTATCAGCGTGCCAGTTGGCGACCCAACATACTCAGGCTACAAGGACGTCAAAGACATGCCACCACACATTGTGGAAGAACTTATGCATTTCTTGACAGTGTACAAACAACTTGAAAACAAGCATACAGAAATCACCAAATTCCATTCCGCCAGCTATGCGAAAAAAGCTATTAAGAAAGCAATGCAGGCTTATAACAACATTCACTAAAAAAAGCAGTGAACACTGCTTTTTTGTTTCTTCTCATTGTGAAAATCTGGTGAAAATATAACCGCTTTTAAGACGATGCTAAGAGCAGTTAATTATCTCTTCACATAAGAAATGCACTCGTTTCCTTTGCCCACCGAGTTGACGATAATGCCATTGCTCCAGCATTCGCCGTCACGGTTGTGAATGCAGTCCGCTTGGCACTTGATGTTCATAGTTAGGCAATGACGGAATGGGGCAATTTTAGGGGCTTGCTCAAACATATCCTTAGATATGTCCGCCACAGGCTTGTTTTTGTCAATCACCATATTTTCGCACACCGCATCCGCACTGACGTCAAGGTTTTTACGCTGACATTTGGTGCAATCGTTAAACTGACATTTTTGTTTTCTACATACAACGTCCATAATATTCTCCCAAAATAGTTTATCCAGTTGCGACAAATCCAAACGCATTGTTTGACAACTTGCGGCAAAATAGGTATAATTCAAGCAAACGAGGTGGAAAATGAAAGTAATTTTACTCAAAGACCTTAAAGGCAAAGGCAAGAAAGGTGACATTGTAGAAGTCAACGGCGGTTATGCCAACAACTATCTCATTCCGCAGGGCATTGCCACACTGGCACAGGGCGATGCACTCAATCGCAACAAGAATGAGAAAGTTGCACAGGCATATCACCACAGTGTAATGGTGGCAGATTATCAGAAGCTTGCCGACCAAATCAAAGATATGACGCTCAATTTCACAATCAAAGTTGGCAATACTGGAAAGACATTCGGCTCAATCACTAAAAACGAAGTCGTTGCTAAACTTGGCCAGCAAAATATCAAACTTGACAAAAATCAGATTCTAGATTTCGACCCAATCAAATCGGTGGGAATGTACAAGGTCACTATCAAATTCTGCAAAGAAGTCAGCACCAACATTAACCTTGCCGTCAATGCAGAATAAGTTAAACGGTGATTGGATTAATGCAATTATTAGTCAAATAAAAACGGACTTGTGTCCGTTTTTTTGTAATCAAAAATTTTGTTTTTAATCCTCAAAGCCATTGGCGATTAACTACAATATCGGACTTTCGTATCCGTGATATTTCTCAAAAATTGCTTTGTTTTGTTTATGCAGTTTATCAATCCATGCGGTGTAGTCTTTCTTGGATATTTTCGTCATGTCGTCGTCAAGTGCCTTTGAAAACAACGTGCCTACTTGCTGATACGCTTCTGCCATAGTCCATTGATATGGATAATCGACATCGTGGCGAACAAACTGCGTTTTGCCACTAATGTTAAACACGCCATTTTCACCAGCCATAATGTTGCGATAGACTTTGTCCATACGATATTGCTGATAGAAATGATTAATCATTTTTAGATACAAATCAGCATCGCAAACATATCTAGGCAGACTTAAATATCCTTGACGATTGACAAACATATCGTACAAAAAATCAGTCATTGCTTTCATACTTTGTTCCACGTCTTCCAACTTGGTAAAATTGAACTTTGCACGCTGATCTGAAAATGCGTCCCAAAACCTAATTTCGTTTTCAGTGCATTCCATTCTCACACCAACAATGCCAAAACAAGTCGCCATTGTGCACAACTTGTACAAGCCTTGCATAGATTCTTTCGTTGCCAACTTTTTTTCTTTTTCATTCTGACGACGTTCCTTGCTTGCACTGTGCTCGATAGTAATATCTGCCAACTTTTCTCGCATTTTCTGAATAAGACCCATAACTCCCCTGCCTAATTGCAGATATTGTAACACAATTTCATCCGTTGTCAAGGCATAAAAAAAGACCTTTTCAGGTCTTGTTTTAATTAAATAGTTTGCTGACCAACTTTCTTCTTAAAATCTGCTACAGTCGCAGCGCCACCAGCTGCTTGAACAGCTTCTACTTTGAATCCAACTGTGATGCTTTGTCCTTGTGCTGTATTTCCAACTGTCTGTGCTACACTGATTGAGCCAAGTGCAATGCCGTTAGCCAAAGTGCCCGGAGCAACAGTAGTCAATTTTGTAGAGTTTTCACCATAATACCAAACGCCACTGCCAGCAGTATCTTCAAACCAGCCTGAACTCGTGTTAAAAGTTAGTACGCTTGAATTTGTACTTCCAACTTTGGCAGTAATAGTGACACGGAGAAAGCAAGGTATATTTGTAGTGCTAGTTCCATTCTGAATTTTTAAATCGTTTAACACAGTTTGTCCTGGAAGCACATTGTCTACGGAAATAGTGGTCTTGTTAAAGCCAACGTCCAAAACACCTGTAGTAATGGTGCCGCTAGCTGACGCATTTGATGTAAACCAAGCACTAGTCAGACCAATGATTACGCCAAGCAGTGCGAGTGCGCCACAAATGACAAATGTAACAAAACTCTTATTCTTAGTTTTCATCTCCGCTTATCATATTTCCTTTTAATTTATTTTTTATAGGCATTGTTAAATTTTATGCCCAATTTGTCGCATAACCACCCATAGCTGTATTAACAGCATCAGCTGTTGTGCCTACGCTTGTTGATTGAACAGCGTCAACACGAATGTAAATGTTGAAACCAACGGTTGATGTAGAACTGCTCAAAATGTATATGCCACCAGAGTAAATGTCTAGTCCTCTGCCGTGTTGAATGTCATCGGCAGACTTTGATGTGAGGGTAGTTGAACTGCTGCCTAGAATATATGTAATTCTAGTATAAACTGTGCTACTAACCGTAACGTCATCGCTTTCGAGTTTATACCAACTACCACCCGGGCTCATATTATTTACTCCGCCAGCTGTAGCTGATGTGCCAACCAAGTCTACTGCAGTTTTTGTTACGAAAACTGTCAATCTCAAATATGCCGATGTAGAGATAGTTGTAGATTTCAGTGTCAACGCACTGTTCAAAATCCTGTCACCAGGCAAAGCTGCCTTAGACATAAAGCTAGCATTGTTGCCCACTGATGTATCGCCATTATAAATATCGATATCAACCTTAGCCATTGTCACTGTGCCGCCAACATATTTGTTGCTGGTGAACCAAGCGCCAGTCATTGCCATAGTCAATGCACTGACAACTGCAACTAGACAAAATGCCAAGATGAATTTAAGATTCTTTTTCTTAGTCATTTTTACAAATCCTTATAATTACTTTTTACATTAAAAGTCTAACATATATAAAAAATAATAGTCAACTATTTTACATACCTAGTTAATAAAATTACGACATTTTTTGTGCTTTTTCTGGAAAATTTTTACAGCAATTTTGACTGTTTTTCATTAGTGTTTTCCTGGCATATTTCGACGATAATATTAGACTTATACGTAATTATTTTGCGTCATTTTTCGACAAATATGTATTGAAAATCGTGAATGAAAAAAGCACCTGATAGTGCCTTTTCAAAGTAAATGAAAATTTACTTCTTTCGTTTTTGCAAGCAGAGAAGAAATAGTGGGAAACTCTGCTCGCCCAGTAAGAGTCATCTCTTACGATTTAGTCCGCACGGCTTAGGTAGGGTGAAAAGCCGATAAGGACAACATACAATGTGTATGTATAAACACATTTTGCTTTAATAAAAATGGGTAGGGGATTAAATACAAAATGGGTTTACCGATGTTAATAAAACTGTGAAATACAGTTCATTTCAAACTCATTTTCGCCGAAACGTTTGTGTCGTTAAAATCACACAAAGTGAGTTTGCTATGCAATTCAAATTTTGTAATTCAAATTACATAATTAAATATTATTTATTTTAATATTGTTTGTCAAAGGATTTTTGAAATATTTAAATATTTTGTCAAAAAATTGCACTCGCCTTTTTTCAACCAATTTGTCCTCATACAAAGATAAATCTCTCTCCCATTTTGTGCACCAATCCAGTGTTAAAATGTCAAATTTATTTCCTGTAGTATCTTTGATTTTTACTAGTTGGTTTATCTGGAATAGTTCGAGCAATTAGTCCCAAAGATAATGCCGGTGACAGATAATTTTTGACAAAACTAGCACGAGATTTTAGTCCCAGTTTTTGCATGAGTTCTTCGCACGATTGTGGGTAGATTTGCATCACGCTCATTAGTGCATTGACCTGCGTAGAAATATGGTGCAAGTGAGCATCTGCTTGTATTGAGATATGCAATATTGCTGTCTTGATTGTTGCCAACATAAATTCAATAAAAGCATCCGACTTCCCTTCACTATTAGATAAATTAATTGCGTTGTAATATTGCTCCTGATTATCCTTAATTACGCTCTCAATTGGTATGTATGCAAACACAGGTCGCCAACTAGCCAGCAATGCAGTCTGCCAAAGTCTGCCCATTCGTCCGTTGCCATCTCTAAATGGATGTATGAACTCAAACTCATAATGGAACACACACGAACGTATTAGCATATTGACCTTGCTGTGTGCCGTCCAGTCAAACAGTTGATTCATAAGTTCTGGCACAAGTTCATAAGACGGTGCAATATGAATGACCTTGCCTTCATTGTTATACACGCCAACTTGTCCCGACCTTAATTGTCCCGCTTCACTTACCAATGAATGCATCATTATGCCGTGCACTTTCAATAGGTCAGTTAATGAGTACGGATCAATTCGTCCCAACATTGCATATGCAGAATTCGCATTCTTCACAGCAGTGATATCTTCTTGTGGAGCAAGCACTCTCTTGCCATTAATTACATCCGTTACTTGTTCCAAACTCAAACTATTGTTCTCAATCACCAAGGAAGAGTGTATCGATTGCACTCGACTCACCTTTCTCAATTGTGGCATACGCTCTACCTCGTCGATAGTCTTCAAATGACCCAAAAGTTCCATTATGTCGCCTACCAATGTAAGCATTTCGTCTGTTGTATCAAATGGCGGAACATATCTTTCCATAAAATTACCTCAACAATATATTACCCAAATTCATAAAAAATGTCAATCATCTTGTATGTTATCTTGTATGTTTTCTTGTATGTTTTTGGCATACAAGATGACATTTGAAAAATAAAAAAAACCGACGAGCGTGTCGGTCTTTTTTAATACTTAGGTTAAACTAAATTCTAATGTAAAAACTGTTAGTTGTCTAATCTGATGATTATGCGAGTTTAATAGCCCAATTAGTAAGTGCACCATCCTTAGCCTGTGTAGCTTCAACTTCGATTTTTACAGTAATTGCAACATTTTGGTTAGCATATTTACCATCAGCGTAAGCGCCACTTGTCAATTCTTCAGAAAGTTTAACTTCACCGCAGAATGCAGTTTCAGTACCCTTAACTGTAGCAAGAGTAGTACCCTTATTAGTGTAGTACCAATAGCCATCCTCATTCAATGTCCAGTTCTCAGCAGTGATTGTCAAACCTGCATCTGTCAAACCATCAGCCGTAATAGTTGCCTTGATACGCAATACTGAATCGATAGTGTTGTCAGTAGTGATAACTGATACAGCACCAAGAATAACATCTCCTGGTTGTGCATTTGCAGTAGTAGACAAGGTCAATTCTTGTGCAGTATCGGCAGCGTTTGGACTATAAGTCTTTTCGCCGACTTTCAATTTAACAGCAAGAGTACCTGTGCTAACTGTACCAGAAGTTTTAACGCTAGATACGAACCATGCAGCAGTAACGCCGAAGATTGCAGCAATTGCTAGCATTACGCTCAATACTAGAATTGTTACGTTTTGTTTAGACTTCTTTGTCTTCAACATATAATATTTCTCCTTTTCGTTTTTTAAGTTTTTTCAACTTACAACTTAATACTACAAAATAGAAAAACAAATAGTCAAACGTTTTTTACATTTTTTTTCAAAAAAATATCAATTTCGCATTTAATTAGACAATAAGCGATAATAAGTGCACAAGTTTAGTCTTGTGTTTGTGACTTAGGAATTAGATAATCAATCAGATTTAATATTCTTTTCTTGCATTCTTCGGTGCCAAGAATATTCATAATGTCATAAAGGTTTGGCGAGTTGGTTTTGCCTGTGATTGCAATGCGGATGAGAGTGGATGCGGTGGTCATATCACCGAGATAGTTTTGTGGGTTGAGTTTGAAATTCTTACGGTCAGTGAAATGATGCTCGCTAGCCACATTTTTGAGATAGTCAAACCAAGCAGAATTGTCGGCAAAACTTGATAGTCCATTTGCGTAGGCTTTCAAGAAATCTATGGTGGCATTCTTGCTGTCATTAAACTCTGAGTTCACATTGGCAAGCGTCAAAGCGTCATCGTCAATGTGTGGTGTGGTGTACATATAGTTATAATAGTCTTTAATCATAGACATATTATATATATCTTTACGTGGTTTAGGGGTGTCACGGTCAATGTTGAGAGTGAGCAGCCAGTTATCCTTATTATTCATGAGTTCGGTGGCGAAATCTGTGTCGTAGTTTTCTGCCCAGTTGAGCAAGTCATCATAGACACGTTGTGCGCAGTAATGCGAGATAGTATTTTTGGAGATATTATTTAATTTCTCCACATCGAAGAACGGATTGTTTGAGCCGATATTTTCAGGCTTGAAGACATAGTCGGTGATAGGGGCGGTTGGGTTATTGAGTCGCCAAGGCTCGAACTCGCTATTGAGAAGTGTGAGCAAATATTCCTTAACGGCGTCCTTATCGTATCCGAGTTGGAGATAGAAACGCATATCTGCCTCTGGGTCATGGCGTTTGCTGAGTTTACGCTTGTTGCCAGTGGTCTCGTCGAATTTCATCAGCACTGGAGTGTGGGCGTATTTAGGTGCAGGCAAGCCCATTGCGTCAAAGAGTTCTAGGTGCAAAGGCAGGCTGGCGTACCACTCTTCCCCACGCACGACAATGCTGGTGTGCATAAGTGTGTCGTCCACAAGGTGAGCAAAGGCATAAACTGGGATGCCGTTCGTCTTGATAATCACAGCCGAATGGTCGTTCTCGCCTATTTCACGTTCGCCCTTGATGACGTCGTTATGTTTAATCTTATGCTCTGGGTTGCCCTTAGAGATAAATCTCAATGCAAATTTCTGACCGCCGTCAATACGCTCTTTTATCTCTTCAAAGGTGAGTTTTTCGCAAGGGTCTGCCACCTCGAATGTTTCGTTGCGGCGTTCCAAAACCTCTTGTTTTCCGCCATTTTCGCCGCAAAAACAAGGCAAGGCACGACCACGACGGACAAGCTCCTTAGCGAACACGTTGTAAATGTCCACACGCTTGGATTGTTCGTAAGGACCATAGTCACCGCCTATCAAATAGCCTTCGGTTGGTGCAATGTCAAAAATTTTGAGCATTTCGAGTGCGATTTTGTCGCTGCCTTCAACAAGGCGTTTTTGGTCGGTGTCTTCTAGTCTGAAATAGAACACGCCGTCGGTTGACTTAGCTAGCAGATAGTCGATGTAAGCACCGAAAAAGCTGCCCATATGCACGAAACCTGTTGGGCTAGGTGCAAAACGAGTGACGTAGCCTTTGGTGGTGCGTGGTGGATATCGCTTCATTAGGTCGGCGATTGTGTCATGAGTGTTTGGATATAGTAATTGACTTAGTTTTTCAAAGTCCATAATTTGCTCCTATTTTATTGATTTATCTTTTTTTGGTTGAAAATGAGGCATTTTCTACCACATACGTGAGTTTTATTTCTAAAAAGCCCGCATATTGTGGATTATTTGCACAATGAGATAATGTTGTTTAGCAAGGTGAAGTAGTCTAGCAAACTGCCATTGACAAAGTTTTGCATTGCGTTCAATGCATCCGCTTGTTCGCTGGTGAGTTGGCGAGAATCGGTGTTCTTCGCCTTTGAGTAGCTAATAACCTGCCTTGCTTGGTTGTATGAATTGCGGTCAATGGCGTACATTTTCTTGGCGGTGAGATAATTGGATATTCTGACCTTGATTGTGTCGTTATTTGACTGCATTGCGCTGGCATTTGGCGTGCTGGCACCATTAATGCCTGAGTTGACCGTGTCGTAGACTGTTTTGCCATAGAAAGTGTCGACAACGCTCAAGCTATTGAAACCGTCTGAGCCAGCTATAATTTTTGCTGGCAAAGTGTTGTCGTAGAAATTGGAATAATAGAAATTCTGAGTGGCGTACAGACGTGCAACATAGTTTTCCTTGACAAGCGCAGTGAAAAGTTGGGTCTGCGTATTGCCGTTTTTGTAGTCCATTGTGGTGAAACGGCTGGAAAGCCCTTGCGAATTGTATGAAAGTATGCTCTCGCTCAGATTGAATGCTCGTTCGGTCGTCTTTTCATATGCGACGTACACATTTTTCAGATGAGTGAGATTGATGCGTGAATTTGGATCGGTGTCCATTGTCATGCTACGTTCAAGGCTCTTGACACTAACCACACATTCGTCAACGCCGGCGAATAGGCTGTTTATCTTGGCGTAGACGTCCTTTTTGGCGTTTTTGTCATAGTTTGAGTTCACCATGTCTGGTGCGTAATAATATGTGACTGCGAGTGCGTTGTAAAGCATTGGTTCATATAGCTCTGGCAAAAATTTGTACGCCGTGATTGAATTGCACGCACTGGTGAGCGTGTCCGACTTTCGCACGACAAAATGCTCGAGTTCAAAGTCGGTCTTGCCTGTGGTGTTGTGATTTTCCACCCTTTGAAGATTGACGTTGCTCACAATACGCTCGTTGTAGTCACGTGCCAGGCTGACGAACACCTTAGTTTCGCCGCAGCCAGCCAAAACTAGTGGCAAGGCTAGAATTATGGCGAATAAGACTAAAATTTTTCTCTTCATATTGCCCCCTTATGCCAAAACCTTAGACAAGTAGTAGGTTGTGCGTACTTCGAGTGTGTAGGTTGCGCTGTCGGCACTCACCCTGCTTGTCCAATGCTGATTAAAGTTGGCGGCGTATTCGAGGCGATTGGCAAGTGAATAATATTTCTCAACGAAATTGAAACATTCCGAACTATACTGTCCGCTAGACAAACTGGAATTGTATTTGAAATTGAAATTGGAGTCAAAGCCAATCTTTCCTTGTAGCGTGTCAAGGGCAGATTTGAGCGCAGGACGAAGACTGACCGTGCTAGGCTCAATGTCGCTATATGTCTTGTACACCACATTGAAATACAAGTCATAGACGCCAATCTCGGCTGGTGCATTGCCGTTGTAGTAATTATCCTTGACGTAATCGCACACAAGTTGCATAAACTTTGCATATGTCTTGATATAGTTGCACGACGTGTTGAAAAGACGATTGTATCCGTCACCCAATGACCCCATTGTGCTGTTGTTTAGGTTGTTGATGTCTAGATTAATGGCGTCTTTATACTCGGCTCGCTGTGTGATGAGCGATGTGAGAAGCGTGTCGAGCGATTGAGCCGACTTTTCGTCGCCAGCTCCGAATGTGAGCAGCGGAGAAAGTTTCTTGGCTATGGTGTCCATCTCTTGCAACGTGCCATACGCAACTGTCAGGCGAGTTTCGCCGGCAATGGCTGTGCCAGTGGTGTATTTGTTATGCACCACCTCGACAAGTCCGCAGATTTGGGCATTCTTGTCCGTCGTGGCAAACTCGGTGTAGTCGGCACGCAACGCTTTGCGGTAGTACGCCTTGTCGCTGGCAATGAAATATATGCCAATGCCCAACACACACACCGCTAGGACAATGGCAAGAAACGTGAGTAGTTTCTTATGCTTTAACTTTTTCATATGTTAAATTATATCAAACTGCGTATTGACTGTCAAATATTGGTTCAATATTTATTCGCTCTTTCGTGCGTGTTTTTGCCATTTCGCAGCCAACGTTTCTCGCCGCTAAGATGATTTTTACGTTTTTAAGCCGTGATTAAAGCTTCTTTTGACCGGCTGCTATTTGAATCTTAAGGAAAAAATTTTATCACTTTCCAAAAAAATATTGCGAAAATCCATTGACAATGGTTTCCAAAATTGTTATTATCATAATGCTTTTTATAAGCAACCCCATAAGCTTCGTTAGCTCAGCGGTAGAGCATCCGGCTGTTAACCGGGCGGTCGTAGGTTCAAATCCTACACGGAGCGCCAATCCAACAAAGAGAAAAGTCTTAGCGACTTTTCTTTTTGTTTACAATGACATTCCTTGACGGACGTGAAATTTGTTTTTGAATGATATTGAGGAAGTAATGATATCTACACTGTCGTGCGAATGATATTTATTTTCAACTAAAGCGGTCGTATTTCACACATAATTTTTCTTAACACAAATAATTGTTTTATATCACAACACACAAAAAACTGGCATTTACGCCAGTTTTTTGTATAAGTTTTTAGTCACTATCAATTGTTGAGTGCTAGAGTTTAGCTCCAAAGCACCAATCAACGCAATTCTGCTACTTTTTAGGTGCTGAACCTTTCCAATAAGAATCGCTTCGCTTTGCGGCTTTTTCGCCTGCTTCTTTCGCAGATTTTGAGATAGTTTCTGCTGCACTCGCCGTTGTCGCAGACAAGCGTTTAAACAACTCTTCAAGCATTTGCGGATTCGAGTTGCCTGTAGCACTTGCTATCAAACGACGCATCTCTTGTTCGTTGCCTTCTTTTTGAGCTGTCTGGAAGGTTGCAAGATCCAACTTGCTTCTCATCTTGCTGATGATGGACTCAATTTCCGTAGCTGGATCAAAACTAGAACCCGTAATTGTACTTTCATCATAGCCAAACGCTCTTGCCGCACGCAAACTCTGTGCATAATCTTGATAATCATCCGATGTCAAATAGTTGGAGCGTGTTTGTATAGCCATTTGTTGTGCTTTATTGCTCAAACCACTTATCAACGACATGTTGCCTGTTCTAAGGAATTCTTCAGCATCAGTTGTACTCAGTCCCTTTATGCCGGTCAACTGTCCAGCAAAGGTAGTGAGTGCAGAAGAATTCGCTCTAGAAGTTCTATTAATTGATTCCTTAATATCTTGCAACTCTTTAGTTAAATCTGCAGACATTTTGGCAGTCACTACGCCATCCTTAAAGTCTTGACTAAGTTTAGCATTTAAATCTGCTTTAACTTTTTGAGTTGTCGTCTCAGCAACACCCTGTGAGAGCAATCCAGACAAACCAGTTTCTTTATCAAACGCCATACCAAATTGGGTGCTAGCAAATTTGTTTGCCGCAAAACTACCTACTTGATTTGCCTTAGCTTTTGCTGTATTCCTCAACGCCGTTCCAAGGCCGCCACCCTTATACCATGCATTACCATTTGATGCATTCTTAGCTAGGTCAGCAGCATACGCAGATGCACTTGAATATCCAGCTGCCTTTGCCGTCTCTTCTGCTTCCATTCTATCCTTTTCCGCTTGCGCTGCGCTCTTAGCTTTACCGCTCATATCTTTGTCGCTCAATTTACTGTTTAACGTATCAAGCGTTACTCTGTTCTTTCTAGCAGCAGATGCACCAATCAACACACCCACACCAGTACCAATTGCTGTACCAGCCACTCTCATTACTGAGCCAGCAACCTTTTTGATAGGAGCAGTTGCTGTATTCGATGTCGCTTTTCCTTCTGCGAGCAAATCTTTCGCCCCAATCCAGCCTGATAACAGTTTAACTAGTTGTTCAACTCCTTGTGCCAATACAATGTACATAATTAATCGAGCCAAAGAGTTTAGGGTTCCACTATTGAAAATATTTAAATTATTTAGAATTATACCCACCAGTTGAATAGAGATATTCATTCCTGCCACAGCACCATATGCTCCAACGACATAACCAATAAAGTCATTCTTCCAACTGACAAATGCTCTACCATTGTCGAACGGATAGAGAGCCAGTGCAATTGGTGAAAGAACATAGTATGTCAACAGTTGTGCAATTCGTTTAGCTAAACCGAAACATAGGAAAAATAATGATTTAAAAATTAGTATTGATGCCAAACATGCGTAGAAATAGTCAATTTTAGCAACGCCAATTCCAATTGAACCTCTCAATTGTGCATTTGTTAGGCTATTATCACTGTTCTTGAACTCAAAACGCATATTATGTCCAGCACCATTGTCCACCGAATCGAATCTTCCCGATGCCACTAAAGCATTGTAGGCTCCCTTCAACAACCTAAAACCACGATCTCCCATTGTAAGTCCGCTTTCAGTCGTTTCTGTCATATCTGCATTTGAGTCATAAATGCATTTACCGTGATAGTAGTATGCAAATACTTCAACTTTTGGGGCTCCAAAGTAATTGTTATTGTCATAACACAAAATTTTTATTGTGGGAAATGTTGTACTTTTCTCTAACGAAATTTGTATTAACTCATCTACAGACTGACCTTCCCAAGAGCCTTTACTGATTGCCTTGACTGCGTTAGGAAAATTCGCTCTATATTGGCTGTAAAGCACATTGTAGAACGCAACAACATCTTCTGGTGTATCGATAAAATTAGGATTTCCATTTCCGTTATTCATAACACTCGGAGTGAAATATCTACATTCATCAGTCGCCTTTTTTATTCCCAACATGTCTATAAAATCCATGTTTTCTAAATTTGTACCAGGCAAAGGTCCACTTGTTTGATAGCTCACTATGACTAAATTTGCACTTGTCAAGTATCCACCATTGTACTCATAATCATCGCCATTTGGATCGTTATAGTAATAGTAGTAATTTCTAGTAAGAACGTTGTATAGGTATTGAGCGTAGATTATAGTTGCAAATTCCATGCTTGTTTGAGTTTCATCGTCCTTTACATCCACGTCGTCTTTAAAGCTTTTAATTATCTCATCCAAATTTTCATCTGTCATGTCAGAAGTATAGTCCAAGAAAATACTGCCTTCTTCACCAATGCTGCACGCATCGTAAATACCGCTAGAGAAACTATTACCCATGTTGCCACCAGCACTGGTCACACCGGCGATTGCCTGTAGGATAATATTACTGAACATTACTCCGACTAGGCATAATGCTGGAACAAGGATAAAACCAATAACAGCTTTGATCGCTTGACCAATAATTGAAGATATCGTCACTTTGGAATCTTCTTTATACACATTTCGAACTATTGCCAATATGACACATAATATCAAGACACATATGCCAAATAGCATTAATGATGTCATTAGTTTCTTTGTAGTGTCACCTTGTAATAGCGTTATAACCACATTTTCAGCTCGTCCACTTTGTGCTGTAGTTTTACTGCTTATGCCAGCCAAACCCATAAATAATTTTTCTATTACATCCAAAGCATCGAAAAGTCTCTCAGCAATAGGTTCGCAAAACCAGTTGATAAAATTAGATGCCAGCAATCCCATAAAAACTCCTTACACAATTTAAAATGTGGCATTCACCGACACAGTCTGCAGAGTGCAAGGTTGCACGCTCATTGCAAACCACCCAGCACAATGGCTGAGTGTAGGTGAAATTTAACCCTTATTGATTTTAAAATAACACACCGAAAAAATAAATGCAACAATTTAGGTGAAATTTGACCCATAATGTTTGAAAAAATATTGATAAACTAAAAGGTGAAGTTTGACCTATATAGGAGTATGCGGTGAATATAAGCAAGGCGGTGGCGATGCGTATTTCGGAATTGTTGAAGGCACAAGGGCTGACGCAATACAGACTGGAGCAGCGTGCGTGCCTATCGCACGACACTGTAAAAAGCATTATGAAAGGCAAAGCAAAGGGTGTCAATCTCAAGACTGTGATAGCCATTGCTGACGGCTTTGGGATGAGTGTTAGCGAATTTCTCAACTGCGAACTCTTTGCGTACGACTCATTGAACATGGACTAAATACATACACAAAAAAAATACGATCGGCTTGGTCGTATTTTTTTTCAAATTTATTGTTTTGCTGTCTGAGTTGTGGTGTTTTTAAGTTTAGATTCTCTAAAATATCCCATCACTAAGAGCTTGTCCGCAACTGACGGGAAACTTTTTGCATTGATTAAAAAGGCAACATTCTTTGCAATGAAGAGATAAATTGTGCCGTTTATTTCTTTCATGTCCACAAATTGAGCATAACCGAACTCATTATTTGAAACGAGTGCGTTGTTGAATCGCTTATCGAAAAGTTCAACCTTGACAGTGTCTGGTGTGAAGGTGAATTTTTGCAAGTAGATTTTGTTGCGAGCATTTAACCCCACAAAAATGAATGGCATTAAAAAGTATAGCGTGCAAAACACAGCACCCACAACCGACAAAATGATTCCGTCGCTCACGTGTTGAAAATATGACGGAATGCTAAGTGCCACAATGGCCACTCCAAGTATGAGCATAATATACATCACTTTTTTCATCAGCACTTTTGCGCTACGTTTGTACATGTCTTTGTCATATTCTTGATAAAGTTCAACCATAATTAATTCCTTGTTTTTTTATAAATGATAAACAAATATTAACATTTTTGCAAATATTTTTATTAATTTATAAATTTTATTTTGTATTTTAATATCCAATAATAATTAGCCAGAATATAGAAAATTTCTTAAAATTTTAATTAAAATGCCAAATTTTTACGCATTTTATTAATAAAAATTAATATTTTCATATTTTTTTTAATGAATAATAAAATTTATTTTATTTATTATTATTTATCTTTACGATTCAGCACAACCAAAGTTTCAACGTTTGGCGTTTGCGGAAACATATCGTACGGCACGACTTTTACTATGTCGAAATTGGCAGCCAAAAGTTTAAGGTCACGAGCCAGAGTTTTTGGATTGCAAGACACATAGACAATCTTGTTTACATTTGAGTCAATCACCGATGCCACCACCCGTTCATCAAGGCCAGCACGTGGTGGGTCAACCACCAACGAAAGATTGTCACCATTTGCCACAAGTGTAGGAATTACTTTTGCACAATCGCCACAAATGTTGCGTACATTACCTAGTCCCAATTCTCTCACTTTTGCATTAGCCTTTTCCACAGCCGAACGCACTATCTCAATGCCGAACACACGTTTGCATTTCTTCGCAAACATTATAGTCATATCCCCTGCACCGCTATAGGCATCAATGACGACGTCGTTGGCATTCAGCTCATCGAGAACGTTGGCATACAGTCGTTTACTCACATCGTCGTTAATCTGCACAAAACTATCCGGCACAACCAAACCTTCGTCACCTGCGATTATTGTTTGGTTACTAGATAATATAGTTTTAGGATTTGTGTTCACGCACATATACAGCGCAAAGTTTTTGTATTCAGATTTAAGCGAGTTTGAGAGCGACTTGAGTTGGCTGCGGACATCCTTTTTGCACACCACACAAACGACCACGCCTTCGGCCTGTTCACGTGCGACAAAATATCTTATTTGCGAGCCATCTATTTCACTTAAAAAGTAGTTAAATATTTCAATCAGATTTTTGCTAAATTTCTTGGCTATAACGCACTCATCAATATCCACCAAATTATGACTTGATCGCTCGAACATACCCACACGCCAAATGCCATTCACCTTGCCTACTGGTAGAGAGATTTTGTTGCGATAAAAATATGGCTCGCTTGCAATGGTTGGCAAGACATTAACATCTATGCCGGCTATCTTTTTAATAGTACGTGTCACCAACTCACTCTTAAATTCAAGTTGTTTTTCATATTTTAAATGTTGCAACAAGCACCCACCGCATTTGCCATAAAATTTGCATAAAGGCTCAACTCTATCAACGCTAGTTTTGTCAATGTCAAACCCGTCATTCGTTTCAGCCACATTTTCGCCTACGAGTGCGTACGGCACGAAATAAGTTTTGCCATTATCGTGAGCGATGCCTTCGCCGTTCATTCCTAAATCTGTTATTCTCATAATGCCATTATATCACACTTGTAATTTTTTTCAATTTATCTAGCGTGATTTATTATGAATACTAAATAAAAAATTAATCCAAAGATTTAATAAAAATATATTTAATTTTAAATAATAATTAATTTTTAAAAAGTTTATGTAATTAAAAAAATAAATGCAAAAGTAAATTTTTAATGCATTTATTTTAAAACTCTTTATTTTTTATTAGTTTTTTTAACTAAAAATTATTTTTTCTTTATATTTTTTTCACCTAAATATTTTTTAGTAATTATTAAATTGTTAATTAATTAATAATTTATTTTTAGTTGTTTCAATATTTTTTTAATTTTATTTTCATTTTTGTCTAATACGTTCACTAGCGGCAAACGAACATCTTCTTGGCACAATCCTAAAATTTGCAACGCACATTTTACAGGTGCTGGGTTCACTTCGCAGAAAAGAACTTTGTTTAAAGCATACAACTTTTTGTGTTCGTTATAGCTCGTTTTTACGTCCGCAAATTGACTGGCGATTTCACGTGGCAAAATGTTGGCCGTCACGCTTATTGTCCCCGCTCCACCAAGTGTGTAAAATATGTAATTCAAATCATCATTTCCCGAGTATATTGCGATGCGATTTTTCAGCACGTGAAATATCTGCAAAATGTGTGAGATATTTGAGTTGGCTTCTTTAAGTCCTACCACATTTTTTAGGTGGGCAATTTTTTGCATAGTATTGGGCTCAATGTTGACACCTGTCCTTGACGGCACGTTGTATACAATTATCGGCAAGTTTGACAAAGCACAAATCGTAGTGTAGTGAGCAACAAGTCCTGCTTGGGTTGTTTTGTTGTAATATGGAGTCACGACAAGTGCCCCGTCTGCACCCAAACTTTGAGCCTGCAACACTCGCTGCAAACTCGTGCTAGTGTCGTTAGTTCCACACCCGACAATCAGCGGAATAGTATTTGGCACATTCTGACGTGCGAATTTAATTATTTCGATTTTCTCCAATTCATTGATAGTACTTCCCTCGCCTGTCGTACCCAAAATTAGAATCGCTTTAGTTCCATTCTCAATTTGTCTATTGATTAAACGCAAAAAACTATCGTAGTCAACTTTATTATTTTTAAACGGCGTAACCAACGCCACGCAACTGCCATAAAAAATAGATTTCATACATTTATATATGTACAAAATCTATTTAGTGCTTACATAACCTCAATAACAGTGATTCCGAGAATGTGCATACAACGTGACAACATTTCCAACACCATTTCACATATCTTCAATCTATACATGTTGACATTGTTTCCGTCAATCACACGATTCTGATTGTAGAAAATATTGTACAATTTGCAAATAGACAAAACGTAACGGCTGATGTAGCAAGGCTCGCAATCTCTGTATGCCGACATTACCACGTCGTTGTATGTGCCAAGTAGTTTCAAAAGCTCGAAACTATCGTCATTCAAAACGTCTTTAATGTCACCCACAAGGTTAAGCCCCTGAGCCTTTTTAAACACGGTGAGTGCACGTGCATAAGTGTATTGAATGTATGGGCTGGTTTCGCCGTCAAAACTGATTGCTCGTTCAAGGTCGAAAACGGTCTCTTTTCCACGTTCGCTCTTTAGCACTGAGAAAAGCACTGCACTCACGCCCACTGCCTTACTAATCTCTTCCACCTTTTCAGGAGTGTAGTTGCGTTCGATGAGCATTGATTTAGATTTGTTGATTGCTTGCTCGAAAATATCTTTCAGAACTGCTTGCTTACCTTTTCGGCTGCTGATTTTACCTGTTGGCAAAGTGAGCATTCCGTGGCTGATATGTTTAAGGTCATAAGCGAACGGACGATTAAGTCGTTTCATAATCTCGAAAAGTTGTGCAAAGTGAGTTGTTTGTTCAACCCCAGTTTCATAAAAGCCCTTATCAAACTTATATTTGTCATATCTATCGTCCAAGGCGCAAATGTCACGTGACAAATATGAACTTGCTCCGTCACTCTTTTGAATGATTGCAACGCCCAGTCCACAATCCGTCATATCCACAATTTGTGCACCTTGACTCTCAGTTACGATTCCGCTCTCCATAAGCATCTCGTGACTGTCACGCAAAATAGCACCTGTGTAGTATGCTTCACCACGCCAATCATCAAACTCGATGTTCATAAGCTCAAATAATGACTTTGCTTCGTTAATAGTGATTTCGCTAAACCATCTGTGCAGAGCACGTACTTCTGAGTCGCCATTTTCAAATCGGACGAATGCGTGTTTTGCTTTTTCTTTTAGCTCAGGGTTCAACTCTTCTTCTTGGCTAAAACGCACATACAAATCTTGCAATGCATCCACGCCACGCTTCTCGACATCTTCTTTGTTGCCCCACATCTCGTAGCCAGCAATCACCTTGCCAAAAGACGTGCCCGAGTCGCCTACGTAGTTGATACGCACGACATCAAAACCCACTGCTTCCAAAATGCGAGCCATTGATGCGCCGATTGCCGTGCCAAGAATATGGCCCATATGCATATATTTCGCTAGATTAATGCTAGAAAAGTCGATAAACGCACGCTTGCCCTTGCCGACTTGGTCAACCTTAAACATTGACTCGTCATCAAAACTATTCTCAATGTGCAAAGCCACACTTTCACGCTTCAAAAATATGTTCAAATATCCGTTAATAATTTCGCATCTATCCACCAACTCGCATTTACTTACAATGTCTGCCAATTCGCCAGCAATTGCCTGTGGCGCTTTGTGAAATTGCTTTGCGAGTGGAAAGCACACAATGGTGAAATCGCCTTTGGCACTATCTACGCATTGCGTGATAAGAGCGTTCCAATCGTACTCGCTGTTGACCTTCTTGAGTTCTTCAACCAATATATTTTTTATTATCATAATTAATCCTAAACATTAAATTTAAACAATGCAATGTCGCCGTCTTGGAAAACATAATCCTTGCCGACCGACATTATCTTGCCTTTTTCTCGTGCTTTGTTATAATCGCCTGCTTCGACCAAGTCGTCATACTTTACTACATCCGCACGAATGAAACCACGTTCAAAATCTGAGTGAATTTTGCCTGCCGCTTGTGGTGCTAGTGTGCCCGCCTTGATTGTCCACGCTCTAACTTCTTTTTCGCCAGCGGTCAAATAACTGATGAGCCCCAAAAGGTGATAACTTGCCCGAATTAACAAATCCAGACCGCTCACAGTAATGCCTAACGCACTCTTAAATTCTTCACGGTCGACTTCGTCCAATGACAGAAGTTCTTCCTCAATTTTGGCACACAAAGCTATCACTTCGCTGTTTTCAAGTTTGGCATAAGTTTTCACTTTTGTAACAAAACTATTGTCAGCCTTACCCAAATCGTTCTCGCCGATATTGGCGACATAAATTACAGGTTTGCTGGTTAGCAAGAAAAATCCGTCAACAATCTTTTGCTCGTCTTCGTTAAATTCAAGCATACGTGCTGGTTTCTCGGCACACAAAGCGTTATTGATTTTTGTAAGCAGTTCTTTCTCAACCATTGCGGTTTTATCGCCTGCACGAACCGACTTTTCCACACGTTCAAGACGCTTTTGCACCGTCTCCATATC
>CAKVHC010000001.1 GCA_934747805.1 uncultured Clostridia bacterium | reverse complement strand
GTCTTCTTTGGTCTGCCACGGCCTTGTTTGATCGTGTAAACAATCACTTTATCTTTTTTAGGACGACCACGTTTGCCAGCAGGTTTATTCACTTCAACTGGCTTAGACTCTTCTTTCTTGTCTTCGACAGGCTGTTCATCCAAGTCAAAGTCAATTTTTTCTTCGTCATTCTTTGGTGAGTCTTTGATCATATCGCTGACAATGCTTGATTTCGCTGCTTCTTCTTTCTCATCGTCGAAGATGAAATCAAAATCGTCATAGTCGTCGTCTTTATCGTTATCTGCCAAAACGCCTTTCTTTTCAGGCTGCTCTGCCTTTGGAGGCTCGGCAACAGCGTCGAATTGCTTACTCTTTGGAGTATTGTCTTCGTCGCCTTGTGGCTTGTTGCGGTTGAGGAACAATTCACGCAAACGCAAAGTCGCTTCGTTGGTTTGCTGTTCATTGTCTGTGCCGTTGATTATCTTTTCTTTATAATCTTTAACATTTTTGACTTTTTCTTGAACGTCTTTGAGATCTTCGTCATTAGATTTGTCGAAAAGATCATCCATTATGCCTTGCTTTTCTACAGGCAAACCTTGGTCTTTCTTTTCTTCAACGTCATTCAACTCGGTGAATGGGTCGTTATTTTTAGCTTTGGCCTCGTCATTCAAAATGTCAGTGTCAAAGACCAAATCGTCCGTTTCGGCTGGTTTTTCTTCTGCCAAAACATCTTTCGGTTGTTCGTTTGCCAGAATGTCGTCTTCAATTGGGTCAACGGCAACTGGTCTAGGATCTTTTGCCGGCAAGGTTACTGGAATGTTCTCTTCCGGCTCGGCAACATTGTCCGCACTGATCAAATCATCGATTGGTGCAATGTCGTCAGTTTTGGCTGCTTCTTGCAATACATCTTCTTCGTCAAATTTAGATTTGATAGGCTCGTCGACAATGTCTTTCTTACCTTTTTTCTTTTTGTCTTTGCGGGTGGCGTCTTCTTCAACCAATTGGTTACGCTTACGCAACAACTCGCTATATTCAATATTGCGTTTGTCCAAACGTTCGGTCTGAGTGTGATATTGTTCGTACAGCTGTTCGAGTTCTCTTTCCTTTTCAGCAAGACGCTCTTCTGCTTGAACACGTGCAGCGTCAATGTTTTGCATACGTTTTTGTTGTTGTTTGTTTACAGCGTCTTCGACTTTGTCATACACTTTCTTGCTATAGGTGTCAAACTCGGACATCATTGATTCTTCCAACACACCACGTAGGCCGTCAATCTGTTCTTGACGTTCGCTAATGTCTTGTTGCAAAACAGCAATGTTTTGTTTGTTCTCTTGACTCTTTGCATCGAATTCCTTTTCGAGCAATTGTTGACGATTGATTTCATCACTATATTGTTTCTTAATATAGTTGGCTTCAATGTTTGAAGCAGCTTGGTCGAGCTGAGTTTTGAGTCGTTCAACGTTTTCCTTGCTGGCTTGCATTTTACGTTGATACTCTTTAGTGTATTCTTTAAACTTGGTTTGCAATGAGTTTATTTCGTTATCACGTTGCTCGATCTCTTGCATGATCTTGTTGCGGTCGGACAAATATCTTTCCGCTTCGCTCATGGCACGTTCAAGCACAAGTGATGGCTCAACGCCTGCTTTGTCGAAGTTGTACTTCTCATGTTCAACATTCTTTTCACGTGCACGTTGCAGTTCTTGTTGCTCAACTTGAGCACGCTTTTCCAAATATTCAAACAATACAGGAATGCCCTGACGAATTTCTTTCTTTGAGAACAATACTTCATAGTCTACATAGTCTGGTAGGCTTGTGGTTGCCTTGTCAATGTTTTTCTCAAAATATTGGAAATTGTTGAATAGGTCTGCAGTGATTGCACTGAGACGTGCGGTAACAAATATGTAAATGATTGCGTAAATTATGCCAACGCACAAAGGCAACAGTAGAACATACTTGGCAAACTTGCTCAAATCTGTGATGATGCCACCCTGTGCAAACACACCAAACAGCATCAAGAATGCAATCAGCACGCCAGCTAGCATTGCTGAGCCACGCAACGTCTGTTTGTAAGAGTTGCCAGTCATTGGATTCTCAACACAGTTTTTGAACGATAAATAACTGCTTGGCTTGCCTTCACGATAAAGCATAAATTGTTGCCATTGAATACGCAACGAATGTGGAGCTTTTTTCATTTTATTGTTGAACGCCACCAAGTTGTCGTCCGTAATTTTTGGATTGTTGGTCAAGAAGGAATTCAATCCATCGATTGTCTTCACCATCTTGATCTCAAATGAATGCTTGACCTGAATAATCAATACAGCCACCAGCAATGCCAATACGCCAAGTCCGGCATACATCAAAATATCAAAAGTGATGTAACTGCCAATGGTATTGAAAAAGTTGATTACTTCGTCAAACACAGATGCCAATAAACTCATTTTTCACCTCGTAAAATAATTAATTATATTTTTAGTATAACACACAAAATAATTTATTACTATTATTTTTAACATATTTTTAATATTTTTTTCAACTAATTTTAAACATATTTTATTAATTTTTGAATGAAAATTACATTTAATTAATAATTCTCAAATCCCTTATAAACACGCATTTCTGGTTATTTTTTATATAATTTTATAAAAATAGTGCAAAATGTTTGTAAAAATATATGCAAATATATATAATTATTTTAAATAAATTAATTTTTTCATTATTTATAAATAAATTAAGGGAGAATTTATGGCAAGAAAAATGACCCCAATGGAAGTGCAAAAAAAGTTGCAGCAATATAATCTCGACCAGGAACGCAACAAAAAACGTTTTGAGATGTTTGATAAAAACACCTATAAAAAGGTGCTAGCGCTCAACGCATTTTTTGGGAAGTACGTCATCCAGTATGAGACAAGTTATGACCGACATTACATTTACTACGACACCGAGAATCGTGACCTTGAAATATCGGGCGTTTCGATATTTAAACAAATACGTGGCTCACGCAGCGAGCTTATAATCGCCAGAAGCAGTGTGGAAGGCCAGAGCCAAATTTTGGAACGACTAAACGGAAGAAAGTATTCCACCCCAATAGGCGCAAAAGAAAGTCCACTTAAAAAGATAGATTTTTTGAAAGATCATTTTAAAGATATGTTTGCTTATGCAGTTGAGTTTGACCCTGAATATTTATTGCGCAAGATCAACCCTGTATACACCATTGACACCTCATCGGTAGAATACAAACTGTTTAACGGCGTGGGACTGAAAGTGAGATTTGTTTTTGACCATGACGAATATTACAACAGTTACACTTCCAGACGCAATTCAGCAGATATGCTCACATTGTATCAGTTGAGCAACGAATCCACCGATGAAGCATTCTTCGACGTTGTGTCCAAACTTGAACGTTATTGCAAAGAGCTTTCACAAGCCCCAGACCACAAGACCACCATACTTTTTGCAAAGACTAAAGAACTTCCTAAAGTGGACAAGGCTGAGCAGAAACGTGCACAAAAAGCAAAGGAAAATGAAAATAAATTTTAAAAATCTCTTGACAAACACGCACCCGTGTGTATAATAGGTAACGAAATAAAGATTGTTTCGCCAAAGACCACAAGTTCCTTTTGGAGTAAGCATTGCGCTTGTGTAGGTGGGTTTATGAAAGAATGCACAACTCTTTCGCCTGCTAGTTGGCAAGCGAAAGAGTTTTTATTTAATCTACAAGGAGGACCAAAATGTCAGCTAATATTGAAGCTAAAAAACAGATTGTGGAAGAGATCAAAGACAAGATTGCTAAATCTAAATCAATCGTTTTAGTCAACAACAATGGTATCAATGTGGCTCAAGACACTGAACTCCGTGCTGCTGCTCGTAAAGCAAATGTAGAATACAAAGTTTATAAGAATAGACTTTTAGCTCGTGCATTTAACGAATCTGGCATCAACGGACTTGAAAGTTTCTTGGAAGGCACTACTGCTATTGCTTTTGGTTATGAAGACGAGACTTGCGCTCCACGCATTATGAACGACTATGCTAAGAAAACTGATAAGTTGGAAATCAAAGTCGGCGTAACTGATGGTGCTGTCGCAGACAAAGCTAGCATTTTGAAACTTGCTTCCATTCCATCAAAAGAGGTACTCATTGCAACACTTTTGCGTACCCTCAACAACCCTGTTGCATCACTTGCAAGGGCTCTCGATGCTATTGCATCTAAAAATTAAGTGTTAAATTAAAGGAGAAAAATTATTATGGCAAAGATTAATGATATCGTTGAAGAAATCAAATCTCTAAGTCTTGTTGAAGTAGCAGATTTGGTTAAATTACTCGAAGAAGAATTCGGCGTTAGCGCTGCTGCCCCTGTTGCAGTTGTTGCTGGTGGCGCTGCTGCTGCAGCTGCTGAAGAAAAGAGCGAATTCACAGTAAAATTGAAAGAAGTTGGCGCTAACAAGATTGCAGTTATTAAAGTTGTGCGTGAAGTTACTGGTCTTGGTTTGGCTGAAGCTAAAGCTTTGGTTGACGGTGCACCTTCAACTATTAAGGAAAATGTTCCTACTGAAGAAGCAAAAGCTTTTGAAGCAAAATTCAAAGAAGCTGGCGCTACTGTTGAATTGGCCTAATTCTTGTAGAGTAAAAAAGAGCTTTTGCTCTTTTTTTTTATTTTTCAAATTTGAATATTTAACTAGATAAATAAAAAAGACACGATGTTGTGTCTTTTGATATTTATTTAAGATTGAAGAATGAGTCCAAGCCATGATACTCAGCACATTCGCCAAGTTCTTCTTCGATACGCAACAGTTGATTGTATTTTGCCACACGGTCAGTTCGGCTTGGCGCACCTGTTTTAATCTGACCAGCATTTAATGCCACTGCCAGATCGGCAATTGTAGTGTCTTCTGTTTCACCCGAACGGTGAGATACGACTGCTGTGTAGCCAGCACGATTAGCCATTTCAATGGCATCAAGAGTTTCAGTAAGTGTTCCTATTTGATTTAGCTTGATTAGAATTGAGTTTGCCACGCCCTGACTGATTCCTTTTGCCAAGCGTTTTGTGTTTGTAACGAACAGATCGTCACCCACGAGTTGAATCTTTTTACCCAACTTCTTTGTGAGCAATTTCCAGCCTTTCCAGTCTTCTTCTGCAAGGGCGTCTTCCAAACTGATGATAGGATATTTCTCTGCCATCTTTACCCAGAAATCTACCATCTCTTCACATGTAAACAATTTCTTAGACTTCCAGAAATAATATTTTCCTTTTTCACCAATTTTTTCGGCTTCGTCATACATCTCAGTTGCAGCAGCATCAACACCTAGACGGAAATCTTCGCCAGGCTTGTAACCAGCCTTTTTTATGGCTTCAACAATGCATTTAAATGCTTCTTCATCCGACTTGAAGTTAGGGGCAAATCCACCCTCATCACCAACTGCGGTTGAATATCCTTTGTCCTTTAACACGGCTTTCAAATTGTGGAAGACTTCAGCACACATTTGCAATGCCTGGCGGAAAGATTTCGCTCCAACTGGCATAATCATAAACTCTTGAATGTTTACGCTGTTATCTGCATGTTTGCCGCCGTTAATAATGTTCATCATTGGCACTGGCAACACTTTTGCATTGACTCCGCCGATGTAGTGGTAAAGCGGAAGTCTTAGCGCTTCACTTGCAGCCTTTGCACAGGCAAGCGACACACCCAAAATGGCGTTCGCACCCAAATTGCCTTTGTTATCCGTGCCGTCGAGTGCGATAAGCACCTTATCTATTTCTGTTTGGTCCAAAACGTTCATGCCTACAATCTCTTCGGCGATGATCGTGTTCACATTTTCGACTACCTTTTCAACTGATTTTCCAAGATAGTTCTTTTTGTTGCCGTCACGTAGTTCCACCGCTTCAAATGCTCCAGTGGACGCACCACTTGGCACGCTGGCACGACCGACAATGCGGTCTTCAACAGTGACTTCCACCTCAACAGTTGGATTGCCACGGCTGTCCAAAATTTGTCTGGCGGAAACATCTGTAATTTCAAAATATCTTTTCATATTAACCCCTTTCAATACACTTAAATTGTAGTCAAATTAAAATCTCAGGTCAAATGATTTGCCTGTCAATTGCAAAATAGTTAGCGTTAGCATATATAGATACATAATAAAGCGTGGATAAATAATGCTAAAATGTTTTGCCTTTTTCGTTTCAATTTTTTATACTATGTAAATAGGAGATTGTTATGTCACTAAGCACCTTTTATAATCCCAAAGAAAAACTAGACACATCATTTGCTCGCAACATAAAATCTTTTGATCTAGTAATGCTGACAAGCAAGCAAGCGGAACGTGTTTTCAAAACAAAAAATGTCTGCGATATGACATCGAAGCACCCAAACAAACTCATTGTTTTTTATGCTGACAAAGGTTATGTTTATCGCAACAAAAATGGAGTCTGTTTCGCACAGTACTATATAGATAATGATAAGGATTTCTTCGCCAATGTTAGTCAGAATATGGAAAGCGGCATAAATTTTGACGATGCAATACTTTTGGCTGAAAGACAGACAAAATATAATGATTCGAAATCCACAATTCCTTTCAAAAAGTGGATAACTCAATTCGATGCGCCAATCAAAGTTAAGTTTGGCACTAGCGGTTGTCGTGGCGAAATTGACCAAACCTTTAATTGTAACGTAGTGAAGCGCATTGCCTATGCAATTGTAAAACTTTTTAAACCTGACAAAACCATTCGCACGATTGCTGTGGGATATGACAATCGTTTTAACAGCCGCAACTATGCCATGCTTGTTTGCGAAGTGTTAACTGCATATGGATTCAAAGTGTATTTTTACAACGAGAGTGTGCCTTCGCCGCTTATCTCATACGCAAGCAAAATTTATGATTTGGGCGTGATGATTACTGCCAGCCACAACCCATTTTCACACAACGGAATTAAAGTTTTCACACGAGGCGGTGTAGAAGCCAATCGTCAACAAGCCAACTACATGGAAAGCGTAGCAAACAAGATTAAATCGAGTAAGATAAAAACTATCGATTTTGACAAAGCTATAAATAGCAACAAAATCGAACTTACAACCGATATTAAGCCTTATTGCAAATCCGTCCTTGAACTGCTTGATACCAAAACCATTACACAAACCCAGCCAAATCTTTTGATTAACGCTATGCACGGTAGCAGTGTTAATTGTTTAAGATATATTTGCGAAAAATTAAAACTAAAAAAATATGATATCATCAACACTGACTACGACTGTTTCTTCGGTGGCATACAGCCTGCACCATATGTAGGCAATCTAGCAGCGCAGGGCAAAAAGATTGTGAGCAAAAAATATACACTGGGCTTTGCTGTGGATGGTGACGGCGACCGACTGACCATTGTCGACAAAGACGGCAAGTTCTATGACTGCAATTATGTTTGCGCAATAATAATTTATTTCTTCGCTAGATTCAAAAACATTACAGGTAGAATTGTCAAAAATAACGCAATGAGTTCACTCATACCTAAGATTGCGAAAGACAACAATTGTACAACTCAAGACGCTCAAACAGGCTTTGCTCAAATCACCTCAATAATGCTGCAAAATCCTGACTCATTCATGGGTGCAGAATCCAATAGCATTTGTCTGAAAAATCACATCTATTCTAAGGACGGAATTTTGGGTGGAATGCTGGTTAGCGATGCCTTGTGTACGATGAAAAAATCGTTCGGCGAATTAGTAGAATATTTGCAACAAATTGAACACTATCCTTGCGTGCCTATTGAGTATGCTTATCCAGTCACTGAAGACGACCGCACACGCATAACTAAGCAGGTTTTTGAAGATAAGTTGTTGCCTGATTTACCTATCGTGAAAGTGGAATATGAATGCGGTTGCAAAATGTATTTTAAGAATGATTATTGGGCATGCATCAGGTTTAGTGGCAGCGAAAATGTTCTGAGATTGTTTAGCGAACAATCCACACTAAAAAAGAGTAATAACGTGATTAAAATTTTGGAAGATTTCATAAATATTCACATTCGTCAAAAATAAAATATTTTAAAATTTGTTTAAAAAAATAGAGAAAATTCTCTATTTTTTTTATCTTTTAAATTAAACAAAATTTTTAATAGTTTTTATAAATACAAATCACAACTTCCTTTATTTATCTATATTCTAGCATATATTTTTTAATAATTTTTTTTAAATTATTTTTAAAAATATAACCAAAACACAATTATATAATCATTTTTTTATAAATTAATAATAGATTTGTATTTTTATATTATTAAATTAATATTTTAAATACAAAAATAAATATTGCTTACAGATAATTAAATTTTATCGAATTATTTTTTGTTATTTATTATCATACTTTTCGCATCGCAAGAATGTCTTTAACGTTGCATAATTGTTTTCAAAAATTAGTTCCAGCTTATCACTAATTTTGTCTAGTTCACAACTAACTTGTTGATAGTCTGCTCGGTCTTTATAACACTGATTCAACCCCATAACCGTTCCTACTGTCATAAGCTCTGCTATATGGCGTGTAGAGCGGTTGAAAAGAGTGCCCATTTTTACACTTAACCACATACGTGACTTTTCAAAAATGTTGTTTTCTTTTAGTTGAATGCAATGTGCGTGAGCATACTCACAAAGTTCTTCTTTTATTTTGCGAAATTCAATATATTCGTTCTGCAGTTCTGCACGCAAATGTTGACATTTTGTACGTGGCAAAATATCGTTGATTGACTGCATTCCCACATTAGCATTTTGGAACAGCGACGTTGCATATTGTGTCAGCTTATCTATTGATGCTTTATACTCTTCAGGCTGAGCAACTTTTTTGTGTTCGTCTACAATTTGTTTAGCAGTTGTCTTTTTTGCTGGCTTTTTATTTCGTTTATTTTCCATACCCACCTCTAGCGTTATTATTTGTAAAATTTTGCAAAATATATTAAATTTGCTTGATTTTTTTATTAAATTTTATATTTTTTCACTATTTTTACAAAAAAATATACATTTTAACGTCAAAATTTATTTTACAAATAAAAAATGCTATGTTATACTTTCATTAAAAAGAGGAACTATGGGAAAAATTATTTGTTTCGCAAATCAAAAAGGTGGCGTTGGTAAGACTACCACTTGTGTAAATTTGGCAACTTATGTCGCTACGGCTAAACATAAAGTACTTTTGATTGACTTGGATCCGCAAGGCAATGCTTCAAGTGCAGTCGGTGTAGAACCTTTACAAGACAAAAATAGCGTTTATCAAGTTTTACTAGGCGATTGCTCCCCAAAAGAAGCAATTTATCCAAGCGTTATTCCTAACATGGACGTTTTGCCAGCAACAGTCGACTTAGCAGGAGCAGAAGTCGACCTTGTTTACATGGATAATAGAGAAAAAGTGCTAAAAGAAGCTCTTGCGCCTATTAAAAACCAATACGACTACATATTTATAGACTGTCCACCTTCACTTGGTTTGATTACAGTGAACGCTTTGACAGCTACAGACAGCATTATTATTCCTATTCAATGCGAATACTTTGCTTTAGTTGGTTTGGGTCAATTGATGAACACCGTACGACTTATCAAACAACACTTAAATCCTGGTTTGGACATTGAAGGCGTTTTGATGACAATGAAGGATAATCGCTCCAATCTTGTAACACAAGTTGCTAGCGAAATTCAAAAATATTTCGGAAATAAGGTGTACAAAACAACAATTCCTAGAAATATTCGTTTGGCAGAGGCCCCAAGTCACGGTTTACCTATCTATGTTTACGATCCAAAAGCTAAGGGTGCGCAAGCTTATGAAGATTTAGCTAAAGAATTTTTATCCAATCAAACTAAATAGGAGGAAATATGAAATACGGTTTAGGTAAAGGGCTGGGAGCACTGTTATCTCAATATGACAGAGAAATTGAACCAGAAAAAAAACAAGTAGCGCAAACTGAAAATGTTAGTCAGGTTGGCGGCGCTCAAACGGAATTGGAATTAAGCAAAATTTATCCAAATCCAAATCAACCAAGAAAGAACTTTGACCAAAAGGCGTTGGAAGAATTGTCCGACAGTATTAAGGTTCATGGATTGATTCAACCTATCATCGTTAACGAAACAGGTGATAAATATATGATTATCGCCGGTGAACGTAGATGGAGAGCCTGCCAAATGGCTGGCTTAACCAAAGTTCCTGCAATCATCAAACATTATACCGAAAAACAAGTTAGCGAAATTGCAATTATTGAAAACTTACAACGTGAGGACTTAAATCCTGTTGAAGTGGCTCGTGGCATTAAAAAATTAATGGAAGAGTATCAGCTGACGCAAGAAAAAGTAGCAGAGCGCTTAGGTAAAAGTCGTTCTGAAATAGCCAATTATAACAGGCTACTCACTCTGGACAACGAAGTACTTGATTTAGTTGAAAGCGGAAAAGTGTCATTTGGTCATGCGAAATGTCTGGCAGGACTAGACGATAGAGAACAACAAGTATATTTGGCAAAGCAAGTAGCCAAGAGTAAATATACAGTAAGAGAACTGGAAAGAGAAATTGCCAAACTTAACAACAAACCTACAAAGAAAGCAACCCAATATGTATTATCTGCCGAAATCAAGGATCTAATTAATCTCATGCAGCGAAAATTAGGTACTAAAGTAAATATCATTGGCAACAACAAAAAAGGTCGTATTTACATTGACTACTACGATCAAGACGACTTAGACAGACTTTACGAATTACTTAATAGATAAAAATGTTCCACGTGGAACATTTTTTTATTTAATTAATGCATGCACTACGGGTATATGTCCTATATAAACGATATTGTAAGCTTATTTGTGATGATCTTATGTCCAGATTGTTCCACGTGGAACATTTCCGAATTAATTTAATACAGTCTTTTGATCTCCATAATCAATACGACATTCGATTTAGCTAAAAATCTATTATTAATAATCAAAATCATTCGGCTAGATATATACAAGTCGTTTTATAATCAAAAAAATGACAATTAAATAAAAAATATGTAATTATTCGTTATGCAAACGTGTTTTTACACAGTTTTTTGTAAAATTATGAATAATTTTGATTAAATTGGCCACAAATGTGATACATGGTCTAATTTTAGTACGAAATTTTGCAAGAATGTTCCACGTGGAACATTCTTTTCGTGAAAAATACACCTATATCAGTAAGAATACTGTTAAATGGTTCTACGAAACAATAGTTTAATAATATGACTGGTTATCATAAGACTGATTTAGTGATTGGATACAATAAAAAATGTTCCACGTGGAACATTTTTAGAAATCATAATCGATATTCATAGCCTTTTTTAGTCGAATAAGGTTTGCATTGGCCACTTTTTGAGCTTTTTCTCTACCTCTCGTTAATATTTTATAAATTTCTTCTGGGTGTTTAGCTAATTCTTCACGACGGTTTCTGATAGGAGCGATTAACTCATCTAATATCTTGTATAAGAATGTCTTAATTTTAACGTCACCGAGTCCGCCCTTTCTATAATGAGCTTTTAATTCGTCTAGACTGGTATATTCAGGTAAGTATTTAGCGAAATGTTCTGGTTTGCAGAAAACGTCAAGATATGTAAATACCACATTGCCTTCCACTTTGCCCGGATCGGATACCTTTATGTGATTTGGATCAGTATACATATTAAACACTTGGTCGTGTATGGTTTTGCTGTCATCGCTTAAATAGATACAGTTGCCGAGCGACTTGCTCATTTTTGCACCACCGTCAATCCCTACCAAGCGCCTGCAACAATCAGCTTCTGGTAAAACAGCGTTCGGTTCAACTAGCGTCTCACCATACAAATTGTTGAAAGACCTTACAATCTCTCTTGCTTGTTCAATCATTGGCAATTGATCATCACCAACCGGAATTATAGTTGCATTAAAAGCAGTGATATCTGCTGTTTGACTAACAGGATAGGTTAAGAATCCCATTGGAATAGATTTTTCAAACCCTCTGAGTTTAATTTCAGATTTGACAGTCGGATTACGTTGGAGTCTAGAAAGTGTAACCAAGTTCATGTAGTAGAATGTAAATTCGGTCAACTCGCTAATCTGCGATTGAACGAAAATGGTTACTTTATTGGGGTCAAGACCAACAGCCAAATAATCTAGCACAACGTTAAGAATATTGTCACGCACCTTCTGGACGTTGCCATAATTATCTGTTAGCGCCTGCGAATCGGCAACCATTATATAAAAATCGTCATATGCGCCCTCATTTTGCAATTGCACACGACGCATGAGTGAGCCGACATAATGTCCTAGATGCAGTTTACCTGTTGGACGGTCGGCAGTTAAAATTATCTTATTCATATTATTCACCTATACACATATTAGTTTAAAATGTGGATAAAGTCAATTTAATTTGTTGCATTTAACGCAATTTAAGAGTATAATAAACCAAAATAAAGGAGAGCGATGATGCTACAACGAAATTTTACCAAATTATTACTAACAAAACGAATGTCGCTCTGCGACATAAAATAAATTATATGGCATAAAATTTTGACACAAATTTTTTAATGACTATTTGTGTGAAAACATTTGTAAATTGCAAAATAATCACAAAAAATTGCAAAAATTTTAGTAAAAAAATTAAATGACAAGTTTTTTTTGCTGAAATTTTATTTTAAAATACAAAAAAGCATTAAAAATTAACAAATTAAAGGTGAAATATGGAACAAAAAAAATATTATGTAACAACCCCTATATATTATCCAAACGGCAACTTTCATTTGGGTACTTGCTACCCAACCGTTTTAGCGGATTGCATTGCTAGATATCGACGTGCACGTGGTTACGACGTTTTCTTTTTAACAGGCACGGACGAACATGGACAGAAAATTGAGCAGGTTAGTGCTAAGGCTGGCAAAACGCCAAAAGAGTATGTGGATGAAGTGGTGGCGGATGCAAAAGATTTGTGGAAGCTTTTAAACATTTCTTACAACAAATTTATTCGCACGACAGATGAATATCACGAAAAAGCCGCAAGCAAGATATTTGACACTCTTTACGAAAAGGGTGAAATCTACAAATCTTCGTACGAAGGACTGTACTGCGTGCCATGCGAAACATTCTACACCAAGACTCAGGCTCCAGACGGCATCTGCCCTGAGTGTCACCGTCCAGTAGAGACGGCTAAAGAAGAAGCATATTTCTTCCGCTTGAGTAAATATCAAAAACAAATTGAAAAATTGTTAAAAGACCCAAATTTCGTACGTCAAGAGCGCACACGCAATGAAATGTACAACAACTTTGTTAAGCCAGGTTTGGAAGACTTGTGTTTGACTCGCACGTCAGTAAGCTGGGGCATACCAGTTTCGTTCGACCCAAAGCACACCATTTACGTGTGGGTTGACGCACTGACAAACTATATCACAGCACTAGGATATGGCAGTGATGATGAAAGCTTGTTCGAGAAATTCTGGCCTGCAGATTTGCACATTGTAGGCAAAGAAATCACTCGTTTCCACACGATTATTTGGCCAGCACTATTATGGGCACTCGGATTGCCATTGCCTAAGGAAATTCATGCGCATGGTTGGCTAACCAATGGCGGAGCAAAGATGGGTAAGTCGCTAGGCAACGGATTCTATCCTCGCAGCCTAATTAAATACACATCTGTAGATTCATTGAGATATTATCTCTTGAAAGAAGGTCCTCTTGTTCAAGATGCACCATACACTACAGAAACGTATCTAAATGTTATCAACAAAGACTTGTGTAACATGCTTGGCAACCTTTTGTCACGCACAAGTGCAATGACTGAGCAGTATTTCTCAGGCGAGTTGCCTTTCGGCAATTCATATAGCGAAGAGGACGACGAACTATTGAACCAAGTCAACAGTGTTTACTCGCAATATGTGAAAGACATGGACGAACAAGAAGTGAAACACGCCATCGAAAAGGTGATTTCGCTCATCGACGCCGGCAACAAATATATCGACGCAACACAGCCTTGGAATTTGGCTAAGGACGAAAATAGCCGTGAGCGACTTTCCACTGTTTTGTACAACCTTACAGAAGTTTTGCGTGTGAGTGCAATTTTGCTCACTCCTATGATACCTGACAGCTGTGTCAAAATCTTTTCAGCGTTAGGCGTGGGCAAGGACTATCAAGGTTTTGAGCAAGCAAGATACGTGGCCAACCGTGACAGCAGAATTACAAAAATAGCACCTTTGTTCCCTAGACTCAAAGTGCAAGAAACCATTAAACTAATCGAAGGTTAGATGTAAACTACCGCCAAGATGACTTAATCTAGGCGGTTTTTTCTATCCACAAGATGCCATGCGTATTTCACTGTTTACGCCTGTCACCAGTGGTGACCAATAACGTATATTTTCGCCAATTCGCCACACACTACAATCAAGGAGGAAATATGATTATAGCAAACATAATCGCTTTCATAATTATTTTGATTGGCGCCGTGAACTGGGGCTTGGTCGGAATCTTCGATTTCAACCTCGTAAGTGCAATATTTGGCTCGGGTCAAAATCTCGGCAGTTCACTGATATACGTTCTCGTATTCATTAGTGCGCTTTGGCTCATTTTGGCAAGCATTTTGGATAAAGGAATTATCAAGCTCTGCAACAGAAACGACAAATAAAAAATGTGACCGAATCGGTCATATTTTTTTGTCATATTTTTGCTTAAATCGCCCACACTAGTAGTATGTTTTATTACAATTATCACGGAACTGCAAAACGCTTGATTAGAGAGGGGCACTTGGTCAGCTATGAGATTTTGCCTAAATGGAATGGCATTTGTCCAGCATTGGTTTTGTTTTTCGACAATCACAATCCTATGCCTATTCGTGAGCACTGCTGGGACGACTATAAACGCCTTATAGCGTCGCTTGGCTATGGTGAATAGGAAAGTTGCTCGTCAATCGCTATTTGTTCCAATCTGTGCATTTCACAATTGAATCGTGCTCGTACATATGCTCGAATTTGCGATTTAAATATTTTAAGTTAATCTCGTAGCGCCTGATGAGTCTTTTCTTTATTCTCAATGTGTCTCCCGAAGTGGTTTTCTCCAATAATTCAACCTCGTCTTTGTTGTAATACTTTCCAAAATAATACAACTCGTTCAACATTCCTTTGCTTTCGCATTCGCTCGTCACCATTGCGTTTAGGAATTTGTGATGCTGATGACCGTATTCGCCGTCAGGGTTGTGAGTGACTATTCTGTTCCACGCTTTGGCGTTCAAAATCTTGTCCAAATCTTTAACCATTTCGTCTTTATACTTATCCCAATCTAAGCGTTGATTGTTAATTTTATCTGGATAATTCAACATTAGTGGAGTGTTGTGGATTTCTTCCATATTTTTGCGGAAATCAATGCCACGTGTTTTCGACTTGCCATATGTCATGCATACCACAAGGTAGTTGCCAGTCTCAATCAGTTCACGACCGCCCCATAGCGTTTCATCATCTGGGTGAGCAACAATCATTAGATTCTCGCACCTTGTCAAATCCAACCCATTCAACGTTTCGTCCGTAATCTGAGCGTGCGTTTGAGGTCGAGTGTTAATTGCACCGCAACATATATTCAGCAATAGCATGACTATCATTACGCCTATGCCTAAACTTAAAACTTTTTTCATTTTTCATTTGCCTTATCGATCTCTATTCTATCACTAAATATTCAAACTGACAATCCTTTGACGCACATATTTATATTTTCTACAGACTGCAAAATTTTGGCATTTATCTATTTTAGCTGTTTGTAGGCAGTGCGTTACATCGTATGGTTTGTTCACAGGAATAAAAAAACGAAAACAAAATTACAAAAAACTCTTGCCTTTTGGGTTAAGTTATTGTATAATAATTTTGTTATCGCAATGATGCTCTCGTTTGCATCTGTCATAATTGGCATGGAGGAATATCGAAGCGGTCATAACGAGGCGGTCTTGAAAACCGTTTGGGTGCAAGCCCACGGGGGTTCGAATCCCTCTTCCTCCGCCAGAAAACCATTATACGCACCCTATGAGAAATAATCAAGGTTGCGTATTTTTCTTTTTGCAAGATTGTTTTGGAATTTCTTTCAAATATAACATAATTAAAAAAAGGAGAGAAAATGTTAGGAGCAATAATAGGTGATCTTGCTGGTTCAATTTATGAATTTGATCAGTTGACACAACATAGTAAAGTAAAAATTAAAAGTATTATTGAGGACAATTCTTTTTTTAGTGATGATACAATTTTAACAGTTGCAATAGCTGATGCAATTATAAATAACAAAATTTATGAGACAACATTAAAAGAATATGCAATAAAATATGGCAATAAAATCCCACAAAATATACCATATTTTAAAACAATGTTTTCACCAGGTTTTACTGAATGGGCAAAGGGCAATTATCAAGGACAAAGTTCTGGTAATGGTGCAATGATGAGAGTTTCTCCCGTTGGATATCTTTTTAATACAGAAGAAGATGTTATTAAAAATTCATATTTAGCAACTACCCCCTCACATAATAGTAAAGATGCAATAAAAGCAGCACAAATAATTGCTTTAATAATCTTTTATGCACGAAATGGTATGACAAAACAAGATATTATTAATAAACTAAATTTAAAAATAGTAAAACCAAACTTAAATGAATTCAACTATACTTGCTCTGATACCATTGACTTGTGTTTATATTCATTTTTTAATTCAAATAGCTTTGAGGATAGTATAAGATTGGCAATATCCTTTGGCGGCGATACTGATACAAATGCATGTATTGTTGGAAGTATGGCAGAGGCAATGTTTGGAATAAGCAAAGAATTAAAAGAGAAAGCATTAGCAAAGCTTCCAACTGAATTTGTTGAAATATTAAACAAATGTTATAAAAAGTTTAATGGGTGCGTATAAAAATCCTAACACCCCGCCTGTATTGGACTTGAAGTTTGATAACTTTTCTGACGGATAGTTCGGCTAGGACGCTCAACTTATAGCCTTTTTAGGCTTGGTTGGGTGTTTTTTATTGAATATTGAAACTAACGATTGCTCATGTTAATTTATTTTTGGACACAAGCATTAAGGCCCAGTGCCCTAATTTGATTGACACAAGTGGGCAAATTTGTTATCTTTATTTTGTATATAGGAGTGGCGTATGAAGAAGCATAATATGATAACAATCATCAGTATAGGTATGCTACTATTGTGTTTGATTGCCAGTTTATTTCTTCCAGATGACCTTGGCGGCAGAATTACTAATGTAATAACGATTATAACGGCCGTTATTGGTGCTATTGCTTTGTTTATTCAGTTCAAAAAAGACAAAAACCTAAACAAAGCAAACTTCTTGTTGGACTACAACAAATCTTTTTACGATTGCTACAAGCTTGACGATTTGTATTTTGCGTTAAATGACTACATGGATCACCCAGAAAAAGGCTTCGATTTCGATAAATACATTTGCGACGTGGCAAAATATGCACAATGGATTGAAACCATGTCTTCATTGGTCGAAAGAGAACTGATTGACCTATTTATGATGGACAACGTATTTGCGTATCGAGTGTTCTTGTTCACCAACAACCCTGTAATTCAAGAAAAAGAACTTGTTAAATATAGCGAATTTAACAGGGGTGTTTTCTATTTGTATGACATCTGGTACAGATATGAAGAGAGTCGTGGACTGAAAATGCCTTTAAGCGACACGGCTTTACATAAGCACAAAGAGTATGATCGCATAATCGGTGAGGTGAAGGCAAAGGTAAAGAAAAGAGGGACAATGTAATATTTTTGCAACAAAAATGAGATCCAAGAAATTTCTATTAAAAAATTTCGGGGAAATGAAACGATCAAATTATAATTTGCACTTAACTAGGAGACAAAATGCCTACACCATTTAAATATTTAAAACAAAATATAGATAAAATTAAGTTTAATTGTGACCCTAAATATATCCCAGAATATATACACTCTTTTTCGGCCGTGTTGGACAGAATGGATAAATATTTTTATCAAAACGGTTTGTATGACGCTGTTAATTATCAGCCCATCGTAGAAAGTATGATAAAAGATGATAGCAAATTTTCATTTATATTAGATGATGATACTGTAAATAGACATCGTGCTGGTGTTCATATAAGGTTTGCAAAAGGTGACAGAGCAATCGGTATTAACCCTGAATATATGGCGCGAGGCACAACGACACAGGGTGTGTTATGTCACGAGTTTATCCATTATCTAACTCTTGGACCTGAAGTTTTAACATATACAGAAGACGGAGATAGATACGAGACACAACTTCCCATTTCTCCTGGTAGTGTTCGACTTGCAGGTGTGAAAAGAAACCTTGATAAGGGAAGTGTTATCGGATTAGATGCGGGAACCGCACTTGACGGTGGTTTTATCTGTGAAGCTTTCACAGAATTATTAAAGCAAGAAATATACAGTGAAAAAGAATGCTACCATTCCTATCCCGCCCAGACCACTCTAATAAAGTTGCAAAATAATTTAACTGGAACAAAGGTCAATATCAAAGAATTTTTAAGAGGTGACTTGCCTAATTATGTAAAAATTCTAGGAAGAAAAAACTTTGTAGAATTTAATAAATTGTGTGAAGCATTCCAGAAAAAGCATAATGCAAATGCACTCATTGATTATACCACTGATAGTGATTATTTGGCAGCGCAAGATTTGATTTGCAAAACTATATTACAGAATATCGATGATGAGCCAGAAAAGTATTCGCCAGAAGATTTTATAAGAATTGCAAGCTCAATTATGGCCGAAGCTCCTACATTAAGTGCTAATCCCAATTATAGTGAACGCTATAAAAGCGCTATAATAACAGCCGGTAATGCTATAACCCGCTCTCAACCATTAGAAAGTGAAGAAAAGAAAAGATTCAACTCTTTGTTAAGGGCAACACTTGATAAAGCCACACAACAAAAGAAAGAATCTTTTAATATACCTTCTCCTCATGTGGACTTCGCATTCAAAAAGACAGCTGATGGATTTGCGTTAAATTTTAAAAATGGTTTATTCATTCCAAGTTCTATATTCCCGACTTGTTATTCTAGCAAAAATATAGTTAACATTGGAACAAATGAAATATCTATTGAGGTCAATGAAAAAGGGACTTATCAAATCACAGCAAAAGCTCCTAATTCTGAGCCACAAATAATTAAAATTATTCCAAACAAATCGAATCCAGATGAGCTCTTAATCCAAGATGCAAATACTGAAGATGTTTTTAAATTGAATTTTACTCGCGAAGCTAAAAAGTTAAATAGAAACATACAAGAGAACTTGTCATTATTAGATAACTATCAACAATATGACAACATACAAACAATATTAAAAGATAATGCTACAACTAAAATATATGCTGTTAAAAAAATCACTGCTCATAACGGTGAAGAATATTTAGTTGCAGAAGGTTTTAAAAGTTCAAAGTTTTATAAACTAACACCGACTGGATATAGACAAGTAAATGTTGTTGAACAAATCACTCCACCTGAAGATACTGATATTAGTTCTAAATTTACAACAGGCAAAGATGAAAAAACTTCTCTAATTGGTTATCGCCCATCTGGCATTAAAACTGATGAAACAAGCATTTCATTTAAATTGGCTGATGGCACAACATTTATAAGTTATTATGACAAAACAGGGATGGAACAAATTGGACAACAAATAAATCCTTTTCATAAAGATAACTCAACAGTAATTGTTCCGATTGACAACCCAACCTTATATAGCAGAAGTAATGAAGATATGGCCGATTTAACATCTACTACAAACACTTACGCTTCAAGAGCTATTAAAAGAGAGTTGCCACATAGAGATTTGGAGGCTGAAAGAAAAGTCGAAGAAGAACAAAAAAGATTACGAGAAGAACAACAACGTAGAGAACGAGAAGAACGTGACAAGCGATTGCAAGAACAACGTAATCAAGAAAGATTATCACAGGAAGAAGCTGCCAGACGTCAAAAACGAATTGACGAAGCAAGAAGAAGACAACAACAACTTGATGAGGAAAAATCACAGAGGTTTAATCACTTGGAAGAAAAATCAAGAGAACACGGACCTGTATATGACGAGTTCGGAGTTGATATAAGTAAAATTGAAGAAATGCGAAGACAAGCCCATCAATCTATGAGAAGAGGTAGATAATATGCAAGAGAAAGAAAGTGTTGAAAAACTAAATTTGGTTTTAAGTAAATTAAAAGATTTCCCTGATTTGTTTAAACTAAATTTACAAAATAATAAAGACATTGTTCAATATTTTGGAAATTTTAATTGCTCACATCTACCAGCCGATTTTATGAGCTTTATGAGCATCTTAGATGGTTTAAATACTGAAATATTTACTATTTTTTCTACAGAAGATAATGATAACCAAATCGTAATGAAATTTGAAGATTATTCAACAGAAGAAAAAATCAACAACTATCTAAATTCTTGCAATATAAGAACAAATGCTAAATTATTTTTCTTCGCTGCTGACAACATTGGCGGTCGCTATGGTTTTAAAAAAAATATACAAGATAATATTGTGTATTACATTAATCCATCAAGTCCAAATATGGTAGTGATGCATAATTCATTTTTAGATTTAGTTAACGATAAAATAAACGAGTATATATCTAAAAAAATATAGAACTCAAACTAATAAGAAACATTATGAAAAAGTTATTCACAACTATAATAAAAAGATGATCTAGATACAGTAAAAGATATTTTCGAAAGAAAACCTTTAACTGTTAATGTGGTTTCAAATGGCTCTGCAAAATTTGAGTCTCAATCTCGAAACAACTTTTAATGTCTCGAAACTCAGTTATTTTCATAACCGCTAGAAACTTTGACCGAATTAACTCGTACACATAAAAGAACTGATTTGATATCAGTTCTTTATTTTCTCCCAACTGAACTCGCTTCTTCCAAAATGCCCATAGCAAGCGGTCTGTTTGTAGATTGGTTTTAATAGGTCAAGTTCGCTAATAATGTTTGCTGGACTGAAATCGAAATTGTCCGACACATATTTGTAGATTTCATCAATAGGCTTTCTTTCGGTGTTGAATGTGTCAATGTTTATTGCGATTGGTTGGCTCAGTCCAATCCCATAGGCAACCTGAATTTCACACTTGTCAGCAAGGTGGTGCGCCACAATGTTCTTAGCGACGTAGCGTGCATAGTACGCTCCCGACCTGTCTACCTTGGTTGCATTTTTGCTAGAGAAACAGCCACCGCCCACACGACCAACTCCGCCATAAGTATCTACTACAATCTTACGACCGACGCAACCTGAATCCCCAAACGAGCCCCAGATTGTGAACTTGCCACTCGGATTGATAATAAGCTGCGTGTCATTGGTGTATTCTTTGTATTCACTTAAGAACTTGTCCAAAACGTTTTTCTGAATTAACTTTTGGATTTCGTCAAGGCTCAATCTTTTGTCGTGCGACACGGAAATAAGCACAGTCGTAATTCTAATTGGCCTATCCTTTTCATACTCAACTGACACCTGACTTTTTGCGTCTGCGAAGAAATCACTTCGTGTTCTTCTAAAGGATTCATACTCACGCATAATCTTGTGAGCAATCAGTATTGGCAATGGCATTAATTCTTTTGTTTCGTTCGTAGCATAGCCATATACCATGCCTTGATCATTGGCACCGATAACTTCTTTCACGACCGCTTGGTTTATGTCCGGGCTTTGCTCACTAATCTCTTTAATGATTCCAAAATTATTCGTGTAGCCAATATCTTTCAAAATCTCACGAGCAATGCGGTCATAGTCTATTTTTGCCTTGGTCGTCGCCTCGCCATAGACAAAAAGTTTATCGTCCTTAATCGCGCACTCCACAGCCATTTGTGATTGTGGGTCTTGCTTCAACGCCTCGTCCAAAAACGCGTCTGCAATCACGTCGCACGTTTTGTCCGGGTGACCAATATTCACACTTTCGCTCGTAATGATTGTGCGCTGTTTGATATGCATTGCGCTGTCATATTTCGTGTTTACGCCACCTTGTTTGTTTTTGAATTTCCTTCCTTTCATTTTATTTTTCTTCCTTTACTTTCTATTTCCATAAAGGGATTAAAAAATCCCATCGTTACCGACAGGATAAAAGTCTAAAATTCGCTCCCATCGGTCAGCCATTAGCACCTTGGCTTTCGCTAGGTTGCTGTGTGGTCATCGGGGCTGTCCCTCGCACACTCTTTATGGATAATTAAACTCTACACCATTTCAGCATGTTTGTCAACTGATCATGTTCATTTTACACTACGACACTTTAACTCGTTTACTAGGGTCAACATAAAATGTATTAGAACATTTTCGGGCGTGAAATCAAAGTGCTCCAATATATAGATTTTTCATTAACTTTCTCTTTACATTTTATAACGCATGCCCGCTAGCACGTGACAGCGTGGCCTTGTTCAGTTCGCCCACTGCGTGAATATACTCGCCGAATAGGGCTTGGCATCCAGCGTCTATCAACTCTTTACAGTCAAACCCAAATTGCCTTATCTTGTCTGCCACCTCCGCATGCATCCATTTGGCTAATGCGGTGTCAGGGCAGGTTCGCAGTATGTGCTCGACCACCTTGTTAAAGTCAACTTTTCCATACAAGGCAACAACACCATTAAACATTGAGGCAAAATCTTTCAAATCCTTTTCGTATTTCGCGTTATATCCGGCTAGTTTTTCGGCTGTCAGACGGCCTCTGTTCCTCGCTATTTCTATTGTCGCTTTGCATCCTAATGCATCGGCGAATTTGTGTGTAATCAGACTCAATGGATCGGCAATTACAACCCTCGTCGAGTCTAGCAAGGTGAGTTCCGCCACATCAAACCCATCAAAAGTTCTCTCAGAGGCCAACAAATCCACATACATTGTACCTCCGCCATTCGCCCATTTTGGGCATAGCGTGGTGGCCAAATCGCACTTCTCTCTTAGTTTACTCAACTCATATGCATAACCCTTGCCACCGAACACTGCGTCGTCAATGATGACGATGTCCACATCGTGCCCTATAGACCTAACGCCTAATTCTAGGCTCTCTCTATTCCTGTCTGGAATTGAAATTTCTTCGCTCGCACGAACAACCTCGCCCTTTGCGTCCAAAAATGAGGATTGCAACGACCTTGCCGAACTTAACAATAGCATGGCGAGCGACCCGCTAAAATAATATTTAAGGTTTCCCTTGTCGTCTCTCTGTGGAACCTGTGAGGTTACGTAATCTGAATATTGCTTTGCCCCAGCAACGATTAATTGTTTCTGCTTGTCCATAAAAACTCCATGTTAAACTAATTCAAATTTGTTCATTCTCTTTAATAGTTCTTTATGTGTCTAACTTCAATTGACGGAATTGTAATTTCATGTGGTAAATTTATAACATACATAACTGTTTTTGCTACATCCTCAGGCTCTAAACCTAAGCACATTATTTCATCCGGCAATTTATCATTTGCTCTTACATAAAAGTCAGTCTTTATTAACCCCGGACAAACATCAGTAATTTTTATGTTGTGTTTTGCTAAATCTCTTTGAATAGCTTTCCTATAAGCATAACTTCCATGTTTTGAAGCGTTGTAAATAGGACAAAATTCTTCAGTTTCTACTCCACTTTGTGAATTGATGTTTATTATTTGCCCATAATTTTGCTTAATCATAATAGGTGAGAACTCACTAATCATAGCAATAATTCCAAATAAATTAGTATCAATCAATTTCTTGATACGCTCCAAATCGTTAATTTGGGCAAAATGTTCAATTTCTAGCTGTGAAAGTTCTCCCTTTGTCCACATTCCAGCGCAGTTAATTAAACAATCTAGTTTGTCAAAAGACTTCACAACGAATTGTTTTAATTCTTTTATTTGCTTAGTCTCTGTTACATCGCAAATAAAAGAGTTTTGTCCTAATAGTTTTGCTGTTTTCTCAACATTTTCTTTATCAATATCAACCAGTATTAAATTTTCACCTTTTAGCAAGGTGGCGATTGCCTTTCCGACACCATTGCCAGCCCCTGTTATTATTATGTTTTTCATAAAAACCTCTTACTTTAACTCATTTGCATTTTCACAAGATCTTTGCCTAACATATTCTTCCATAACTGAACTTGCAATAACTGCGTCCTGGAAGCCAATACCAACAAGGTCGCAGATAGTTATGTCGTCTGGATTTCTTTTTGCCTTGCTAGAAATATATGTTCCAAGTTCTGTAACTTTGTCCTCTTTAACATAGCCTTTGTCTAGTGCATGATGAAGTTCGCCATTTTTACTACAAGCTGCTATACTGTCTGTGCAAACAATGTCTGCAATTCCTAGTATTTCCTCGTCTAATTCTTGCATATTTGGTTCACAAGCTCCAACTGCTGTAATGTGCGTTCCGGGTTTTATCCAGTCGGCTTTAATAATAGGTTTGTCGCTATATGTAACTGTGTAGATTATATCTGCATTTGTTACTGCACTTTTGGCGTCTGGGCAAGCAACAACATTAAGGTTTGGATAATTTTTGCGGATTTCTTCAATATATTTTTCCATACCCTTTTCGTTTCTGCCCCAAACCTGCAAAGTGTCAATTTGTGGCATAACTTTGAGTAAGCACATAAGTTGCATTCTTGCTTGTGTTCCTGTGCCAATCATTGCTACGACTTTGCTATCGCTTCTAGCAAGTGTAGAAGTTGCAATACTTCCAGCAACGCCTGTTCTGTAATCTGTAAGGTAGCCTTTGTCATCAATGATAGCCTCGACCTCACCAGTTTGTGCATTAAAGACAGAAAATAACCCTAAGAAATTTGATTTTCCAAGTTTTTCATTTCCATAAAATGCACCTGAATATTTCATTGCAAAATATTTTTCACCGGGAACATAACCACATTTGAAGTGCACGCTACCATTACTTTCAGGGATTGTGAAAACAGTAAAAGGTGGGGTTATAGTCTTGCCTTGTGAAAATAACTCGTATGCTCTTTTTGTTTTTGAAAAAACATCATCAAATCTTATAAGTTTATTTTCAATCAACTGATTTTTGCTTATAAATTCCATACAAAATCTCCCTTATTTAAATTATTTATTAATCAATTTTCATTGTTTCTTTATTTGTGCCATAACATGCCACATATATTTCTTTGCCTAGTGGGTCTTGATTAGGCACTTGATGAATAAGAATACCTTCGCCATTTTCTCTATATTTAACTTTCATATTATCAAAGAATGGTTGGCGGAAATTGTCTAGTGCTAAATAGTCGTCTGCCGACATTTCAAAGTCTAGTGCTTGCAAATTTTCATCAATATGTTGTATGTCTGTGCATTTGCATAAAACCTTTATGCCTTTGTGCTTAATTATCCAATTAAGGATTATTTGGTTTTGTGTTTTGTTGTATTTTTCGGCTAGATTAACTAGGATAGGATAGTTCATTTTTGATGTTCTATTTCTTCTAAGTGGTTGGTATGCCACGAATGAAGATTTGGCTTTTTCTAAAACACCATTGTCTTCATAAACTTTTGTTTCTAGTCCAAAGCAACCTTCAAAATGGTCGAATGGTCCATATTTTTCATAATCTTCAGGAGATAGATTACTCATTCCAATATATCTAGTCTTGCCTTGCTTTTGCAAATCTCTAACAACTTTTAGATATTCACTAGGCTCAAAGCCTTCACGCTCCAAAAAGTCCAAAGTTGCACCATAAGTAATGCAGTCAACATAGGTCGTGTTTAACTTCTTCATATACAAATCTAAATATTTGTAAACGTCGTCTGCATTCTTTACGCCATAAGTCATTACAACATTGATAAAAATCTTTTCTCTATCAATTTGTTGAATAAAATCTGCCACAACATCAAGGCTCTCGCCAGCAAGATAGGAAGCATTGCACTCAATGGAATTTTGCCCATTTTCAAACGAATACATCAGACCTTTGATGTCCTTAGCGTAATTTGCTTTTGAAATAGTCCAAGTCCCAATGCCTATTGGGTGTAGGTCTTTAATATCTAACACTTTAACTCCTTTAAATTTCTTTTTCTAGTTCCAACAGGTTGTCCGTGTACACCACTTTGTGCCAGATTTCGCTGTTCTCGCTCTGGGTCTCGTTTGGATTGACGCACAACGTTCTAGCACCGGACTTGTATACCCACTCATCGTTCATGCTGTTGCCAATAAACAATACTTCGCTAGGGGCACAACCCTTTTTCTTGCAAAGTTCTTTTATGTAAGTTGCCTTGCCTTCGTGGTCGTATTGCGTGCCAACAATATCTGCTAGTTCGCCGTTATCGTCAAACACAAACTCGTTGGCCTTAATGCAAGTAATGTATTTTTGGTTTACGCCCAAAACCTTTTTAATAACCGAGACAATATTTCCGCTGACGATATGTATCTCTATTCCTTTAGAGTATAGGTGCTCAATCAGTTCGCCGGCGCCTTGCATTAGAGCAATCCCATCTGCTAGATTATCCAACTTTTTATTGTTGAAGCCTTTTTCTTTAAACGCCTCGAGAGTTAGTTTGCACCACTGTCTGTGAGTTATGTTGCCGCTTAAGAACCCTTTGTAAAGACTTACATAGTAAGAGTCGGGACCTATATCATAACCAAGACTTTGCCAAATCTTCTTCCAAAGATTACCTTTCTTTTCCGTTAGCGTTCCGTCAAAATCAAAGATAACGGCTTTCATCTATTTCTCCTGATAATTATATTTACCAATTTGGTTGGTAGAAAATTGAATTTTGCCTGAAAGAAGTGAACGAAGTTTGTCTATGCCAAGGTCGTATTCTAGGTGGAAACCAAGGTCGGTCATTTGTGTGTGTAGTAGGTCAAATTGTTTTTCTTCGGAGTAACCTTTATCAAAGATTTCTTCGTTATACACATAGTCCACAAGGCCAATATTTTTTATTTCCTGCAATTGGTGCCAACATCTGCCTTTTTTGTAAACCCAGTCGGTCTTTTCGGTGTCGATAATTACTTCAAAGCCGTTTGCAAGCAATTTGTTGCAAATATCTAGTGCAGTTTTAAAATCTGCCTTGTATTTGCCTTCGGGATATGCATCTCCAAGCAGTTGCAAATTCTCAAAAGTTTCAAACCCACGAAGACGCACCATACTGCGTTTGATTTCTTCTTCGCTTTTGCCGTCAAACTCCACTTTCTTGCCAAAATAAACATCTCTTGTGTGTGCGGTTTTAAAAGTATTTACAAACCCATTATCCAACAAAATTTTTTCTGCCTCTTCCTTACTCTCTCTAACTTTAAACCCCGCCTCAACTTCTATTGCCATAATGTTACTCCTTTGTTTTTTTTATTTTAATGTAAACCCACCGTCTACGACCAAAACTTGTCCAGTTATGAATGTAGCTTTGTCGCTTAGTAAAAATTCAACTGCATCTGCAATCTCATTTGGTTTGCCAACTCTTTTGATAATTGAATAATCTGTTGTCCAACTTGGGTCATTGCCAAGACTTTCGGTTAGTGGAGTGTCAATTAGCCCCGGGGCAACTGCGTTCACTCGAACGCTCTCGCCATAGTGTCTAGCGAAAGATTTGGTCAAAGATATAATTCCAGCCTTGGTTGCTGAATAAATGACAGCAAATGGTTCGCCAATTATTCCGTCAACAGATGTCAGATTTACAATGCTTCCATTCTTAGATGTTTCTTTTATTAGTTTTCCAAATATTCTCAAACATCTAAATGTGCCTTTTAGATTGACATTGATTGTTTTGTCTATATTCTCGTCTGTAATATCTTCAATTCCGCAAGGGGTTGGAATAATGCCAGCATTACACACAAGACAGTCTAGTTTTCCATAAGTTTTAATGATAAACTCATTTAAAGCCAGCATGTCTTGTTCTTTAGTAATGTCACCTTTAAAAACTGCCAAATTGTCTTTTGTCCCTATTTCATTTTCAATATAATCTTTTGAAATTTCTTCACAATCTGCCATTACAACAGTGTAGCCACTATTTAGCAATTTTTTTGATACTGCAAGACCAATGCCTTTTTTCGCACCAGTTACAAGTGCAACTTTGTTTTTAACCATATTTTCACTCCTTAATCTCTTTCATCTAGTTTGCCAAATTGTTTAGTAAAAATTGTTTTAATTGTATCTTTTAGTTTTGGGTTGCATTCCACATAATTAAATAAAATATTGGGATATATGTTATTATCAAAACATTGCAAAGCAATCGCATACACACATGCATCTGTCTGCAATCCACAAATATCTACTTCATGCTCTCCAAAAGATTTTAACCTTTCCAAATCTTTCTGTTCAAGTCCATAGCCGTACTTCTCAAATACGATTGCATTATTAGGCATAGGCAGACAAATCTCTTGCTCGTCAGTTGTTGTTAGACGATTGTAATTTAATTTGTCTATATAAAAGCTATTTTTTGTTTTGTCGTTTAAATACTTAGTAAAAATAATCTTTTCGTAATTTGAGTTAGTTATAAGTTTTTGAATTTTGTCTTTTAATGAAATGTAATTAGATTTATTCATAAACCCATTTTGCATGTCTATCACTATTAAAATTTTATTCATAATCACTCCACAATAATCAGTTCGTCAAAGGTTGGTATATAGTGTCATTAGCTAGTAAGTCTCTTAATCTTTCTGCCACATGTTTTGCCTTGATTAAAAATTCTAGATCAGGTATATTAGCGTAAGTTCTGCTTTGTGCATAGAGTGCTTTGTGCACTTCAAGCATTAAAACGCCTTTATACTTGCAATCTTTCAGTCCTTGGATAACATTCGCATAGTCTACATTTCCATCAAAAGGCACCATATGAAGATCGTGGGAGTAATCATCACCATACTCATAATCTCCATAATTGTCGTGCAAATGAACTGCAATCAACCTATCACCATAAAGACTGAGTAGGTCAACATTTTTGTTGTACAAATTGTGGTGTCCGACATCATAACAAAATCCGAAATTGCTAGATTTAATATTGTCCAACAGATATCTAAAATGAATAAGGCTATTGTTATCTAGATTCTCGAGAGCGATTTTAACCTGCTTACTCTCGGCGAAATCAACTAATTTCCTAAACTCACCAAGAGCAAACTCATTGGGCTGGATAACTAATGTGTTTGGGTTGCCTAAAGTTGGGTGCAGAATGGCAATTTTGACTCCAAACTTGGCACAAAGTTCAATCTGCTTTTTGTATAATGCCAGCTGATTATCGTGAGCAAAGCCTTTTACCCACATATCATTCGTAAATAAATTATCCAGGTGTACATATGCAATCTTTAGGCCAGATTTTGTTGCATACTCAAGTTGTTCTTCTTCCTTTCCACGAATCAATGCGACCATAATACTGCTGAATCCGCATTGTTTTATGTTGTTGCATGTTTCAAAAAAGTCTTTGCCGCATTCGTTGTTCGTGTTTATTCCTATATCAAACATTTTCTTTCCTTAAATTTCATTATACCACAAAACGTAACACAATGCACCCGATTTAAACAGTGTCTTTGCGTGCATACTAAACTTTCTTGATTTCCGCACCAGTTATTATTCCGTCCAGTTTAGCAACAATACTGTGCTCTGCAGATTTTTCCTTAATCTCATAGCCGCTTTGTCTTTCTGCTTCAATACGTGCCACCTTGCTCATGTCTAGGTCGTAATGGTCGGATATAACTTTCGCATCGTATCTGTCTTTTGGTCTTAAATCTTTTTTCTCGCTGTAAATGCTCTCCAAACTTTCCGCCCTATACTCATGTCCGCCATGCGAGTGAATAGTCTCGTCGAACTTGTCCCTTGCAAACTCTTGAGATAGGTGATGCTCGGTCACAGATAATCCGTTTTCTCTATTCTGTTGCGGATAGTAATAACTCTTTTGCACTACTTCACCCGTCTTTTTCCTATCGAACAAAAACAGTCCAATACTCATAGGCGAGCCCTTGTAATTGATTGAAAACTCGTGACCGTTTTCTTCCTTTTCGCTCAAGTGTGAAATGAGCTGAAAGTTTGGGTTGTTTCTAATGTATTTGTATAGTTTCGGCAATTCTTTTTCGTCTATGAACAAATCTAGGTCACCATGATATCTTTCCAATGGTTGTCCAGTGGCTAAATATGCCATAAGTCCACCAGTGTAAAAGCAATCTAAGTTGGTGCCGATCATTGCGTTGAAACTATCAAATGCTTCCAGCACAAGCTGATGATTCTCCGTCAATGGCATCTCGCAATATTCCATATTCATTGACCTAATCCAATTGTATCTGGTCAGCAAATCGTCCATAGTCTTGTACTTTTCGCCATTCAAGGCGGTCACAAACGGCGACACTGACTTAATCTCGTCCATAGTGGCAATCTCTTTCCTTGCCAACTTCGCCATATACACAACACTTTTGTCGATGACGTCGCTAGGGCTCATTTTGCTCAGTTTCTCAACCGCATTTTCTATCATTTCTTGGTCGTTAAGCTTGGCTATCTCAGCCATTTTATACACCAAATCACGAACTGCCTTTTTATCTTTTGCCATTGTTTCTCCTATGCTTAGTATAACATATCATTCAAATTATTGCACTTAAAATTGTGATAGTTTTGCAAATAGTGTGTCAGCCAAACAAAAAACACTCGTGTGAGTGTTTATCTGTCATAAAAATCGTCAAGATTTGGCACATGGTTTGGGTCAACGCTTATTCGGTCTATGTTGACGTAGTTTTGTGCAATGTCGCTGAGTATGTATAGCACGTTGCGTTCAAAATCTTTCATCGCTCCACCCTTTGCTTTATCAAGGCTCTGCTTTGTGCGGGATAGTGACCATGCACCAAAGTCGGCGAGCTGCAGCATTTTGGTTCTTGCACTAGACACAAAGTATATAGGCAGAAAATGCTTTCTATCAATTTCAATCTCAGCACGTTCGCCTGCTTTTTTAATGCCCTCGTCCACATACACTTGAACAATACGATTAGAAGGGTCTAGCGAACGTACATATCTCTCGCCATGAATGATATTAAGTATTAGTGCAAAAGATTCTTTTCGTTCACGCTCAGTGTGAGGCAGGTTGATTTCGTCAGCGATAGTGTCGAGTCCAGCGAAAAGTTTAGGGTAGGTTTTCAACATTTTTCCAGTGATAGTCTGCGAAATATATTTGATATCGTAAGACTTAACAATGTCGGCAAACACATCAATCATTGACAGCACGTCGTCGCCATTGATTCCTTTAAACTGTTTAGTCCGATTGTAAATGTCTGTGAAATGGAATTCATCCGCACCATAATATTTTTTCAGATCATCCGCTTGATCAAAAACTTCGTCTGCAATGGCACGTTCACGATCCTTTGGAATTAGGCAACCTACCATAGTTGCCATTTCGTCGTTTAGCCTTGCGGAATTCTTATCTTTGCTAAATCCTGTATCATCAACATATAAAATATAGTCCATACTTAGATTATACCATATCCCTCTTAAATTGCAATAGGCAGTTTATACTAGTTTTTCAGCACTAGCCCACAAGCGATACGCTCACCTGAATTGCCGGCAGGTTGCGACACAAAGTCATCCGGGTCGGCGTGCACTATGACCGACCTGCCAACAATGTCGTTGATTGAAAATCTGTCCGTGCAAAAGGCCAAAAAAGCCTCACCGCCGTTAGCAAAAAGCACCGGCATATCTCCTTGATGGTTTGGGTGTTCGCCCGAGCCGAAATGAGCACCAGCTGAAGCAAGGTCGCCTTCACATACGCCATACTCGTGAATGTGAAAAGCAAAAATATTTGTTTTAGTCTGTGGCAGGTTTTTCATGCAGCACACCACAGCCACCACTTTTCCTAGCTCATAAAACTCCACCTTGCCAAAAACCTTGCTAAACTCCTGTCGGCCAAATATACGTGCAATAGCATTAGGCTTGGCAGTGCCAATCACCTTCAATATTCTTCTGCAATCCAAACTTGATTCGTTCATAAACTCTCCTATTTCTTTTTATATGACATGACTCAACTTTATGCTTATCTTAACAAGCGATTAAGTTTGACGGTTTATAATATATTTGCTAAAATATTGCGATGGAATGTTAAGAAAGTTTTTGGACTTAGACAACATTTATCTTAGCAATTGGGAGATTCTTAACTAATTACATTTTACATAGGAGAAATTATTATGGATCTAAAACCGAAGTCTAAAAAATTTGATGTATGTATAACCCTATTAATAATCTTGTCAATTTTAACTGCTGGATTAACATTTTTGGGCTGTTTCTTAAATGCAAAGACTTTAAAAGTTTATGCGATATTTTTACTGATTGCAATATTTATTTTTTCGGTTTCGTACATAATATTGATTTGTGTTCATGACAAAGAATTAAAAAAACTTACAGACTCATCTTTTGTGTACTACAAATACAATCTTCATCAGTTCACATATCTACCAATCATTTTTTGTCTGGCATTCACTTTGGCTCTGTTAGTCTTCATATTATGCCCAAACGTTGTATCGACATCCACTATCACTTCAATCAACATTAGCCTGTTCTCATTGTTGTTTGCCATATTTATATTTATAATTCCAAGGTGCAAAGCTAATTTAGAAAAGAAAAAGCGATTGGCGACCAATACGACATATTCCGATGAATCTGAAGTGAAAAAATCTATGGGTAGAATATACAAAGAAAATCAGGATTACAATTCGCTAGCCTACATCATGACACTTACCGCCATTATCTTTTGTATAAGCATTCTTTCAATTTTAATCTTTGGTTCAGTTTTATTTACTCAATTTGTTTTGTATTTTTCTAACATCATATGTATGTATTTTATCATCAAATTACTGACCGTGGTCAACCATGACTTGCTAAGTGATCTGGATAAGTTAGAAAAGCAGTTACTTAAAGTGGAAGAAGAGACCATCAGAAAACTAAATCAAGATGAATCAGAGTGATGATTAATAGTTTAATAAGCTTTACTATAAACTAAAAAAGAAACGCACTTTGCGTTTTCTTTTTTACTTACTTTGCCAATTATGTAAGGCACACCTTTAAGTGTGCTTATATATTGTCAGTGTTGGTTTAAGACAAATTTTTTTGATTATTATTGAACGCCAATATTGAACAAAATGTTGCATGTGTGAACATTTTGTTATCTTATCGTGTGCAAACTGTTTGCCTTTGATTATATTTTGCTGTAATATTGAAATAATTAGTAAAAGGAGAAATGTATGTTGAAAGAATTTTTCAATAAGGTTAAATGGGAAGTTGTGTTGACCGCACTTTTTGCCATAACAATAGGCATTTTGTTCGTGTGCTTGCCAGAGAGCTCGAGCGACGTGTTGTGCACTGTGGTCGGCATTATCTTTTTAGTTTTGGGCTTTGCGTTCTTGTTGCGCTGCATTATGTCAGGCTTTTTGTTCGTTGGTGGAATGCTGCTTCTCAGCGTAGTTTTCATTATGGGCGGCATATTCTGCTTGACTCAGCCAGCAATTGTTAAATCCATTCTCACCGTTGTGTTCGGCTTGTTCCTAATCATTGACGGACTTTCAAAGGTTCAAGACGGCGTGTATTGTGCTCGTGACAAAGTGAAAGGCTGGTGGGTTTTGGTGCTCGATGCCATTCTTATGGTGGTCCTAGGCACGATTGTAATGTTCGGCACATTTGAATATGTGATGATATTCGCCGGCATTTCACTCATCGTTGACGGCGTGTGCGACATTGTGTTGACACTCACTTTCAGTTCAAAAGTGAAAAAGGTGGAAAAACAAATCAAACAATCTTACATCGACATCACCAATGACGAGAACTAATATGCAAACAAAAAATCCACTCTAAATAGGTGGATTTTTTTATTGAAAAAAACAGTTATTTCTTTGAATTGTAGAAATATCTCCAAAATAGAAACATTAATATTAGTCCCACTGCCCATGCGTTCATGCCCAAATTATAGCACAACTATTGCATATGTCAATGAGCAAAAGTTTTTAGTCCCAAAAAACTTGCTAAATAGGTGCAAAACTATATGCAAAATTCGGAAAATGTGATATAATCTAACTATGAAATATAGTTCAATGCGCACCTGCCGACAGATAGGCGAATTGCAAGGCGACTTGAAAAATCCTAACGGCGTTTACATATTCATTTCACCCGACCGAATGCTCAACCAAGAGTTCGCATTGTTTTTTGCCGAGAGTTTGCTATGCAAGACGCACTCAGCTTGTGGAGTGTGCGACAACTGTATCCGCATCCAGCTAGGCAAACACCCTGACCTTATTCAGTATGACAAGCCTGCGCTTTTGGTTGCCGACGCCAACGAGATTGTTGACCGCTCATACGACACGCCAGTGTTTGGCGAGTATAAAATATTTTTGATTCACAATGCCGACAACCTGAATGAGCAAGCACAGAACAAACTCTTAAAGACCCTTGAAGAGCCAAATAAGTCTTCTATCTTCATTCTCACCACCACCGCTGAATACAGGCTGTTGCCAACCATTCTCAGCCGTGGCAAAAAGGTGTATTTGCAACTCGACAAATGCCTTGATAGTGAATTTGAATTCGGAAAATCGATAAACAGCCTAACGCAAGAGATGAATGCAAAGAGTGACGACTATCAATTGCTTTTAAACAAGGCAAATAATTTCATCGCCGCCCTAAATGATAAAGCCAACTTGCCTAGTGTATGTTCATCATTGAACATTGCTCCAAAAGACAGACTGGCTTTTGTGCAGACCTTGTACGAACAGATGAAAGTGAAAATCCAAGACGACATTAATGCGCTGACGACTCTCACATCCATTTTCGATAACACCATCAAACGCATAACAAGTAATGTAAACTTTAACTATTGCATTGACTGCCTATTCCTAGACTTACAAAAGGAGAATTAATATGGAACTTAACGTAGTAGGCGTTGTATTTGGCGACGCCATTAAACCTTTTTACTTTTCACCCAACGGGCTCGAACTCAAACGTGGTGACAAAGTCGTGGTGGAAACTGCTCGTGGACTCGAATTGGGCGAGATAGCTTTTGGCACACGTTCAGTAGATGAGGAACAAATCGTGGGCGAACTACGCCCTGTTGTACGTCTTGCCAGCGAGTCTGACATTAAAAAAGATGCCGAAAACAACATCGAGGCGAAACAAATATTCTCACACGTGAAAATGTTTATAAAGAATATTATGCCGGACATTAAAGTCAGCTTTGTAAGATACAATCTCGACCACAGCCGCATGATTATTAGCTACACCAGCGATGACCGAATTGACTATCGTGACCTTGTCAAACGTCTTGCTGGCGAATTCCATACACGCATAGAAATGCATCAGATTGGCTATCGTGATGAAGTGGCTGTGATGGGTGCAATTGGTGAGTGCGGACAAGTGTGCTGTTGCAAGCGATTCCTTAAAGACTTTGACAAAGTCAGCATCAAAATGGCAAAAGAGCAGGGCATCGCACTCAATCCGAACAAGATTAATGGAATTTGTGGCAGACTTTTGTGCTGTTTAAAATATGAAGATAAATACTATCATGAAACTCTGCAAAAAATGCCAAAGATAAATTCAATCGTCAACACGCCAGACGGCGATGGCAAGGTGGTGTTCAATGACATTCTGCGAGAAAAGAGCATTGTCACCATCATGAAAGACGACACTATCGAACGCAAAGAGTATGACGTAAGCGAGCTAAAGTTTTCCAAACCTGCTGTCAAACAAGACAAGGACAACGAAAACAATGACAAATAATTTTGAAATCTTGCCTAACGGATTTAAAATGCGACAAGGCAAGGACTATCATTTTACGTCCGATTCAGTTTTGCTCGCCAATTTTTTCCGTCTCAAGCGACGTGACCACGCTGTCGAGTTGTGTGCAGGCTCTGGCATTATAGGGATTTATGCATTCAGTCAACACCCTTGCGAGCATATAGACTTTGTGGAGATTAATGCTGATGACTGCAAGGTCATCGCCGACAATATATCTTTAAACAATATGCCTGCCAGTGTAATGAACATTGATGCCAAGACCTTGACAACGACCAGTTTTGCTCGACCAGTGGATGTGGTAATCTGCAATCCGCCTTACGAAAAGGCTAATAATGTCAGTAGCGAAAACAAAAACATTGCCCGTGCCACGCACGAAATTGACATAACTTTTGAAGATATTGCTCGCATCAGCTCTCGCATTCTAAAATCTGGCGGACATCTCTACGTTGAACACAAAGCTGAGCGAGTGGCTGAGATAATAGTCACACTAAAAAAATATCGATTTGCCACCAAGCGTATGTGTTTTGTCTACGCCAAGAACAAACCGGCATATTTGGTGCTGATTGACGCTGTGCTGGACGGTCACGACAATGTGCAAGTTAGTTTTAAGGAGAATATATGAGCGGAACACTTTATCTAGTCGGAACACCTATCGGAAACTTGCGTGACATTAGTTTGCGTGCTATCGACACACTAAAATCTGTGGACGTCATAGCGTGCGAAGATACACGACATTCGCAAATTCTATTCAACGAATACGATATTCATAAAAAACTTATATCCTACAACAAAAACAACGAGCGAGCCAGTGCTCAGGGCATTGTTCAACTGCTCAAAGACGGAAAAAATATTGCTCTCGTCAGCGATGCAGGTATGCCTGTAATCAGCGACCCAGGCAATATTTTGGTGCAAGAACTTATTGACAATAACTTGCCTTACACCATTATTCCAGGTGCTAACGCAGGGCTGTGTGCCATGATACTCTCAGGCTTTGATGCCAGCAGTTTCACATTTGTAGGATTTTTAAACGACAAAGCCAAGGTGAAGCGCACCCAACTCGCTCTCATCAAATCTAACAGTGTGCCTTGCATACTATACTCCAGTTGTCACAACCTAAACGCTGACCTTGTTTCACTCCACGAGACTTTGGGCGAGCGACGTGTGTGTGTTGTAAAAGACATCACCAAGATGTTTGAACGTTCGACCAGTTTCATTTTGGGAGAAAAGACTTTCGACGACCCAAAAGGCGAATATGTAATTGTGGTTGACAAGCCTGTTGAAAATACGCCTGACGTAACGGTTGAAGAAATGTATTTGTCATTAGTCGCTGACGGAATGGACAAAAAACAAGCCATGAAAACAGTGGCGTCAAAATTCAACATTAGTAAAAGCGAAGTATACAAAAAAGTCATAGATTTGTAGTCTATGACTTTTTATTTGTTAATGCAGAATTTAGAATTTGATTAGAGGAAGAGCACAAGTGCCATTATAATAAACATAAACACCAATTCCATTAGAACGTAATTGCTCCAACTGTGCGTGGCATCAATTCCACATCACGAATGTTTGTCATGCCTGTGAGATACATAATCAGTCGCTCAAAGCCAAGTCCATAACCTGAATGAATGGTCGTGCCGAAACGACGAATGTCTGTGTAATACTTGTAATCTTCCAATTTCATACCGCACTCTTCCATACGCTTAATGAGTTTGTCGTAGCGCTCTTCTCTTTGGCTACCGCCAATCAATTCGCCCACACCTGGCACAAGAAGGTCAGCCGCTGCAACGGTCTTGCAGTCGTCGTTTTGACGCATATAGAACGCCTTAATATCTTTTGGATAGTCGGTCAAGAACACTGGTTTGTTAAACACCTTTTCAGTGATATAACGCTCGTGTTCGCTCTGTAAATCTACGCCCCATTCAACAGGGTATTCAAATTTGACGTCTGCTTTCTTCAAAATGTCAATGGCTTCAGTGTAGGTGAGTACACCAAACTCATTGTTCACCACATTGTTGAGTTTGTCGAGCAAACCTTTGTCGACGAATTTGTTCAAGAAGTTTAATTCGTCAGCACAGTTTTCCATAACGTAGCGAATGACATATTTGAGCATTTGCTCTTCGTTTTCGAGCACGCCTTTAAGGTCGGTGAAGCACATTTCAGGTTCCATCATCCAAAACTCTGCTGCGTGACGAGTTGTGTTTGAATTCTCTGCACGGAAAGTAGGTCCGAATGTATATGTGCGACCGAATGCGTGTGTAAAGCATTCTTCTTGCAGCTGACCCGAAACGGTTAGCCCCACTTTCTTGCCAAAGAAGTCACGGCTGTAATCCACTTTGCCCGTGCTGGCAACTCTGTCGAGGTCGAGTGTGGTCACTTGGAACATCTCGCCAGCACCTTCACAGTCACTGCTCGTGATGATTGGGGTGTTGACATAAACGAAGCCATTTTCGTCGAAAAATTTGTGAATGGCAAAGGCTGCTTTGGAACGAATGTTAAACACTGCATTGAAAGTGTTTGTTCTAGCACGTAGTTCTGGTCTTTCACGCAATGTTTCCATTGTGGCACGTTGCTTGCGTTGGAAAGGAAAATCTGGTGCACATTCGCCAACCACTTCTACACTGTCTGCCACAATCTCAAATGGCTGTTGTGCAGTTGGAGTCAAATTCACTTTGCCCGTCACAATGATTGACGAACAAATATTTAGTTTGACTATTTGGTCGAAATTGTTGAGTGCGTTCGTGAGCACGATTTGCACGCCTTTAAAACTGCCGTCATTAAGGTCAAGGAATGCAATGCCTTTGCTTTCACGAATGGTGCGAACCCAACCGCCAATGCTAACTTGTTGGTCAGCATATTTTTCATAATCTTTGTTCAATTGTTTTGTAGTCAAACTTATCATAATTTGCTCCTAAAATTTATGTCCCAATTATAGCACGCATTTTGCTTTTTGGCAAATATATACTTATATATTAATAAATGTTTTATCTTTTTCATTAATTAAAAATATTTATTTTTTTAATAATTTATTTGGAATATTTTTATTTAAATTTTTATTAAATTATATATATTTATTTTTTTATCAGTTTTAATTGATTATTTTTTAAATATTGCCTATTTATCTATGTTTTTTTAATTATTTTATTTTACTTTTTATTTAATAAAATTATTTTTTTTAATTATTTTTAAATTTTGATTTTAAAGCGAGTGATATATTTTATTTGATAAATTTCCAAAATTATGATAAAATACTTTTGATGAAATTAAAATCTATCCAACTGAAAAATTTTAGAAACTACACAAACTGTGCAGTCAATTTTTCATCTGGGATAAATTTGATTTTGGGCAACAACGCACAAGGCAAAACCAACTTACTTGAGGCTGTGTATTTTTGTGCGCTGGGCAAAAGTCCACGCACCAAAAAAGAAGTAAATCTTATCTTTAACGACGCACCAAGTGCCAACATTAAACTTAGCTTTGAATCACTCTATGGGGACAAAACAATTGACATCACCATCAACCGCATTGGCAAAAAGCAAATCCTTGTCAATCGTTCGGCGCTGAGCAAATTGTCAAGTCTTATTGGCGAGCTGAGAGTGGTTTACTTTAGCCCTGATGAGCTAAGACTTATTAAAGATATGCCTGAAGACCGTAGACGATTCTTGGACATTTCGATTAGCCAATTTGACAAGTCATATCTTCTGTCATTGTCAAAATATGACAAGGTGCTGAAACAAATGAATGCCATTGTTAAAAAGCATCTTCCAGAAAATGAAATCAGGCTTCAACTCGACGCCTACACACCACAATTCATTGCATGTGCTGAAAAGATTATTAACAGTCGTATAGAATTTATAAATAATTTGAAATCTTACGCCAAAAAAATTCATTTCGCACTCTGCGAAAACGAAGAATTGAACATTGAGTATGGTTTTATTCCGCCGAAGAATATGAGTTTGAAAGACTATTTACATAATCAGTTAAACAAAACACTTTCTCACTCACTCGAACTAGGCTACATTACAGTTGGACCTCACCGTGACGATATGCAGATTGAAATCAATGGCAAGAGTTGTAAGATATATTCGTCACAAGGCCAGCAGCGAACTGTATCATTGTCGTTGAAGCTTGCTTCAATGGAAATTATCCGCAATGAAACAGGCGAGGACCCTATACTTTTGCTCGACGACGTGATGAGTGAACTCGACACCGAACGAGAACAACGTTTATGCGAATTGATTAAAAATTATCAAACACTTATAACATCCACACGTGACAATATCACCACTGAAAAAAATATTATTCATGTTAGTCATGGTGAAATAAAATAACTCTAACAATTTATTAATAGTTTTAGTGTTTTTATTTTATAATTAATGTAAAAATTAAAATTTAATAAAAAAAATACGCCAATCATGACGTATTTTTATTTTTTTGTCTAATTAATCTTTCATAATTCGGGCTTTGATATCATTAATCTGCATTTTTAGGTGAGCATTAGATTTCACCATGCTAGCCACTTTATCACGAGCGTGCATAATTGTTGTGTGGTCTTTGCCGCCGAATATCGTGCCAATTGCTGTGAGCGGAATATTCATTGTTTCTGTGATGAGATAAATGGCAATCTGGCGTGGTTCAACGATTTCCTTGTTTTTCTTCTTGCCCAAAATGTCAATGCGTGAAACCTTGTAAAAGTCGCACACAGTGTCGATAATTAGGTCTGCGGAAATGTTTTCTTTGTTAGTTTCTCCCTCGTCTTTGAGAGCTTCTTGCACTTCGCTCATTGTGGCACGCTTTTTGCCAAGCAATGATGCATAGAACACCACTTTAGATAACATTCCTTCCATTTCACGCACGTTGGTGTCAAGGCGGTTGGCAATGCACTCGATGACGTCGTTATCAATCTCGTAGCCTTCCAAAAGTGCCTTTTTAGTAAGAATTGCCACTCTTGTTTCATAGTCTGGCACTTGAATGTCTTGAATAAGGCCACTGCCGAAACGACTGCGCAATCTTTCTTCCAAAGCTGGCAACTCTTTTGGTGGACGGTCGGAAGCGATAACTATTTGTTTGTTGTTTTGATACAAATCATTAAAGGTGTGGAAGAACTCTTCCTGAATGCCCATTTTGTTGGACATAAATTGGATATCATCCACCAAAAGCACGTCTACATTACGATATTTCTCTCTAAACTGGAATTGAGCATTGTCTTTGCCCGCACGGAGTGCTGAAATGTAGTCGTTGGTGAACTTTTCGCACGTCACATAAATGCAATTGAGCTCAGGACGGTGTTCTTGCAGATAGTTGCCGATAGCGTGGAGCAAGTGCGTTTTGCCCAAACCTACGCCACCATATATAAACAATGGATTGAATCTGACAGCTGGATTTTCCGCCACACTTTTGGCAGCAGCGGCAACAAATTGGTTAGATTTACCCACCACAAAGTTGTTAAAAGTGTATCTGGGATTAAACTTTGACTCTTTGGCAGGTTCGTTGTACTCGTTAATCTCGTTTTTCTCTTGTTCAGCGAGTTTCAACTGTTTTTGACGGTCGTCATATTCCTCCGCAGTCAAGACTTGGACTTGTGTACCTTCCAAAAACTCCGCATTCACCGCTTTCAAAAGTTTGTCGTAAATGTGTGGCAACATAACTTGCGCTTTGGCCGTAACCGATGGAGATACAATGTACAAAATTTTGTGGTCGTCCGAAGTGTCGTACTCCGCCAATTTCATACTGTCAATCCACAAGTCAAATGTAATGGCTGTGACATCGCTCTGCATTCTGCTCTTGACTTGTGCAAACTTTTCCTGTGGGTCAAAGTTCATATCATACCTCCAAACTCATTTATCCACATTATAGGTAGAATTGTGGATTTTGTCAAGTTTGATTGTCAGTTTAAAATAATTTATTTTTTATGTTTGTGATAAGTTTTATTTATTCATTAATTAAATTAATTTTTTTTGTTTAATATTTTTTATAAAATTTAATATTTTTCATTATAATTTATTAATAATTTAATTAAATTTAATCATTTTTTATTATTTATTTATTTTTTTTAAAATATTTTTTTATATTAATTTTAATTTTTTTGTATTTTTAATTATTTTATTATTTTTCTAATAAAAAACTAAAATTACTTATTGATTGTAGACCTTGACTTTTGTGTATGTTTATTATATAATGTGTATGTATAGAATTACATTATTAGGAGATACGTATATGAATTTTAGATGTGACGGATTGGAACTCAGCGATGCTATAAATAAGGTTATTAAAGCCACTAGTACAAAGACCACAAGTCCTATTCTCGAAGGTATTAAAATTGAAGCCATCGGCGATACATTGACATTATCTGCTACTGACCTTGAAATATCTATCAAAAAGTCTATCAAAGCTGATGTTTTGGAAGAAGGTGTTGTCGTTGTACCAGGCAAATTCTTCAGTGATTATATTCGCACATTGAGTGACGAACAACTTACTTTCTCATTAAACGAAAATGGTCAATTAAAGATTAATTACGGTGAGAGCGAAGGTTTCATTCAACTAATGGATTATAGAGAATTTCCATTCATTAATGATGTACAGACAGACAAGAGTTTTTCGATTAAATCAGGCGACTTGAAAACACTTATTGCAAAGACAATTTTCGCCGTTGCAACAGACGATGCTCGTCCTATTCTTAAAGGCGAACTATTCGAGATTAATGACAATCAAATTTGCGGCGTTACACTTGATGGTTTCCGTTTGGCAATGGTGAATAAAACCATTGAAAACAGCCATGGCAGCTACAAAGTGCTAGTTCCAGCACGTAGTTTGGGCGAAGTGAATAAATTGCTCCCAGACAACGATGAAATAATTAAGGTCTTCGTCAGTGACAACTATGTAAAATTTGATTTGATAGACAGCATTCTCACTAGCCGACTTATCGAAGGTGATTTCTTCAATTATAAACAGATTATTCACAACAACTTCACAACTAGTGTAACAGTAAACCGTGAGCAACTTTTAAAGGTTATTGATCGTGCTTGCATTTTGTCTAAAGTGGACAGAAACAACTTAGTGAAATTTGACATCAAAGAAAACATTTTGACAATCACAGCAAATAGCGAAACTGCAAACATTACAGAAAATATCAACATCGGACTTACTGGTGAAGATCTAGTCATCGCATTCAAGTCAAGATATTTCAGCGAAGCGTTGCACGCATCAAATGATGATAGCATCAAACTCAGTTTCAACACTGCAATCAGCCCTTGCATCATCACCCCAACTGACAGTGAAGAGTATTTGTACCTCATTTTGCCAGTCAAATTAGTATAGAAAAAGATAGGTCGATTTGACCTATTTTTTTGTGTGTGGAAAACTATTTTTAATGTGGAATAGTGTTGATAACTTATGCACAGTAAATGTGGAATAGTTTATAATTCAAGGTGAAATATGGGTCGTTAATAATGTAAAATTTATTTTTTTATGGTGTTTTTGACATAAAAAATGCAAAAAATATTGATTTATTTTGAAAAGAAAAAAATAATTTTCATTTTTAAAAATTGCAAAAATTTAACAAATTTAGTTATCCACAAATCCACCTGACATAATAATAGTGATAATATTAAATAAATAAAAAAACTTACGAATAAAAGGCTGGCAGTGATGGTTGACAACTTTTGCGATTTAAGTTATAATGCAACTACCTAATTGTTTTAGGGAGTATATAAAAGGAGTATATGTATGAAGAAGACTTATCAACCTAAAAAGCGTCAAAGAAATAAAGTACACGGTTTTAGAAAAAGAATGAGCACTCGTTCTGGTAGAAAAGTTTTGGCTAGACGCAGAAACAGAGGTCGTAAAAAACTTAGCGCTTAATTAGGAGAGTTAAATGCTAAACAAAAACAATCGCCTTAAAAAGAAAAAAGAATTTAGTTATGTATACAAGCGTGGCACGTCGCACGCAAACAAATTGTTTGTGGTGTACGTTGTGCCAACAAAGTATGCTCAATCCAAATTTGGCATAAGCGTTAGCGCAAAAGTGGGTAAGAGTTTCGTTCGCAGTCGAGTCAAGCGTGTGCTGAGCGAAGTTATCAGACTCAATGTTAACAAAATCAAAGTCAACAATTATGTTATCGTTGCTCGTGCTGACATGGCTAATGCAGATTTTCACCTTACGCAAGACGTCCTGCTCTCAAGTTTTGGTGAGTGGGGACTATTATGCTAAGAATAATAACCTTTCCAATCTCCCTTATATGTGCCTTACTTATATTTATATACAGGCTCATATTGTCTCCTTTAATTGGAAATGGTTGTGCATTTTTGCCAAGTTGTTCAAGATATTGCCTAAGCGCATATCTAAAATTTGATTTTTTTTGGGCAACACACCTAACTGTCAAGCGACTGCTTAGGTGCAACCCCACTAGCAAAGGCGAAATAGATTTTCTCCCATTAAATCTAAAAGGAGATTATAAATGGATATGCTAACATTTAGCAATCTACTACTGACAAAACAGTGCTGGAAGACACTTATCGACCTTTTTGTGTCGTTTTTGGGTAACTATGGCTGGGCAATCATTTTATTTACAGTGGCATTGAAACTCGTTTTGTTGCCACTCGACATTATCCAGCGTCGTGTTTCAAAGAAAAACACCGAAATGCAGGCCATTGTTCAACCTGAAATACAAGCATTGCAGAAAAAATATCCTAATGATAAGGATAAAATCAACCAAGGCACTATGGCAATTTACAAAAAGCACAACTACAATGTTGTAGGCAGTTGCGTAGTTTTGCTTATCAATTTGGTTGTAACTTTGGTTGTGTTCTTTACTTTGTTTCAAAGTTTGAACTACATCAGTCGTGACAAACTCACCAGTCAGTATGCACAGCTGCAAACCGTTTATGAAACAGCTGTTGACGGCGAAAAAGAAAACGCTGTTTTGGCTGAATATGAGAAGATTAAGGAAGAAAACGGCTGGTTGTGGATAACTAACGTTTGGAAGAGCGATACAAAGACCTCTATTATGTTGTCTTTTGACGAATATTACAAACAAAGTGGTTTGAAACTAAACGACGAAGAAAAAGAGGTCGCAAAAGCGGAATATCAGCGCATTGAAGAGATTATTTACTCGTCTGATGCGAACAAAGGACCAAATGGTTATTACATTTTGGTTATTTTGGCTGGCGTAGTGACCTTCTTGTCACAATGGCTGACCACACGCCTAATGAAGCCAAAGAACACTGATCCAAAGGTGCAAGACCCTACAAAGACAACCAATTTGACAATGCTTATCGTTATGCCAATTGTAATGGTTATATTTGCTTGGACTAGCACAAGTATATTCTCTCTATATCTCATCACCAACTCACTTATGACTTGTTTGACCGGTCTTTTGACTAACCTTATTTTCAAGAATAAAAAGGACTCAAACGGCTCACCAAAACAGCCTAAAAAGGCAAAAGTGCAAGTGGTAGAATATAGTAGAAATTATTTCAAAGGAGAATAGTATGAAAGAACTAGAAATAGTAGCAAAGAACGTGGAAACTGCTATTCAACAAGGTCTTTTGCAACTAGGACTTGAACGTGAAGATGTGACAATCCGCATTAAAGATGCCGGAGGAATGTTTAAGAAAGCTAAAGTCGTGCTCGAATACCAAGACAAGACTGAACCAGTGATTGAAGAAACTGTGAAAGAAGTTAAACCTGTTGTAGAAGAAAAAGCGACTGTAACAGAAGCACCTAAAAAGGCGGAAAAACAAGAAAAAGCTAAGAAAGAAAAGACTTATTCTACCGAGCGTAATCAGTTGCTCGAAGACTTTTTAACCGAGTATATTGAGGGACTATGCAAGCGTGTAGGCACAACCTATGAAGTGGAATACTCTTACACTCCAAACGGACTTTTTGTCAACCTTTTGGGCAGTGATATGGGCAAACTTATTGGCTATCGTGGTGAAGGAATGTCAAGTTTGCAACACATTCTCAACAGTCTTGTCAGCAAACAAGAGTTTGACACTCACATCATTCTAGATATTGAAGGTTATAAGGCTCGCCGTGAGCAAGCGCTCATCAATTTGGCAAAGAAAACTGCCAACAAGGCGCTTATCAGCCACAAAAATATTGCTATCGAACCTATGAATAGCTACGAACGTCGCATTATTCACTCTGCCGTCGCTGAAATGGACGGAATCACCACCGAAAGCACTGGCGAAGGAAGAAACAGACACGTTGTTTTCATTGTTAAATAAAAAAGCACTCACCGTGCTTTTTTTGTTATCCACATTTGATGAATAATTGTGGACAAGTCTGCATTTATTAGTTATAGAAAATCATTTTGGACAAATGTAAGTCAAATTGTTCAAATTTGTTGACAGCGACAGCGAATAGGTGTATTTTAAAATTAACTTATGTGGGGTAATTTATGAGTAAAGAGAAAAAGACAAAATATTTAAAGCCCGTCTTGATACGTGGCATTGTCATCACTGCACTGATTGCATTGACCTTATTGTTGCCAGCAGCCATTAGCGAAGGTCACGGTTATGCTGAGACAATCACTGCTTGCAATCTTTTCAAGCAAGATGACGGAATCAAACTGATAATTTTCGTATTCGTTGATGCAATGCTGGGCAGTAGTGGCGCTAACCTTAACCCTAGCATTGTCACATTTATTGGATACTTCATCTACATTGCCGTTTTGGCTTTGATTGCCATTGCAATTATTGATTTAGTATTCTTTATCATCTCACTTTGCACCAAACGTTACAACAAGTTCTTCAAGGTTATTAACGTTTTCACGGCAATCGTTACCTTCCTATCGTTCTTGGCTAACTTCATTATGGCAGCCTTGCTCATCTTTATGGCAATCGGCGGAACTGTAAGCAGTGGCGGAACATTCGGTGAGGCAATAGAAACAGTAGTGGCTAATGGCGGACATATGTATTTGATTTGGGCAATTTTGTCTATGTGGCTATTCTGCATTAAATGCAAAGTTGGCAAGCGTCAAGCATTCTAGAAACACAAAAAAGGCAAAAATGCCTTTTTTTGTTTTGTGCAGGTGTTTACATTTTGACTGTGTTGTTATATAATAATGGCTATGAGAAAAGATACTATCATAGCCCTTGCATCCGGGCAGGGAAAAGCTGGAATTGCAGTTATTAGAATTAGTGGAGATAAGGCACTCGCTATTTTGCGTGAGATGAATCACAACAAGCAAGAGTTTGTGCCTAACATGTTGACCCCTGCTAGTTTGTATTTGGACGATTTTGTTGAACACGGAATGGCAGTGTATTTCAAAGCACCTAAGTCTTTCACAGGCGAAGACGTGGTAGAGATTAACTGTCACGGCGGCAAGGTGGTTATAGATAAGGTCATCAACCGCGCAATCTCGTTGGGTGCTGTTATGGCTAATCGTGGGGAGTTTAGCTTACGTGCCTTTATGAATGGCAAGATTTCTATTGACCAAGCGGAAGGCATTTGCGACCTTGTGAGTGCTGAGAGCGAGAAGCAGGCACAATACAGTTCTGCTTTGCTCACTGGCAGGTTGAAAGACAAGGTTGTGGGCTATCAGAACAAAATTAAGGACATTTTGGCAAGCATTGAAGCCAAAATCGACTACCCAGAATACGAGATTGACCAAAGCGAAATTGACGGATTGAAAAATAGTTTACAGAGCATTAATGTTGAGTTGAAATCGCTCATCTCAACTTATGACGAAGGCAAAAAAGTGCTTTCTGGCGTGCAGGTGGCCATTGTGGGTTCGGCAAATGCAGGCAAATCTAGCCTTTTGAACGCTCTAACTGGGCAGGAGATTGCAATTGTGAGCGACATTGCCGGCACGACACGTGACGTATTATTTGGGCAGTATCAGTATAACGGCGTAGTGTTCCAACTCTACGACACGGCTGGCATTCGTGACAGTAAGGACGTTATTGAGAAGATCGGCATTGACCGTGCATTAAAAAAAATGGACGAAGCCGACATTATTTTGAATGTGGTGACACCTGACGAACCAAACACTTTAAGTGCTCGTGACAATATGCTGACTGTATTTAACAAAGCGGATAAATACACCTATGCTGACGGACTGAAGATTAGTGCTAAGACCGGTCAAGGCATTGACGAGTTGAAGCAAAAGTTGTACGAGATGAGTTTCAAAGGCGAACTCGTGGCAGACAAGTTGTATATCACCAACGCACGCCACCTTGAAGGTTTGATGCGTGCCAACAAGGCACTTTTGAATGCCGAAAACAACTTGAACGTGGTGACACTAGACGCCATTGCCACCGATCTGAAATATGCTTGGCAGGCTTTGGGCGAGATAACTGGCGAAACGGCGAGTGAAGAGATTATCAACAGAATATTTGAGAAGTTCTGTTTGGGAAAATAGTATGAATGAAAATTTTGACGTTATTGTAATAGGCAGCGGACACGCAGGCAGTGAAGCATGCTATGCAAGTGCGAGAATGGGCAAGAAAACATTGCTGCTCACTCTCAATCTAGACAGCATCGGTTTTTTGGCGTGCAATCCAAGCATTGGCGGCACAGCAAAGGGTCAGCTTGTGGGCGAGATTTCTGCTTTGGGCGGAGCGATGGGACGTGTGGCTGACGAAACTAAATTGCAGATGCGCCTTTTGAATGCCGGCAAAGGCCCTGCCGTTCAATCCATGCGTGCGCAAGTGGATAAGAACAAATATCACGAAAAGATGAAACAGCTTTTGGAAAACACACCAAACCTCACCATTGTGCAAAGCGAAGTGACCGATTTTATTATTGAAAACGGCGAGATTAAGGGCGTGACCACCGCACTGGGCAAAACGTATTATGCAAAAGCGGTGATTGTGGCGACGGGCGTATATTTACAGAGCGTGACCACCACCGGTCACCACCAACAGAAGTCAGGGCCAAACGGCTTTATGCGTAGTGAACATTTGTCGCAAGCCATTGAAAAGGCTGGACACAAGCTCTATCGTTTCAAAACTGGCACACCAGCACGAATCAATGCGGACAGTGTAGACTTTGGCGTACTTGAAGAGCAGGCCAGCGACTCGAGTCGAAAATTCAGTTGTTACACTAGCACCAAATTTGACCGACCTTGCTATCTCGCATACACCAATGCCAATACGCATAAAATTATTTTAGACAACATTAACGACGCTCCAGTTTTCAGTGGTGAGATTTTGGGCGTTGGCCCAAGATATTGTCCGTCTATTGAAACCAAGATTTTGCGTTTCAAGGACAAAGAGCGTCACCAAATATTTTTAGAGCCAGAAAGCTTGTCCACAAAAGAAATTTATGTGCAAGGAATGAGCACAAGCTTCAGTGCGGACATGCAAGACAAGATTTATCACTCTATAAAGGGCTTGGAAAACTGCCAGATTATGCGCTACGCTTATGCCATTGAGTACGATTGCATTGACCCAACCACCATTCGACACAGCCTTATGAGCAGGTTTACGAAAGGACTATTCTTTGCAGGTCAGGTCAACGGCACTAGCGGATATGAAGAGGCTGGCGCACAAGGAATTATGGCAGGCATAAATGCGGCGTTGTATCTAGACGGCAAGCCACGTTTTGTGTTGAAACGAAACGAAGCCTACATTGGAGTGCTAATTGATGACCTTATCACAAAGGGTGTGGACGAGCCTTATCGAATGATGACTAGCCGTGCGGAATATAGACTGATTCTGCGTCAAGATAACTGCGACTTGCGTTTGACCGACTATGGCATAAAGTATGGACTAGTCGATGCCCGCCAAAAGCGTGCATTTAAAAACAAATTGAAGCAACTCTCCACCGCTCGCTCCGAACTAAGTAAAATTTTCTCACCAAAACTAGCAAACGAATATTTGAGCTCAATAGGTGAAAAAGAAGTGGTGACAGGCATCAGTTTAAAGGATATTATCAAGCGAACCAAAGCGGACGTGTTCAGTTGCAAAAAATTTTTCGACGTGTTTGACGGCATAAATGCAGACGTGTTGGAAATTGTGAACACCGAAGTCAAATACGAAGGCTACATAAAGATGCAAATGGAGATGATTGACGAAATGCTCGCCAACGAAAACACCCTTCTTCCTGCCAACTTGGATTATTCGGACGTGAAAGGACTAAGGCTTGAAGCTAGAGAAAAACTAAGTCGACAGACTCCGTCAAATCTCGGCATTGCCAGTCGAATTAGCGGTGTGAGTCCGGCAGATATCAGCGTTTTGCTTGTTTATTTGAAGCAGCACAACTTGATATAATTAATTGCAAAAGTTTTGCAAAAGGTGTATAATATAAAAGTATGAAAGAACTATTCAAACAATTTAATATCGACCTTACGGACGAAATGGTTGCCAAGTTTGACAAGTTTTTTGAGATGATGATTGACTACAACAAGACCACCAATCTCACCGCAATCACCGACAAAAAGGAAGTTTGGATCAAACACTTTTTAGACAGCGTAATTTCGGCAAACGACATTCCTATGAATGCCAGCCTAATCGACGTCGGCACGGGGGCTGGATTCCCTGGCATTCCGCTAAAAATTGTGCGACCTGACATCAAACTGACTTTGGTCGATAGTCTTAACAAACGTGTAATATTTTTGCGACAGCTATGCGACGAACTAGGCATCGAAGCAGAAATAATCCATTCACGTGCAGAAGATTTGGCTCGCACAGACAAGCGTGAAGCCTTTGACGTATGCGTTTCACGTGCTGTGAGCAGCCTTGTGACCTTGTGTGAATATTGCTTGCCTTTCGTCAAACCAAATGGCGTCTTTATCGCCTACAAGGGTGCTGGCGCTATGGAAGAAATCAATTCCGCACTCTATGCAATGAGTGTTATGGGCGGCTATTTTGCCAAAGAACAATATTTCAGCTTACCAGAAGACATGGGCAACCGCAACATTTTGATTATCAAAAAAGTGGACACCACTCCAACCATTTATCCACGTGGCCAAAACCTGCCAAAACTCAAACCATTAGTAAAATAAAAAAGAGCGTCTGCTCTTTTTTTATTTAAAATCTCTGCCCACCAACTCGTCAAGAGTAATATCGAAAATGTCGGCTAGTTTTACCAGTGTGTTTATGTCTGGCGTGGAGTAACCGTTTTCATAGTTTGAAACCAAACTCTTTTTGCCATTCAAAAGGTTGGCTAACCCTTCTTGCGTTAGTTTCATTCCCTGCCTATAAAACTTTATGTTCTCCGCTATTTTCAAATTTTCACCTAAAACTCTTGCCATTTCATTGACAAGTGTACAAGTATTTTGTACAATTTTGGTAAAAGTACAAGAATGTTGTACACAAAGGAGAAAATTATGAATAAAAACAAATTAGTTAAAGGTTTAGCCATAGGACTTTTGGCGGGCGTGGGCGCATTGACTTTTGCGGGCTGTGCGAACGTGAACGTCACGCAAGACCAAGCGGACAGTGCGTTTGAGGCAATGGAAGACGCTCGTGATTTTATGGACGAAATGCGTGAAGATATGAACATTTTGACCAATAAACTCACCAAAGAAGACGCCATTGCAATCTTGAAAAAGGCAAAGTATATGGGCGTTATGAACTTGGACAATAGATATGCTAACTTCACATACAACGTTAATATAATCAAAAACGGCAGAAAAACCGACGAATATGTTATGTACTCGGGACAGTTGTCTAACGGCAAGCAATTTACCTATTCCAAGAGTGCTACGCACAACTCAATCAATGTTGTAGAAAGCAATGGGTTTATTTCGTATGAGAAAAATGACGACGACACGAGTTGGACAAAAACAACCACAGAAAAGAAAAATCTGCTAGCATATACGGCTGATGGCAAAATGAGTGAGGTCCTTCATGAATACATTTACGAGATAGAAAACGGCAATCTAACTTGTGTTTCAATCAATGAAAAGGGCAATTATGTCATCGAGTATGGTCGCGAAAATGACGATGATTCAAGCCCACAATTCTACGTGTATGGCAGTATTGAAATTGACGGCGATTATAGGGTTGTGAGCCTTGCGTCGTACGAATATGATTGCGATTTGAATAATTCTATGGACTCTGCCGAAGAAGATAAGATATATTACACAATGAACAGTCAATTCCACAAGTTTGACTATTCAAAGGTGGCAGACACCGTCGTGGCGGAAGTGGAAGCCAAAATTGCTGAAATTGAAGCTTCAACTGCTCAAATTTAACTTTACAATATGCAATTCCTATGGTAAAATATATTTATAGGAGAAAACTATGTTTACCAAACTTAGAGAAGAAATAAAAAATCTTAATGCTGACGTTAGCAATGTGGCTAACTGTGAAAAGGCAAAATCTCTGCGAAAGAAATTGCTCACCATTGGGCTAACAATAGCAATCATTGGTGCAATTGGCGTATTTACTTGCTTCGTGTTGTTTGCCACAGCGGGCGATGGTGCTTTTGAAGAAAGTGGCGGTTTTACTGCCCGACTAATTGTTCCATTTGTATTGTTCGTTCCGTTCGGCGTGGTAATGGGCATTGGGTGGGAATTGGCTAGCCTCGGCTTCAAAATTGTTGTTACTGGCTACGCAACCAAACTCATTGATGATGCAGTGGGCAACAATTGTCCAAAATGTGGCGACCCTATTGATGCTGACGAAATGTTCTGTAGCAAGTGTGGTGAACCAGTGCGAAAAGTTTGTGCCAGCTGCCAGACGGTGAACTCTGCAAAGGACGAGTTCTGCCGAAAGTGCGGTAAGAAGTTGTAAAAAAGCACCCCCGCGGGTGTTTTTTGTTGTGCGTGTGAGAGCGTTTATCGATATAAAAATTGTAAAAATTGCTTTACAAAAACCCTTTACAAAATGCGTTTGGTGTGGTATATTAGTTTCATTACCGAAACTTTGTCTAGCGAATTCTCTGACGCAGACACAGTTTTAGGCAAATTTATGTAAAGGAGAGAACTTATGGCAACTATTGACAAGAAACAAATCGTGGCTGAATATGGTAAGGACGAGAAGGACACTGGCAGTGTTGAAGTGCAAATCGCTCTTTTGACTGCTCGTATTGCTAATCTTACTGAACATTTGAAAGCTAACAAGCAAGACAAACACTCTACACGTGGTCTTTTGAAGATGACTGCTACTCGTAGAAAGTTGTTGCGCTATCTTGAAAACACAGATATCAATCGCTATCGTGCTTTGAAAGAAAAACTTGGTATTAGATAATTTTAAAAATGGGGGTGTGTTTGTTTCGCCCCCTTTTTATTATTTTTATGGGGCAAAATTCTAAATAAAAGGAAAGAAATATGGAAAGACAAATTTTTACTACAACCATTGGCAACCGTGAAGTTAGCGTGGAAGTTGGACGTTATTGCATGCTTTCTAACGGCAGTTGTATGGTACGTTGCGGTGATACAGCCGTTATGGTCAATGTCACAATGGCGAAAGAGCCACGTCCCGGCATCGACTTTTTCCCACTCGGCGTAGATTACGAAGAGAAGATGTACACCGTTGGCAAAATTCCTGGCGGTTGGAAACGCCGTGAAGGTCGTGCCACAGACAAGGCAATCTTGGTTAGCCGTCTGATTGACCGTCCATTGCGTCCATTGTTCCCAAAGGGCTTTTACAATGACGTAGCAGTCGTATGTACACCAATGTCGGTTGACCCAGAAATCAGCCCGGAAGTGTATGCAATGCTCGGCTCATCAATTGCATTGTCAATCAGCGATATTCCATTCGAAGGACCAACTGGTGCCGTTCACGTTGGACTCATTGACGGCAAATTCGTCATCAACCCAACCAACAGCGAGATGGACAATAGCGAACTCGACCTGACAGTCAGCGGTACTCGTGAAGCCGTTTTAATGGTGGAAGCAGGTGCAAAGCAAGTCAGCGAAGAAACAATGCTTGACGCTATTATGTTTGCTCACGAAGAAATCAAGAAACAAGTGGAATGGATAGAGTCAATCGTCAAGGCGGTTGGCGTGCCAAAGTCTACTCGTGTTCACCTAATTTTGCCACCAGAAGACTTGGCAAAAGACGTGCGTGCTTACGCTAGCGACAAAATGGCAGAAGCCCTCACGCATTTCGACAAGGGCGAGCGAGAAATCGCTATCGACGACTTGACAGCCGACACATTGAATCATTTTGCAGACATCTATCCAGACGGCGCAGGACACATCAAGAATGTTTTGTTCGCCATTGAGAAAGAACAAATCCGTCACAAAATCATTTTCGACGGCGTGCGTCCAGATGGTCGTAAGACTACTGAAGTGCGTCCTATTTGGTGTGATCACGGCGTATTGCCACGTGTTCATGGCTCAGGCGTGTTTACTCGTGGACTCACACAAGTTTGCACAACACTTACTCTTGGCATGATCAGTGAAGCTCAAGAGCTCGAAGGCTTGGACGACGAAGAAACCAAGCGCTATATGCACCATTACAATATGCCACCATATTCTACTGGCGAAGCTAAGCCATTAAAGAGTCCTGGTCGTCGTGAAATTGGTCACGGCGCTCTCGCAGAACGTGCTTTGCTCCCAGTGATTCCTAGCGTGGAAGAATTTCCTTATGCAATCCGTCTTGTAAGTGAAGTGCTCACTTCCAACGGCTCTACTAGTCAGGCCAGCGTTTGCGGCAGCACTCTAGCCCTTATGGATGGCGGCGTGCCTATCAGCAGCCCAGTTGCAGGCATTGCAATGGGCCTTATGAAAGACAAGGAAACTGGCAAAGTAGTCGTCTTGACCGACATTCAAGGTTTGGAAGACTTTACTGGCGATATGGACTTTAAAGTTGCGGGCACAGAACGTGGCATCACAGCAATCCAAATGGATATGAAGATTCATGGCATTGACCGTGACATTTTGAAGACCGCACTCGAACAAGCACGTGTGGGCAGAATGCACATCATGGGCAAAATGCTTGAATGCTTGCCAATGCCTAACGACCATTTGAGCCCTTATGCTCCAAAGATTGTTACATTCAATATCAACCCAGACAAGATTAGAGAAGTCATAGGAACTGGTGGCAAGACTATCAATGAAATTATCGACAAAACTGGCGTCAAGATTGACATCGAAGACGACGGCAAAGTGTTCATCAGTCACAGTAATATGGACAAGATTAACGAGGCTCGTAAAATCATTGAAGACATCTGTATGGAATTCGAAATGGACAAAGAATACGAAGGCACAGTTGTTCGCATTATGCAGTTCGGTGCATTCGTTGAAGTGGCCAATGGCAAAGACGGCATGATTCACATTTCCAAACTCAGCGACAAGCGTGTGGAAAAAGTGGAAGACGTCGTTAAGATTGGCGACCGTGTTCGTGTAAAAGTCATCAAAATTGACGACAAAGGCCGTGTAGATTTCCGCCTTATTGCAAAACTATAACATTTTCGCTCCTATGCTCACATAAAATAGCATAGGAGTTTTTTTATGCAGAGAAAAGCGTGGGTGTCTAATGTTATTATCGGCGTTATGCTTATGGGACTTTTGTGCCTAGCGTTGCCGTTTGACTCGATTGTGGCGAGTGCCAAGACGGAAGGTGTGTATTACAACGGCGACACCACCAAGCCCAATGCCAGCCTCATGATAAACGTCTATCAGGGGAGCGAGTTTATCGAGCCAATTATGCACGCACTGAGCGAGGGCGGAGCAAAGGCCACATTCTTTGTGGGTGGCAGTTGGGCGAGCCGAAACCCAGAACTCGTTAAGAAAATTGTGGATAACGGATTCGAGATAGGCAATCACGGATATTTGCACAAAGACCACGATAAAATAAGCGTTGAACGTCAGCGACAGGAAATTACTACCTGCCATGACCTTATCAAGCAGTTGACGGGCGTGGAAATGACGCTTTTTGCACCACCAAGCGGGGCGTATAACCGCACCACTGTGGAAATCTGCAACACACTCAACTACAAAACTATTATGTGGACGCTGGACACGATTGACTGGCGAGATAAGTCGAGCGATTTGGTTTTCAAGCGCGCCACCAAAAAGATTCAAAACGGCAATCTCATTCTAATGCACCCAACCGCGCACACTTTGGAGGCTCTGCCTAGCGTGATTAACGCCTACACGCGTGTCGGAATACAACTTGTTAGCGTCAGTGACAACATAATGTCCATAATTTAATTGTTTTTTTCTTATTTTTTGTTTATAATTAGGCATAAGGGGGTTTGTCTATGCCGATTTACACTTCCACTTCAAAATTGCCAAAACCTGAAAAGCCTAAAAAAGAACGCGTCAAAAAGGAGCGCACCGAGCAACCCGATAAGCCAAAACGCAAGTTTAATGCCAAATGGATTGTTGCGGGTGTATGTTTGCTTGCTTTCGTATTGTGCGTCTTGCCTGTCGATATATTTAAGCGCTTTTTCACGGGCGTGTTTGGGTTGGTGATTTACCCAGCACTCGTGTGCACAATCATCATCTCGCTATTCCTTATCAAAGTGAAGAAATACAAGGTCAACAAACGCTATGTTGTTTATCTTTCAATCATATTCTTGACCCTAATGCTCATCTTGCAACTCATTTTGTGCAATGACTATGTTTTGCAGCCATATGGCAAATTTTTGGATATGACCTACTCGTCGGGAATAAGTGCGGGCGGACTGCTGCTCAGCGTAATTTTGCACCCAATAGTTAAATTACTCGGCAAAGTAGGAACGTATATCACTTTGGCTATAATGCTTACAATTTTCGTAAGCTTGCTCATAGAATATGTGGCACGCCAAAAATACTCGCCAAAGCAGTCGCAGATTTCGACTCTGAGTTTCATCCCAATTCAAGACTACAAAGAACCCCAGCCAATCACACTCGACGCCAAGAATGAAAAAGACAAAGCCGAGATTGCACGCATCAAGTTGGGGCTCAGCAACAACAAAGCAAAGATAATTTCGAGCGATATGCCGGACGTTTTGCCAAAGAAACCTGCCAGCCGACCAGAACTAACACGAGAATACATTTTGACTCCGCCTGAGCCAGTGATTCCGCCACCACCTGTGAAAAAGTCGGATAGCGACATTTTTGTCAACACCAATCGTAATAGCGATTATGAAGCAATAAAGTCTCAATACACGCCTAGCAAAGTGGAGTCGAACGAATCTAAGATTGATTATTCGGCATATTCCACTCCAAAGACCATAAAGCGCAGTCCGGACGAGATAAACAATTTCAATCGTAAGCCAGCTGAAGACATTTCTGTGTCGAACGCAGAACCTATCCACAAAGTTGATGAATTTGTGGATAATTCGCTTGATGAAAACTATGATGAGATCGAGGAGTTGGATAGTGAGATTGAAAGTAGTGAAACAGAGACAAACGACTCTCCAATCGATTACGACAAAATGGCTGCAGACGCACTGAGCCGAAAGGATGCAGAGGCTTATCAGCCGAAACAAAATCAATATAATGAACCTAATAGGATATTTGAATCAACTCCACGTGAGATAAACTCGCAGACACGAGAGCCTATTTCACCAATCTTTGCTCCTAGCGAGCCAACATATAGCACAGGCTTGAGCCAACCTACACAACCAGCATACAATCCGACCCCTGTCGAGCCGGTCAAGGTGGAAGAGAGCCGACCTTATGTCAAACCACCTGTCAGCCTGCTCAAACTCGTGGAAAAGACAGATGACGACGACTCGGCAAAGACGCAAGACAACATTGACCGCCTAGAAAAGTCGCTTGAAGAGTTTAAAGTGCCAGCCAAGGTTATTGCCGTGACGAAAGGTCCTGCTGTTACACGCTATGAACTTAGTATGCCGAGCGGAATTTCGGTCAAGATGATTGACCGTCATGCTGAAGACATTGCCTATGCACTTGCTTCAAACGGTGCTGTGCGTATCGAAGCCCCAATTCCAGGCAAGAACGCAGTCGGCATTGAAGTGCCTAACGACAAGGTCAGCCCAGTATATTTGCAAGAGATTATTTCCAGCAAGGATTATTGGCTCCGTCAGAGTCCAATTTGCATGGCATTGGGCAAGGACATTTCGGGCAATATCCAATATTGCAACCTTGACAAACTCTATCATGTGCTGGTGGCAGGCTCGACTGGTTCAGGTAAATCCGTCTGCCTAAACACCATGATTTTGTCCATGATATACAAGGCTAGTCCGGACGACTTGCGTATCATTTTGGTCGACCCTAAGCGTGTAGAATTTTCCAACTACAATGGCTTGCCACATTTGCTCACGCCACACGTCATCACGGAAAAGGCTCAAGCCATTAACGCACTCAATTGGGCGATCAAGGAGATGGAACGCAGATATATGATCCTGCAAAAGCACCATGTCGTAAATATTAAAGAATACAACAATATGGATTTGGTGAAGAACGGCACGCTCGAAAAGATGAAATATATTGTCATCATCATTGACGAGCTGGCTGACCTTATGAGTGAAAACAAGCGTGAGATTGAAGAACGACTCATGCGCCTCGCTCAAAAGGCTCGTGCGAGTGGCATTCACCTAATCGTTGCCACCCAACGCCCAAGTGTCGATGTTATCACCGGCACAATCAAGACCAACTTCCCAAGTCGCATCGCATTTGCACTCACCAACTTTGCAGATAGCAAGACAGTGCTAGACTGTGCAGGCGCAGAAAGTTTGCTCGGCAAGGGCGATATGCTCTTCAAACCTAACGACGCTCCAGTGCCACGCCGTGTACAAGGTGCGTATGTGTCTAGCGAAGAGATTAATGCAATCGTAGATTTCGTCAAAATGAACAACCCTGCCAAGTTTGATGCCAACATTGAAAAAGAAATTTTTGCCAAACAAGACGACCCAATTACGTCAGGCGAAATGAACACCCAACTCGACCCACTCGCTAAACAAGTGCTCAGATATTTCATCGAATCCAACTCGGCGTCGGCATCGGGCATCCAACGTAGGTTCGGCGTCGGCTTCGCACGAGCTGGTCGCATTATGGACCAACTGGAATATCACCATTTAGTATCGAAAATGGAAAGCGGAAAACCACGTCAAGTTTTGGTCACCCTTGACGACCTTGATAGATTGTTTCCAAACTAAAAAACTGCCGTGAGCAGTTTTTTTGTCTATTTTGTTTTACAACAGCAGATTTCAATGTTATAATGAATTAAATCTAAGGAGAAAATATGAATCTACCCAACAAACTCACGCTCAGCCGCATAATCATGATTCCATTCATTATGCTTTTCTATCTAGTGCCAATGTTCCCATATTGCAAAGTGGTGGCACTAGTGCTTTTCTTGCTTGCGTCGTTTACAGATATGCTAGACGGCAAGATTGCTCGCAAATATAACCTTATCACCAATTTCGGCAAATTCCTTGACCCGATTGCCGACAAACTTTTGACCAGCACCGTGCTGTTTATGATTGTCGCTGACGGCACAGTCAATATGTATTTTGGCGTGATTACGCTCACAATCGTTATCGGTCGTGAGTTTATGGTGGCGGCTCTTCGTCAACTCGCTGCCACAAAAGGCGTGGTGATTGCCGCTGATAAACTTGGCAAGTATAAGACCGTTTCGCAAATGGTGGCACTCACTGGCTTCTTGCTCTATTCACTGCTTATGACTGAAATAGGTGTCTGCACATTCAACACTGTGCTTATGTGGGTGTGCAATGTATTCCTTGGCATTAGCGTCTTGCTCACAATCATCTCAGGCATTAACTATATGACCAAAAACAAAGAGGCATTCAAAGACTAAAAAAGAAGCATTGCGCTTCTTTTTTTTATAGATCCAAATTTTCCATTGAGAATAGCGGGCTATCGAAGAACTGTGACAATGTGATTTCAAAGCCTTGGCATATTAATGTAATTGTGTCAAGATTTGCCGTTTTACATTTCTCATTAATTATCGATCGCAAAGTTGATTCGGGCAAGGCAACCTTTTTAGATAGTTGATATTGCGACATATTGTTTTGCACTAATAATTGAGAAATTCTCATTGCTATCGCTCTGCCAGTGTTCATAATGTTTCCTTTATTCATAATGATTTTTTTCACGTTCACGTTTGGTGCGGCGTGCGACTTTCCATTTGTAGAAAATGCCTAGCTCTTTGCGTGCCACATCTTTGGCGTTTTCCATAGCGTTTTCCTTAAAGGTGAGAGTGCGGTGATAGAGCGGCTCATAGCGGAAGCGGTGCTGAAAGTCTAGCATTCGGTTAATGGCGTATTTGTTGGCGTCGAGCTCGACAGGCTGCATTGAGTAGAACGAGTATTTGTCCGTCAGCCCATTAATGTAACCCTCAAAGTTGCGTTTCCATCTATATGCTCGGCTAAACCTGAATGGCTCGTTCTCGCCGAAACAGCTCTCGTATTGGAAAGCGTGCCTGCCTTCGTGAAAGATTGTCATCATCCCCAAAAATCTGAGTTCAGGTTCGTACAAAAAACGTTGATTGATTTGAATTGTCTTATATTTGCTTGAACACTCGCCGTTAACGTTTTCCGCCCACGAATAATTCGGTGTAATGGTGTAGGCAGGTCGACCCAGTTTCTTCGCTTGAATGTTTTCCAACTTCTGATAAGTATTGAGTCGTTCTTCAGGGCTCAACTCTTCCCATTTGTCTTCCTTAAATTTATTGTAGGTAATAAACCTGAAGCACATAGTATTCTCCTAACCAAATTTTAGCATTTTTGTGGCGTCAAGTCAAAAAATATTTTTCAATAGTTTGCAAATTATGTAAAATTAGATATAATGGAGTTGATAATGAGTATGAAAGTTTGTGTATACGATATTTACAATTTTAAATATGACGGCGAAAAGGTGGCTTCGCCTTATTTTGCCAAGCGAATAGAAGAGTACAAAAGTGTTGAAGACAAGACCCGCACATTTGCTTCGTATCTAATGCTGAGATTTTTGACCGAGAAGGTTTACAAATTAGACCTTGATTCGCTTGAGATCGTTCGTGACGAATCTGGCAAACCAAGACTATTGAACGACGAATTTTATTTCAACATTTCGCATAGCAATAATTTAGTGGCTGTTGCAGTTGACAAACGCCCACTCGGGCTGGACGTGCAAATAGTCAAAGAGTACGATGAAAAAATAGCAGAAAGATTTTTCCCAAAAAAAATAAAAAAAATAAATAAACAAAAAGAAAAAAATAAAAATAATTTTTACACTATGTGCTGGACAGATTTTGAAAGCGAATTAAAATTGTTCGGCAGCATTGAAAAAATGAAAGAAAATAAGAAAAAAATAAGTAAAAATCCTTTTAAAATAACAGATTTAGAAAAAAATATTTATTATTTAACTATTTCTGCAATTAAAATGCCATTTATTAAATTTATTAAATTAAAAGAATTGAATTAATTATTTTTAAAAATATTTTTATTAATTTAAAATAAATAAAAAAACTCTTTTCTTTCAACAATTATTTTGTTATAATAAAAATATATTTAAAGGTTATTGATGATAACATTGCGTTTCATCTTTAAACAATTTAGGAGGTAGTTATGCCAAGTGGTTCACACGGCGGTGGTGGCGGTAGTCACTTTTCAGGCGGCAGCAGTTTCGGAGGCGGTTTTCACAGAAGTTCAGGCAGTGGCGGTAGACGTTCACATGGCCCAATGAGATTTCATATTGGACCTAATTTTTACGTGATCAATGAAAGGCGTGCCGGCATTCTTTCATTTTTGGCAACGCTTATGTTTATGGCGGTATTCTTGATTGTCACTCTTTCAATTACGTTGGGTGTAAACAATCAGGCCATCAAAAAGATTGAAGTTGACCGTGAATACTATCTAGACATGATCGAGTACGCCGAATCGAACGAAGGATATGTGGTTGACGGCGTAGTGACAGATAGATTCTACAGTGAGGACAGCGACCGCTGGTATTTTACGTATACTATCAAGTACACTGATGCAACTGGCGTGGAGAAAGATTTGAATGGTTACACTTTCTATGTCTACACTGCAGAAACCATAAGTTCAATCCGTATTGGCGACGTTATGCAATTTGCAGTCAACTCCAAGCCTATCACAGCCAACACAGATTCTATCAACATTGACTACAAAAACATTCCGTTGACAGACGATGGTGAGTATATCAGTTGTGTAAATGGCAAAAAAATCAACATAACCATTATCACTGTTGCCAGCATAGCACTTGCTGCTTGCATTGCAGGTGCCATTATGATTGTGATCAAGAGCAAACAGAAAGAAGAAGCCAAAGCTGCTGAAGAAAAAGCAAAAGAAGCGGCCGAAGTAGAGCGTTTGAATCGTCATTGTCCATATTGCAATAGCAAACTCAGTCCAGACGACAAAAAATGCCCTAATTGCGGTGCAAGTCTGGAATAATTTTGTAAATGTCTACTAGTTGCAACATCATGCTTTAAAGAATAAAATAAAAGTGGGTAGCACCACTTTTTTTGTTTTTATATTAGGTGACTAAGCTGCAATCTGCTCTCTCTTGTGGCAGAAACGAACGTATTTACAAACTAAGCAAAAAAACTAAACCAAAATGCAATTTATGTTTCTATTTTATTGCCTAATCGTGACGCATTTGATATAATACAATGATATAAGGAGCATTCTATTATGAACGAAATTAAGCCAAGCAATTTTATCGAGCAAGCAATCGTTGAAGACATTGAGAAAAAACATTTAAAGAAGATTATCACCCGTTTCCCACCTGAACCAACGGGTTATTTGCATATTGGCCACGCAAAAGCCGTCTGCATCGACTTTTTGACCGCACAGAAGTTCGGTGGCATCACCAATTTGCGTTTTGACGATACCAACCCAAACAAAGAAAAGGAAGAATACGCTGAATCTATCAAGCAAGACATTAAGTGGCTAGGTTTCAAGTGGAATAAGTGCGCTTATGTGAGCGACTATTACGAGAAAATTTACGAAACCGCCGTGGACTTCATCAAGCAAGGTCTGGCATACGTGTGCGACCTGAGTGCAGAAGAGATCAGTGCGACACGTGGCACACTCACCACACCTGGCACTGATAGTCCATATCGCAATCGTTCGATTGAAGAGAACCTTGATTTGTTTGCACGTATGCGTGCAGGCGAGTTTAAGGATGGCGAAAAAGTGCTTCGTGCCAAGATTGACATGGCAAGCCCAAACATTAATATGCGTGACCCTGTAATATATCGCATTTTGCACACGTCACATTTCCGCACAGGCGACAAATGGTGCATTTATCCAATGTACGATTTTGCACACCCATTGGAAGACGCTATCGAAAATATTACTCACTCATTATGCTCGCTGGAATTTGAAGATCACCGTCCATTGTATGATTGGGTGATTGAACACTGCCGCACCATCGCTGGCAAACCTAGACAGATCGAATTTGCACGTTTGAATATTGACGGCACTGTTATGAGTAAACGTTTCCTAAACACGCTCGTCAATTCTGGTTATGTTGACGGCTGGGACGACCCACGCTTGCCAACCGTACGTGCTCTACGTCGTAAAGGTTACCCTGCTAGCAGCGTGCGTGAGTTCTGCACACGTATCGGCGTGAGCAAATCTAATAGCCTTGTGCAGCCGCACATTTTGGAAGCATGCGTGCGTGAAGACTTGAACAAGACCGCACAACGTGTTATGGCTGTTGTTAACCCATTGAAAGTGGTTATCACCAACTATGCAGAAAAGAAAACTGAAAAGGTGAATATCAGCAACAACCCAACTGTCGAGAATTCTGGTCATCATACGGCAGTCTTTGCACGTGAGCTTTATATTGAGAAAGAAGACTTTATGGAAGAACCAGCACCAAAATTCTTCCGTTTGTATCCTGGCAATGTTGTACGCCTAATGGGATGCTATATCATTCGCTGCGACAAAGTGGTGAAAAACGACGCAGGCGAAATCGACCACCTTGAATGTTCAATCGTGACTGACGGCAGTGCTAAACCAAAAGCCACAATTCATTGGGTGAGCGTGGTTGATAGCGTGCCTATGACTACCTATCATTTCAACAACCTTTTGAAGATAGGCGAAGCTTTTGATCCAGATCGTTTGGCTGAGATTGTCAATCCGAATTCTCGAGAAGTCCGTCACGGATTTATCGAAAAATTTGCCACTAAAGTCAAGGCAGATAAACAGATGCAATTTGTCCGTATGGGCTATTACATACTCGACACCAAAGCAGATAAAAACAATTTGATTTACAACGAAACTGTAAGTTTGAAGGACAGCAAATAATTTATGATTACAAGACAAGAACTTTTAGATAAATGGTTTAACTTTTACACTAGCAAAGGGCACAAACGTATCGCATCAGCAAGCGTTATTCCAGAAAACGACCCTAGTGTGTTGTTTACCACGGCTGGCATGCATCCACTAGTGCCATACTTGTTGGGTCAGCCGCACCCTATGGGCAAGCGTTTGTGCGATGTGCAGAAATGCGTGCGTACAGGCGACATTGATGAAGTGGGCGATATTTGTCACCTTACATTTTTTGAGATGCTAGGCAACTGGTCACTCGGAGATTATTTCAAAACACAAATGATTGAATGGAGTTATGAGTTTTTGACTTCCGTTCTCAATCTTGACCGTGAACGTCTGGCCGTTACTGTTTTTGCTGGCAACGCACTAGTGCCAAAAGACCAAGAGGCCATAGACACATGGATTAAGTGCGGCATGCCGCGTGAACGTGTTGCGCTCGTGGAAGAGAACTGGTGGCCAAATATGGAACTTAAAGGACCTTGCGGCAGTGATAGTGAAATGTTCTACTGGGTGGATGACAACAATCCAGCACCAAAGGTGTTTGATCCGGAAGACAGTCGTTGGGTGGAGATCTGGAACGACGTGTTTATGGAGTTTAACCATGACGGCGACAAATTTGAACCACTCAAACAAAAAAACATTGACACTGGCATGGGCTTGGAGCGTACTCTCGTTACGCTCAACGGGCTCAAATCCGTGTTTGACAGCGAAGTATTCGCACCAACCATTAGCTTGCTTGAAAAGTTGTCAGGCAAATCGTATATGGACGAAGAAATGCAAGCGTCATTCAGAATTGTTGCTGACCACATTCGTACATCAGTCATCATTCTTGGTGACGAAAAGGCAATTGTGCCTAGCAATGTTGGACAAGGCTATGTTCTACGCCGATTGATTCGTCGTGCCATTCGCCATATGCGCAAACTTGGCATTGATGCGGGTCATTTGGGTGAAATTGCTTGCGGATATGTTGAATATTTCAAAAATGACTATCCTGAACTCGCTCAAAACCAAAACAAAATCGTGGACGAGCTTAACAAAGAAGAAGAAAAATTCTTGAAGACGTTGGAACTTGGCAACCGTGAATTTGACAAAGTGATAAACGGCATTGAGCGAAAAAACGCTTTTATGCAGTCACAAAACGCCGATTTCGTGCCAGAAAAGGTGATAAACGGCAAGTCGGCATTTAGACTTTTTGACACGTTCGGTTTTCCAATTGAAATGACGATTGAAATGGCAAAAGAAAATGGCTACACGGTCGACAAAGAAGGCTTTGACGAAGCGTTCAAGGCACACCAAGAACTCGCACGCACTACAAGTGCCGGTGCATTCAAGGGCGGCCTTGCTGACAACAGTGAAGCCTCTGTCCGTCTGCACACTGCTTGCCATTTGTTGCTTGCAGGCCTTAGAAAAATGTTCGGCACTCATGTCGAGCAAAAGGGCAGCAATATCACAAGTGAACGTTTGCGTTTTGACTTCAATTTTGACAGAAAACTAACGGATGAAGAAGTTGCTCAGTTGGAAAAATTTGTCAACGATGCAATCGCTAGAGATATCAAGGTTGAGCGTTTGGAAATGCCTTTCCACACAGCCAAAGCGCAGGGCGCATACGGTGTGCACAAGGCAGACGAAAACGAACTTGTAACAATCTATAAAATTGGAGATTTAGATTTTCAAATTTGTGGCGGACCACATGTTGAACATACAGGACTAATTGGCAAGTTTAAGATTGCCAAACAAGAAGCAAGCTCGGCAGGTGTACGTCGTATCAAAGCAATCGTTGAATAAAGGAGTTTGATTTGAAGGTCGTAAAAAAAGTTGGAATCGCACTGATGATTGTCGTTGGCATTTTGCTGGCGTTGTTTTTGATATTTGTAGGCTATCTTTTCGTTATGCCTGCGCATTCGCTTTTCGGCTATCGACTGGCGAACTATAGCAAAAACAAAGAGATTTCTTCCAGTGCTAGCGTCGTAGGGCTCACGACTGAGAACATTGTGTTGAAGTCAGGCGCTTATCAGCTAAATGTAGTCGTCACAGACCAGGAGAACAATCGAGTTACGGCGACAATGTCACGAGATCTGTTCGGCTTAGTGAAAGCTAATCAGGGCGACGTGAAATACGAATTTGAGTTTGATCACTCAACCAACTCACTAATCGGCACCGTTTACGAACCAGAGGGGCTTAAACTCCGTGGCAAATGTTATGTCACCATCTTTATTCCAGCCACACTTGTTTCCGATGCGGAAACGATAAGACTTGAATCAAGTTCAGGTGCTATGACAATTGGCGCAGATTACGATTTTGAACACGACAATCTATCCATTCTCACCAAGTCTGGCTCTGTAGTGTTGGATAATGTAAACTTAACAGGCAATCTCAGTGCAGAGATTAACGCAGGTTCTATTACGACGACCGAGCGTTCAAGATTGAATTTGACTAAAACTCATATAACCATGAGTAAAGGTAAAGTGAATTTTACTGAGAAAGGCACAAACGGATACACATTTGGTGAATTTGTTGTGGACAACTCATCAACCGGTTATCTTAGTGCCACCAAAGTTGACAGCCTTGTCTACACTGGCAATGGCGGAAGAATTAATATAAACACAATAAACGACATCGATGCCAACGCAGTAAATACTAATATAACTTTAAACAAAGTGAACGCAGGTGCGTATATCAACATTACTAACGAAGGCTCGATTAACATTGACGAAACCAATGCGTACTGCGATTTGTATTCGTCCAATGGAAAGATTGCAATCAACAAAGCAAATAGCAAATTGTCTCTTTCCACAGCTTCAGGTGCAGTGACAGTCAACTCGGCCACTGAATATGTGGACGTGACAACTGGCTCGGGCAATATAAATGTGACTTTTGCTGATAATGTGGGCTATTACAACGGCTCAAATAGTCTGCGTCAAGCACTTGTCACCACCAAATCAGGCGAAGTCAATCTTAAAGGCGTTGACTATGCTAATGTTGAGTCAAGATCGGCTTCGAGCAAGGTTTATGTTTCATTCCACAACATAGCTGATACAGAAAGCAAAATTACAACCAAAGGTGCACCAGTGTCTATACTCGCACCGAAAGGCAACTCGCCAGCTGAAGATCCAAATGGCGACAAATATGCGATTACAATCGTTTCCACCACAACGCCAGAAATATATGCAGGCGTGGGACGTATGGAACACAGCGAAGGCAATGTTTACATGTGCTACGCTTATGGGGCAGATATTAACACTGTGGCAAGGCTAATCATTAACACTGAGAGCGGATACGTGTTCATTACAAACGGCATCACCGCTTAACACTTAGGAGAAAAATTTGGAATTTACCGACCAATATTTGCGCGTGCCTATCGACAAAGACAATCCGTCCATTGTGCGAATAGAAGATAAATGCATAAAGTGCGGAGAATGTGCACGTGTGTGCCGAGAATACATGTCTGTTCTCGACCACTATGATTTAAGAAACACTAACAAAGCGGTTTGTGTAAATTGTGGACAATGTGCAAATGCTTGTCCAACAAATAGCATTGTGGAAAGGCTGGACTACAAAGCCCTAAAATCTGCAATGATTGACAAATCGAAGATATTCATCGTTTCCACAGCCCCTGCCGTGCGAGTGGCAATTGGCGAAGAGTTTGGCTTGCCATACGGCAGTTTTGTGCAGGGCAAAATGGTCGCTCTTTTACGTAAACTTGGATTCAACTATGTGCTTGACACCAACTTCGGCGCTGACCTTACAGTTATGGAAGAGTCAAACGAACTTATGACAAGACTGCAGGTAAAAGAAGACTTGCCTATGTTTACAAGTTGCTGTCCTTCATGGGTGAAGTTTGTTGAAACTTTCTTCCCAAAACTAAGAACGCATTTGTCTAGTTGCAAAAGCCCAATCAGCATGCAAGGTGCAACAATTAAAACGTATTTTGCAAAATGCAAAAATATAGATCCAAGCAAAATCGTAAACGTAACAATTACTCCTTGCACGGCTAAGAAAATGGAAATCAAACGTGCCGAGCTCAACTCAACTGCCAAGTATAACAATCAGCCTGCTATGCGTGACAATGATTTCATTCTCACCACTAGAGAGTTGGCAAGTTGGGCAAAAGAAGAAAAGATAGATTTAAACAATTTACCTAACGACAAGTTTGACGACTTTATGGGAGAGAGTTCGGGTGCTGGAGCTATATTCGGCAATACTGGCGGTGTCATGGAAGCAACACTGCGTACGATGTACAAACTTACAACAAACTCAAATCCTACTGCTAATTTCGTGAAATTTGAGAATGTGCGTGGTTATGACGGTCTGAGAGTTGCGACTGTATTTATTGGCGACAAATCTTTGCGTGTGGCATCTGTTTATGGCATGCGTAATGCACGAGAAATTATTGCTCGAATTGATAATGGTGAGCATTTTGATTTTATTGAAGTAATGGCTTGTCCAGGTGGGTGCATTGGCGGTGGTGGTCAGCCTAAACATATCGGTGACGAGACTAACGTCAACGCTGCTCGTATTAAAGGCTTGTATGACTGTGATGAGAATAAGAAAATCAAAATAAGTTGCGACAATCCAGAAATTAATGAATTGTATGGCGAATTTTATGGGAAAGTAGGTGGCTCGCTGGCAGAAAAATTGCTGCACACTACCTATACCGATAGGTCATCAATTTTGAATGATAAAACAACAAATGAAAAAGGAGAAAAAATTATGAAAATGATTATTTACAAATGCAATGTGTGTGGAGAAGAATTTGAATTGGAAGCCGGCAAGCAAGCTGTTTGTCCAAAATGCCGTCGAGATGGCACTGCTCTTATTAAAGTTAGCGAACGTGAGGTCGATGCTGGAGCTAACAAGTATGCCGGCACGCAAACTGAGAAAAATTTGATGACGGCATTTGCTGGCGAAAGTCAAGCCAGAAACAAATATACCTATTTCTCGTCAGTTGCGAAGAAAGAAGGCTATGAGCAGATTGCAGAAATTTTCTTACACACTGCAGACAACGAAAAAGAACACGCAAAAATGTGGTTCAAAGAACTCAAAGGCATTGGCGACACTGCTAGCAATTTGAAGGCTGCTGCCGAAGGCGAAAACTTTGAATGGACGGACATGTACGAGTCATTTGCCAAAACTGCTGAAGACGAAGGCTTCAAAGAATTGGCTGAGAAATTTAGAGCAGTTGGAGCGATTGAAAAAGCACACGAAGAAAGATATCGTGCACTGCTCAAAAATGTTGAGACCAAACAAGTGTTTGAAAAAAGCTCAGTTAAGGTTTGGGAGTGTAGAAATTGCGGACATATCGTTGTTGGCACAAAAGCGCCAGATGTTTGTCCAGTGTGCAGTCATCCACAAAGCTATTTTGAAGTTAAGTCTGTAAGTTATATGTAACAAAATATATAATTAAAAAAACATTGAATTAAATATAAATAAATAAACAAAATTATAAAATAATAAAAAATATTGTTAAATAATTGCAAATTGCCTGCAAAATGGTGAAAAATCATTATTTTTTCAATATTTTTTTATTTATATTTAATATTATTTATATATTTCAATATTTATTTAGATTAACATTGCAATATATCTTTATTTGAATTATATTGCAATAAATTTATTTTAACATGCTATGTGTAAATTTATTTATAATTAAAAAAAAGAATTCGCTTTTGCAAATTCTTTTTTTACATTATCTATCCATTTCAATTTCCTTTTCTCTATGCTGAGTAGCTGGCTCACAGCAAGTAATAATCAATTCGCCATTTTCAGTTTGCTTATTTTTAAACAATAGTTCTCCTAATGTTGCGTGCTTGCCGACAGGATTCACTACATCGACTTGCAATACGTGTTTAGTGTCGTAAGGAATTGAGTAAAATTCACACATTCCGCTAGCAACATATTTTACTGCCATTGCTCTTCTAATTGGAACGACACAGTCTGTGATTCTTTTCTTTGTGTAAAGATTGTTGATTGACACAAGCAGATAGTGTTTACCATTTGACACTATATAAAACTCTGTCTTATTTTCAGCGCCTGGAGTGTATTCAACTTTTTCAGAAATTCGCTCTGGCAAAGAAGAATTTTTTGCAATCTCGTGGTTCAAGGATTCTTTATAGTAATCAGTGTTAATTGTGTTCTTTTCCATAATGTAACGTCCTTTTATATTTCATTAGCATTATACCATATTGAAAACCTTTGTCAAGTTCTATCACTTGCATTTTTTAGCAGTTTAGATCACGTTTGTCTGTGTTACATATATATAATAATAATTTTAAGCGTTTAAAAATTTGAATTCTATGTATTTTATGTGCAAATTTTTGGCAAAAATACTTGTTTTTGATGTAAAAATTGCAAAATCCAATATTTTTACACTAAAATTTTTACAAACGAAAATCTGTGGTTTTAATTTAAAATAAATTTTTGACTTTCATTTTTCTTTGTGATATATTTATGTGGAAATGAAAGCAAATAATTTTTCCATTGCATATGATGTGACTAATGAGCGGCTTGAGCAGGCAATCGCAATAGACAAACAGTTTTTTATCAGCGAAGAAGTTGGCGACCAAAATGTTTGCTGCGATTGGCTAAGTGTCAACAAAGATATCTATACTTTTCTTTTGTATGATGATTGTGTTGTTGGCTATATTAATTTTATGGCTGTAACGGATAATTGCTACGACAGAATTTTGAAAGGAACGCTGCCAGATTATGAGATGACCCTCGAAGATATACTGCCATTTAAGTTGGGTGAGAATAAATGCCTGTTCACGTCAATTGCGCTGGATAAAAAATTTCAGAATGGCATTGCGGTGAAAAAGTTGTGGCAAGGTTTCTGCGATAAAGTTGAAAAAATAATCTCGCAGGGTAAACACATTTCACATGTCGTAATGGATTGCGTCACTCCTATTGGCGAAAAGTGCGCAAAGCATTTTCTCAAGGCACACTTTGTCACCACGTCAAAGCATGGTAAGATATATGAGGTGAGAAATTTTAATGTGGACGACTAAATATATCATTTCACAGATATTTATGGTTTTAGCAATTGGCGCTGTCGTACCGTCTTTTTTCGTTAGAGATAAACGGAAGGTCTTAATTTTGGGTATGATAAACACGCTCTGTTATTTCACTCATTATTTTCTTTTAGGCTCTGCAACGGGTGCGCTTATTAACGTGGCGACCTTGCCAAGACTTGTTTGGTTTTACATAGATAATAAACGTGGTGCTGAGCATAACTATTGGTCGCTGACAATCTGTATATTGATTGCTGTTGGCTTTGGAGTTTTGGGATTTAGATATTGGTACGACTTTATGTCAATTGTGGCAAGCGTCAATCTCACGTATGGTTATTGGCAGAGCAGTCTAAAACTCTACACTATTATTAGTTTTGCAAATAGTATAATTTGGGTGGTTTATGGCATTTGCTACAAATCCATTTTCGCAATAGTTGCCGAACTGGTGGTTATCACTTTTGAATTAATAAGAATATTTAAAATGAAAAAAGACCGCACTTAGCGGTCATTTTTTTACAAATTAGCGTTCTATAATCATTTTTGCAGGTTTTTTCTTGTTGTTGTCTTTATTTTTTTCTGCCTGTGCTTTTTTCATCTGTTCATAAGCTTTTGCAGCGGATGCATGACAATGTGTTTTTTCGCTATTTTTATTAATGAGTTTTTGAGTCAAATTCTTTTCCATACTTCTTTCCTTTTATGCGAGGGTTGTATCTCCTCATCTAGTCGTGTGAGAGTATAGCACAATTTTTCGCAATGTCAAGACTTAAGCGGTTTTCAACCCCAGACACAACATCACGCCGCAGAATGTGGCGTAAGCTACACGCTGGCGATACTCTTTGGTTAACAGATTGGCTTCTTCTTCCGCATTGGACAAAAATCCGCACTCGACCAACACTCCGGCAAAATTAGTCTGATCGAGAATGTATAGGTCGCCAGACTTGGCAGTTGGGCTAGCGTTCGGCAACAAACGATTGTATGTCTTGGCGAGTAGTTCGGCAAAACCTTTTCCACTGTCGTTCACTTGTCCATAATACACTTGAGTGCCTTGCCGATAGGTGTAACTTGTGGAGTTCATATGTATGCTTATGTATAAATCTGGTTTTGTACGCTTGATGATGGCCACACGTTTTTGCATGTCGTCAATCTTTTTGTTGCGAGCAAGTGGAGAGTAGAGCGCCTCGTCTTGTGCTCGTGTCAGAACCACACGCACTCCAGCGTCTTCGAGCATTCGCTTTATTTCCAGTGTGTATGCGAGATTCAATTCCTTTTCAATGCTGCCGTTCGCACCCACGCATCCACCATCTCGTCCGCCATGTCCTGCATCGAGCAAAACAGTCTTTTGCCATTTGGGCGACTTGTCCACAAAGACAGCTGGTATTGTGGCAAATATGACCACCACGCAAAACACCACCAATGTGGCAACTCCAATCAACAACCTTTGCTTTCGCCCATATTCCATACTTTATGTTTATGCGGATGAGTATCAATTAATGAAAACAAAAAAGGCGACTGTCGCCCTATTCAACCCCGAAAATTTCGTTTGGAGTTATTTTAAATTTTTTGTACATCATTTCAATGCTATCGTATGATGGTTTTTTGCGTCCTAATAGCCATTGACTCACTGTTGTCTGATTGACGTTCAATTCGTCAGCCAATTTTTGTTGGCTGTACCCATATGTCACCAAGATATCTTTTACTATTTCTTTAAATTCCATACAATTATGTTAAAACATTTTAGGTCAAAAGACTTGATTTAGGTCAATAGACCTAGTATAATAACGTTAGTATATGTAAAAGGAGAAAATATATGAAAAAGGTGAGAGCATTCGCTTTAATGATGTGTTTGATGCTATTGCCAATTGTTACCTTGTTTGCTGGTTGTCAGGCTGATGCGGAGATAAAAGTGCGAGAGCAAAACGGTTATATTCAATGGTCGTGTAGAAATAATGATTGGGAAAATATTGCGACTGTGGATGATATTAAAATAGAGCAAGGAGGTGGGCTAAACGAAAAACAAATTGAGTTGGCAATAATAAATGACTATATAGTTTGGAAATATCAAGGAACTGACAACGAGTGGCATCAACTAGTGTCATTACGATTATTAAAAGAAAGAATAGATAATGCTTCAACCAAAGCATTGGAGTTCAATTTCAGTTTGAATTTACCTACGGAATTTAAAGAATTGGATGACTATTTTGCAAATATAATGGTAAATGAATATTGTTTTGAAATCGGCAAATCTGGCTCAAATTATAAAAAGACAACAGAATGTGGTAGTTATATTGTTATGCCAACATTCAAGGGTAAGCCTGCAAATGCGAATAGTGATATTTCGCAATATTTTTTAGGTTGGTATGTGGGGACTGGTGTAAATGAAACAAAGATAACTAGTTTCACCCCATTGGTTAACAATAACGAAATGATTATTGCTAAATGGGACACGGAAAAAATAAAGGACGAATTTGTTTTGTATGCAAAATTAACTAGTCGAGTTGATGACATTGTATATGTTGAAGGTGGTTCGGCATTATCGAAAGATACCATACTTTCAGGAGTAAACACAATCTATTGGAAAACAAATTCAAACAATGTAACTTGTCCAGACAATTTTAAGCAAGTTGTCAGCGATAAGGACGGCTACTTGATGTTTAAATTTTATGATCCCGTTGTGCCTGCGTCCATAATAGCAACTTTGCAAATAGGTGGAACTAGCTATAGTGAAAATACGAATAGCGTCACAGCGACATTGTGCTGCCAAAATAATGTAGCAGGCGACAAGCTTGCGGGAGAAATTAGCTTTAATATATCCAATATCTCGTCAGCATGGATATTTGTTAGATTAAAAATAGAGTGTAATATCGAACTCGAAATAAAAGGACTGCAATCCGGTTGGACGCTAATTGACGGATATTACTATTTAGGGCAAGGTTCAAGTGCAGATTTGCTTACAAAAATATATAGTGATACTAGACAAGACTTTTGCAGTGGAATTTATATTCCTACTACTTCTAATGACCAGGGTTGCAGCACGCTTAAAATCACCCTAGAAGCAGTCGTTGCAACCGAAGGCGACTCTACATTGATTTGGGATAACTCGAATAATTAACTTAGAAAATCTCGGCAAGAAGTGACAAGTTTTGCAAAATGAGTTGAGATTTCCACTTAGTTATCCACATAGTTTTCCACAATTGTGGATAACTCGGTGCATAACTCACCTTTCGGGGTGAGTTTTTTGTTGTTTTACGGCAAAATTGTAAAATTAGCACTTGCAATAAATCTTTATTTGTGTTATACTTGCAATGTCGAAAAGTTTGGTTAGCGTTTAGCAGCCAAATTCCTTGCTCGTTTAGAGCCAAAGACCATAAGGAGAGAGAAAAATGAAATACGAATTGTACTACATCATCAAGAGCAACACTAGCGACGAAGCTAAAGAGCAAACAATCGCTAAGGTAAACGCTTTCATTGAGAAGTGTGGCGGTACGATTGAGTCTAGCGAAAATCAAGGCAACAAGAAGTTCGCTTACGAAATCAACAAGATGCGTGAAGGCACCTACGTGCTAACATATTTCACTGCCCCAACCGCAGCAGTTGCTACAATCAACCGTGAACTTAACATTAACGAAAATGTTATTCGTCACATGATTGTTGCTAAATAATTAGAGGTAAATTATGAATAAAGTATTTTTAATAGGCAATCTAACAAGAGACCCTGAACTCAGTACTACTTCTAGCGGAGTTTCACTCTGCCGACTCAGTTTGGCAGTGTCACGTCGTTTTGCCAATGCAGATGGCACTCGTGAAACAGATTTCTTCAACATCACCGTTTGGAGAAACGACGCTGAGAATTGTAGCAAATATTTAAGCAAAGGTAGCAAGATCGCTGTTGTTGGCTCACTTCAAAATCGTACATACGAAGTTGATGGTGTTAAGAGATACGCAACAGACATCATTGCCAGCGAAATTGAGTTTTTGAACAGCCGTTCTAGTGGCGACAGTGCAACTAGAGACGACGCTGAACCTGTTAGTGATCTTCGTCCAGTCGATGACGATAGCCTACCATTTTAATTAAGGAGAAAGTATGGAAGAAATCATTGAAACAGTTGAAAAGGTAGAAGAAGTTAAAGCTGAACCAGCTAAGACTGAAGCTACTGAAAAGCCAAAGTTTGACAAGACAAAAAAATATTTCAAACGTCAACCTAAAAAGAAAGTTTGCATTTTCTGTGAAGACAGAGATTGCAAAGCAATCGATTACAAAGACGTTGCAAAGATGAAGAAATTTATCACTGAAAAGGGTAAAATCCTTCCACGTCGTCAAACTGGTACTTGCGCAAAGCACCAAAGAGAATTGACAACTGCTATCAAACGTGCTAGAAATATGGCGTTGGTGCAGATCAAAGGCGAATAGTTCGCTTGATAAAGTAATAGGTAAGAAAAAAGAGTTTAGCATTCATTTAATAATCATTCATCGCTAAACTCTTTTTTAATTATCTATACCTATTATATCGGCGCTCACGGAGTATTCATAAAGATAGTCATTTAATAATCATTCAATTGCAATTTTTTTTATTGATAATATCGGTCACTGTGCATTCACAAAGGGTTCAACAATGAATTAATCAAGTGCAAATATTTTTTACAGAGAATATTAGACGAAAAAGTGTTTCGGTAGCGACAGATATTTAATGTGGTGTTAAATTATTTGTAAGTTTAGGTGGACGAAATGACTACAAACATTTTGCGTTTTGGTGAATATGTTATATAATATTTGCGAGGTGTACTATGACATTTGACAACATTGAAGAACAGATTGTGGAATTGACACAGAACTTTGAATACATTAAGGAGTGTCTTTGACTTAGACAAGAAGCAAGCAGAGTTAGATAGGCTTATTGCTGAGCGTGAATCGCCTAACTTTTGGTCTAATATGGATAGGGCAAAAAGCACCAACCGTCAAATAAAAGAGATCCAGAAACTATTTGCCAAGGTGGATGCAATTAAGTCAAAGATCGGAGATTTAATTGTGATGAAAGAGTTGTGCGACGAAGGGCGAGAGTCTGCGATTGTGGACGAGACCTACGAAGAGATTATTGCACTAGACAAAGAACTGGATGCGTTGAAGATTCGCACTCTTTTGAATGAAAAATATGACGACTTCAATGCTATCGTGACCATTCACGCAGGTGCAGGCGGAACTGAAGCACAAGACTGGGTGGATATGCTATATCGTATGTACACCATGTATTGCAACAAATCGGACTACGACTTTACGGTGGTCGATCGTGTGGAAGGCAATGATGCTGGCACAAAGTCGATTACATTTATCGTATCGGGTGAGAATGCTTATGGTAAGTTCAAATGCGAAAAAGGTGTTCATCGTCTTGTACGAATTTCGCCGTTTGACAGTGAGGCTAGACGACACACAAGTTTTGCCAGTGTGGACGTGATTCCAGAAGTGAATGACGAGTGCAACGTCAAGATCAATCCTGACGAACTCAAGATTGACACATATCGCAGTGGCGGAGCAGGCGGACAGCATATCAACAAGACGGAAAGTGCCATTCGCATAACGCACTTGCCAACAGGCATTGTTGTCACCTGTCAGAATGAGCGTTCGCAAATCCAAAATAAAGAAATGGCGATCAAAATTTTGTCAGCCAAATTGCTTGCACTCGAAGAAGAAAAACGTGCGAAAGAACTCAAACAAATTCAGGGCAGTTTGAAGAAAATTGAATGGGGCAGTCAGATCCGCTCTTACGTCTTCCAGCCTTACACAATGGTGAAGGATCACCGCACAGATTACGAAACAAGTGACGTGCAAGCTGTGATGAATGGCGACATTGAGCCGTTTATCGACGAATATTTAAAAGCGTTAAAAAGTTAATGAAGAAGAATTATACAATTTTAGCAATTGAATCAAGTTGTGATGACACATCGGTCGCTGTCGTTCGTGACGGTCGACAGGTTTTGTCGTGCGTAATTTCCAGTCAAATCGACATACACACACGTTTCGGCGGAGTTGTGCCAGAAATTGCCAGCCGCAACCATATCTCTGCCATAGACAATGTGGCAAAAAAGGCTCTCGCCGATGCCGGTTTAACATTGAAGGACATTGACGCCATAGCTGTGACGCAAGGTGCTGGGCTGATAGGCAGTCTTTTGGTGGGCATAAGTTATGCCAAAGCATTATCATTTGCGACTGGCATTCCGCTTATTGCGGTCAATCATATCGAAGGACACATCGCAGCCAACTATATCACGCACAAAGAACTTACTCCGCCTTTTGTTTGTCTGCTCGTCAGTGGCGGGCACACTGCACTCGTGAAAGTGGATGGCTACAATCATCACGAACTTTTAGGTTCGACGCTCGACGACGCAGTGGGCGAGGCGTTTGATAAGGTCAGCAGACTTCTTGGGCTTGGTTATCCGGGCGGTCCAGCCGTTCAAAAAACGGCAGAGGGCGGAAAAGACAATATTGAATTTACTCGTCACCACACGGACAATCTAGGATTAAATTTCAGTTTCAGTGGCAAGAAGACCGCTGTAATTAACTATCTGCACACACTTGAGCAGCGTGGCGAAAAGCCCGATCCACATGACGTATGTGCCAGCTTTCAAAACTGGGTGGTCGACGACCTAACAAACAAGGCAATTCTCGCTTGCAAGCAAACCGGACTCAACAAACTCGTGCTGGCAGGTGGCGTGTCCGCCAACCGAGCTTTGCGCATGCGCCTGGACGAGTTGGCAAAGAAAGAAAATATACAGGTGTTCTACCCTGAACTCATTTATTGCACAGACAACGCAGCAATGATAGGTTCGTCAGCATACTTTGCAGTGAAACAAGGCAAACCATTTGCTGACTACAAACTCGCTCCAAAGCCTACAATCGATTTGTAAAACTAAAGGATGTCTGAGATTAGAATCATAAAAAACTAGGACAATAACCCTAGTTTTTTTTGATTTTATGATATTTTGGCGTTACGCTGTTTCAAATTATCTTTTATTCTCAATCGGCTTAACGTAGCAACGGCGACGCTTGTGTTCCACGGTGTCAAAGTTCTTCCACATATTGCGGATGTCAAGATTGTTTTCGAGATTTAGGTTGGTCTCGGCGTACTCAATCTTTTCACGGCGTAGAATGTTGGTCATCTCATACAGCAGCACGCTGCTAACACCTTTCTTTGCATACTCTGGCAACACGCCAATCAGTGCGAGGTCGAGAATGCGTGGATGCTTGATGGCTCTGAGCAGTTTGAAAATTGTTGGCAATGTGAGTCGACCGCCGGACTTTTGCACGGCTTTTGCGATGGATGGCAAGCATAGGCCAAAGCATACGGCTTTGCCGTTTTCGTCCAGAATGACCGCCACGAATCTAGGGTCAATCATAAGTTTGAAATTGCTAATCATCATTTTTTTCATACGGTCAGTCATTGGCACTGTGCCGTAAATATCATTGTATGTGATATCCAAAATTTCGAAAAAGTCGTCCGCATAGTTTTTCAAGAACTGCTTAGTGTTTTTGCTGTAGTCAAGGTGCAGTTTGTATCGCTTCATGATGAGTTCGCTCATTCGTTTCAGACGGTCATCTTCTTGTTTAGGCAGTTTTAGTTTTGACTCAATCCAGTCCACCTCTTTCACAAACCCCAGCGATTCGATGAGTTGCGGATAATAGTCGAAGTTGTATTGCTCTTCAAATGTGGAAAGCTGGTCAAAGCCTTCGATCAACAGCCCCTCTCTTTCAAGGTCGCTGTATCCCAACGGACCAACAACTTCAGTCATTCCTTTGGCCTTTGCCCAGTCTTCAACCGCACTAAACAAAGCTTTCGCCACCTCGACGTCATTGATGCAATCAAAGCGAGTGAAACGCACACGTTTCTGCTTCCACTTTTCGTTGCTGGCACGCTGCAAAATGCCGCTTATACGTCCCACCATTTTACCATCACGATAGGCGTTGTAAAACACATGCTCGCATTGGTCAATGTAGGCAAAATTTGGCTTAAACATATTTCGCTCTTCCATATAAAGTGGTGGCACGAAATACGGATTTCCTTTATATAGTTTTAATGGAAACTCAATGAATTCTTTAATCTGTTTTTTAGTCTTTACTTCTGAAATCTCTATCATAATTACCTATATTTAGTTTGGAAAGATACGCCCACAGTATACGCCCCTGTCGATTGCTAGCGGTCGGAGTGACTTCAGCGTAATCAATAAACTTATTTATCTTCGTCTTATGTCGAATAATTACGATTTCATTATATCTAATATTTTTTTGGCTGTCAAACATATATGTTTTGATAGTTGAGCAATTAGTCTTTTCATCCAACATTAATTACACAGTGCCGATTAAAATATTTGCTAGTTTTACCTGTGGTGTGAGCGACAGAAATTGAACAACAATTTTTTATGAACAATCTACAAATATAGTTTATAGTTCCAAGATTGAACAACAAAAAAGCACAAGGCTTTTGCTTTGTGCTTTTGTTTACAAATTAAAACTTGGCGAACAAACTCTTTAGGTTGTCAATATAGCTTGCGCCTTTGACGGTTTCTTTTGCTTTTACGTCAATTGTCTTTACGAGTTCACCGTTTTGCCATATTTCCACGCTGCCTATTTTGTCGCCCTTACGTGCTGAACGAACCATTTCTGGCAGGTCGAATTTGAGTTCGCTCTCCACTTTTTCACCCTTAGCACAGACTTGTGTGTAGTTTTCGCTCAGTTCAATAGGCAGGTTGGTGTTGGTGTACGCAACGCTGACTTTGTGGTTGGACAAATCGTTGTCGGTCACCACTGGAGTTGCGTCAAAGTTCGCAAAACCGAAGTCAAGCAATTGACGAGTGTATGCGAAACGCTCTTTTGAGTTTTCCGCTTTTAACACGACTGCGATCAAAGATAAATTACCTTGAGTTGCACGAGTGGTGAAGCAATAGCCAGCTTCCACAGTTGAACCAGTTTTGCCGCAGTCTACAGCAGGATACGAACGGATCAATTTGTTTGTGTTGGCCATTTGAGTTGTACGTCCTGTTGGATGGACAAAATCTTCCATCCATATCTTAGAAAATTCTCTAAATTTGTCATACTTCGCAACGTGTGCCATAAGAAGTGCTGTGTCACGTGCACTGCTGTATTGCTCAGGTGCAGGCAATCCATTGACATTCACATAATTCGTGTTGGTCATGCCAATCTCTTTCGCCGTTTCGTTCATACGATTTACGAATGAAGGCACGCTGCCAGCGATTCTTTCTGCTAACACAACGCTGCTGTCGTTGGCACTGGCTATAATGACACTCTTTAGCAGGCTTTCTACTGTGTGCTGACTGCCAGCATCCAAGAATACCTGTGAACCACCCATGCCAGCTGCGGTTTCGCTAACCGTGAGAATTTCGTCATAGGCCAGGTTGCCTTTCTCAATCTCTTGTAGGGTGATGTATATTGTCATAAGTTTGACTATTGATGCAACTGGTCGCTTTTCGTCTGCATTGTTTTCGTACAAAACAACTTTGCCTGTACCGTCTGTCAATATGCTACACTTGACGTTGATGTCGCAAGCAAAGTTCTTTTCATAAGCGTAAGCTTGCAGTGAACAGGAAAATAGTGCACCGAAAAGTATGCCTAAAGTTATTAAAAATACAAACACTTTTTTCATAGTTTTCTCCTGAAACTAGTGTTTGTATTATTATTTTATTTATTCACTAAATATTTCTTTTTAATAGTTCACTTACAGCCGATAAAAAACTTTTGTTGCAAGGTCGCTTGTTTTTGTCTAAAGAAAGAAGTGAGGAAAGTCGATTGGAGTTTTTGTCCCAAGCGAGCATAATGGCACGTCGAATATTAATCTCGATTGCTTTGTAATTCTGACCATACTTGTTGGCTATGTGAGCGTAGATGTCCCACTCAAACGTGTCAAGATCACTGGCATTGACACCAAGGCTAACAATGTCCCAGATGTATTTGTACCCTATATTTTTTTCATTCAACCCAAATTCTTTTAGCAAAGCACCGACTATTTCGTTGTTATGCTGTTCTGTGCGCTCAATCGTGTACGTTCCTACCTTTGACACCATTCTTATCCACCTAAATTTATAATACAATAAAACTTTTGGAATGACAAGTATTTTACAAAACTATTTAATATTTTGAAGATTTCACATTATTGTACAAAACCGTGTACAACTATGCTAGATATTTTGCAATCCTTTGACAAAATGCGACAAAGTTCATTTATTCATCAGTCAAGCATATATTATTATATGCAAAAGTTAAAATATTCATTGAGCAATGATTCAATATTTAAAAAATACAAATGGTGGCTAATTGGCGTTTTTGCAGTTAGCCTTATTTTCTTTGTTGCAGGAGCGTTCACCATTCTCAATTTTGGCAAGGATTGTAAGCCGAACAATTTTGGGGAGTTTTACTTCGTGGGCTTTGTACTGGGCGAGATGAGTTTCTTCAGTGCATTGTTGCAAAGTCTATTGTTCAGTGCACTCATATTTGCACTTGCGTATCTATGTTACATAAACAAGTTTTTAATAATTTTGTCTTGCTTTATATTTTGGTATGGGTGTTATATATTCTCAATCAACATTTTTGCATTCATAACTGTGTATGGATTCTTTAATGTGTTTTTGCTCATATTAGTGTTGGTTGCTTTTTCACTACTTTATATGGCGGTGTTCTCCATATTGCTGTTTAGTTATGTAGACAAACGAGTAAACCACTGCGACAATAACGTTTGGGTCTGGCTGGTCGTATTGTGTGCACTTGCATTTGTCGAGCTAATATTGTTATCAATTATCAAACTTTTTATCATAATTATAGCGTAAATATTAGCATTTTTTGTCGTATTTAGTTATAATAAAATTATGAAAAGAGTATTTTTATTGGTTATCGACGGACTCGGTGTGGGTTTTAACAACGACCGTCAGTTCATAGAAGACATCGGCTCGAACACTTTGAGCCACATTTTGCAAGAGACCAACGCATACTTGCCAACCATACGCAAACTTGGATTTATGCATTTGCCAACCATAGACATGGACAATGGGATGAACGTTTTGGCAGATTATGCACTCATCAGTCCGCTTTCTGTGGGCAAGGATAGTAGTATGGGACATTGGGAGATCGCAGGTTGCGTGACCAAACAAAACTATGACCGTTTCACACTCGGCTTCCCAGAAGAAATTACAGACATAATATGCAAAGCATTTGGATGCGAGCAGATTTTGCTGAACAAAAGTTATGGCGACATTCGAGCCATTCGTGATTACGGCGATCGTCATTTCGCAACAGGTTTTCCGATCGTGTTCACCAATACAGATAGCTGCTTGCAAATCGCATGTCACGGCGCAGTGTATAGCCTAGAAGAATTGTATTATGCTTGCAATTACATTCGTGAAAATTTGCCTGCAAAATATAAGATTTGTAGAATCATCGCACGCCCATTCGCTGGCATAAAAGATAATTACTATTTCACCAAAGACAGACGTGACTGGTCGCTTGACCCACCAAAGAATAATCTTGTCAATGCATTGGCGAACAAAAACTTCCAGACAATAAGCGTAGGCAAGGTTAACGAGTTGTTTGCCGAGCAAGGATTTACAACGGCGTATGTGGCAAAAACTAACCAGCAATGTTTTGATTCGCTCAATGAAGCTGTGAAAGACGACTGGACAGGCTTGTGCTTTGCCAACTTCGGCGATACGGACATTTTGTACGGCCACCGCAACGACATTGATGGTTTTAAAGAGTGTTTATATGGCATAGACCATTTCTTAAAAGACTTTATGCCAAAGCTCAATGACGACGATGTGCTGATAGTCACCGCCGATCATGGCAACGACCCTTACACTGCCAGCACCAATCACTCACGTGAATTTTTGCCTTTTGCAATATATTCACCAAGCATGGCAGGCGGAAAATATTTGGGTGAGTTTGAAGGGCTTAACAATATTTCCGACCTTATCAAAGTTTTGCTAGGGGTCAGCAAAAAGAGTGACATAATGTCAAGAATAAAAGAAATGCACAAATAGTGCATTTTTTGCTATTTACAAATGGCTACTCTTGTGCTAAACATTTCTATTGCTCTATCATCCAATCTATGTAGACGCCGTAGCCATGTGTCGGATCGTTTAAGAATACGTGTGTCACCGAGCCGACCATTTTGCCGTCTTGGATGATAGGACTGCCGCTCATTCCTTGAACGATTCCGTTGGTAAGAGATAAAAGATCTTTGTCCACCACTTTAAAGACAATGCTTTTTTCACTGGCTTTTTTCTGTTTTGTGGTTTTAATGATTTTTATCTCATAATCTTTCACACCGTCCTTGCTGACTTGAGTGCGAATGTATGCCGTGCCAGGTTTGACAGAAAATCTGCCGCCGAGCGTAACTTGTTCGCCTGAAATTCCCTTATCCATTTGTCCAAACAAACCATAGTTGCTGTTGGTGTCAATGTCACCGATTTCGCCTTTGCTAAATTCTATAGTCGCCTTAATCTCGCCGGGAGCGTTTTTCTCGCCCTTAACCACTCCGATAAATTGCGTGTCGTACACTTCGCCTGACTGCGTGTGTTCGAGCAACGCTTTGTTTTCACTTATTGGGTGACCAACCGCACCATAACGTCCGTCGCTTTTTACATATGTGAGCGTGCCGATGCCGTTTGTGCTGTTTTTGACCCAAAGTCCGAGCTTGTATTTGCCGGAGAGCAGATCACGTTGTGGAATTGCCACTGCAGTAAATGTCTTGTCGCCACGTGTGTAGTCTATTTGGACTTCTTTGCCTTTATCTTTGCCATTCAAAATACGGTCGATATCTTCAAGAGTCTTCACTTCTTTTCCGTTTATTTTGGTGATGATATCTTGTTTCTTAAGTCCGATATCTTTAATAGGGTTCTTCTCGCCATCACGAGTGAGCACACTGTTGAACCCCAAAATTTCCACTCCGCCAGACTGTAGGTCAAAGCCGAGCAACTGTCCACCGGCTGTAACCGTTTTGTTGGCTAGCAAGTTGACTTTAACCGTGCGAATGGGTATAAATCCAAACAACTTGACTGTAGCTGTTTTTGGACACAAATCTCCTGTGCTGGCTGAAATGTCGGTGTCCTTTATGTCTAAATCCAGCACGCCGATTTTTGCATTCTCAATCTCGTCTGCCGTGATGACCATGCCGTCGTCAATCGTAAACGCCTGCACTATAGGTGCAACAATGATTGCCAGTGCGCATAGTAAAAAGGGCAGAATCCCATACAAAAAAATTTTCTTTTTCATACGATTAGTATTTGAAGAAAACTTTTGGTTATTCATTAAAAATATGAATGTTAATCATTATCAAAACTCATTGCAGAAGTTCGCATCGAGCGAGCCAAAGCCAAGCCTTCGTCAGTTTGTCCTGAGCCAAGCATTCGTGCAATTTCGCTAATAGTGCCGTTGTCATCCAACATGTCAACAACTGTGTGAGTGGTTTTATCGTCACTCGTTTTTTGCACACGTAGGTGAGTATTGGCAAAACTTGCTATGCTAGGCAAATGGGTTATGGCTATAACTTGTTTGCTTTTTGCAAGGTTGTGGATATTGACAGCCACCTTTTGTCCAATGTCACCGCTAATGCCTGAATCAATTTCGTCGAATATCATGCATCCGATGTCGTCCAGGTCGGCAACGACGGTCTTGTATGCCAGCATAAATCGGCTCATTTCACCACCGCTTATAATTTTTGCAAGAGAGCGTGGTTCGAAGCCTTTGTTAGCTGAGAACATAAAGTCCACATTGTCAGCACCATGACGAGTGTAAGGCTGTGGCGTGTGACTAAATGCAATTTCAATGCGAGCGTTAGGCATACCTAACGTGCGAATAACTGCCACAATTTTATCCGCCAAAACGCCGGCAGATTTACGTCGTATGCTGCTGAGTTCGTTTTGCAAACGGTCTATTTCGGCTTCGTGCTTGTCTATTTCACTCTTCAGGCGAACGAGCGTTTCGCCACTGTTTTCAAGGCTGTTTAGTTTGAGAGTGATTTCGTCCAAATAGTTGACAACGCCGTCAAGGTCGCCACCGTATTTTTTGAACACGGATTTGATGGTGTCGATACGTGAGTCAATCCTTTCATACTCGTTTTGATCGAAATATATGTTTTCCAACTCTTCACCAAAACTGCCGGCAAGATCCTTTAACTCCAAATACGCTTGGCTCAGCCTTGAATGAAAGTCTGCATAGCGAGAATCGTATTGAGCAATGGTGGTTAGCTCACGCTCAGCCATCTTGACTGATTGACAGGCATTCTCTCCGTCCGCACCAGCCAACAAACCCTGTGCTTGAGTGAGTGCATTGCCAATCTTCTCAACAGAGTTCATCTTGTTGCGTAGCACGACAAGGTCTTCAAGCTCGTTTGGCTGAATGTTTGCACGAGTAATTTCGTCAATCTGATAGCGATATAGGTTGATAAAATACTCCCTTTGGGCGTCATCACCGCCAAGCGAATCTATTTGTGTTTTTGCTTCTACAATCTTGTCTATGTGCGAGTTGATTGAAACAAGCAAATCTTTTGCCTTTTGCCCAGCGTACTCGTCAATTATGTTTAGCTGATAGTCAGGCGAGATTATAGCCTGATGCTCGTGCTGGCCGTGTAGGTCAACGAGTAGACTGGACACTGCCTTTAGCCCAGCCACAGTGGTTAGCTCACCATTTATGCGTGCCACAGACTTTCCGTTTTGGTCGCATTCACGGTCAAGGATGATTTGGTCGTCACATTCAATGCCGAGAGTATTGACCACATAATCTCGTGCTTTGTCTGAAATGTTGGTGAACAATGCACTGGCACGCATTTTACTCTCGCCTGTGCGGATGAGCGTTTTGTCCGCTCGTTCACCAAAACAAAGCCCCAGCGAGTCGAGTAAGATACTCTTGCCAGAGCCTGTTTCACCCGAAATGATATTGAGCTTGTCGCCAAACTCAATAGTCAAATCGTCAATTAATGCTACATTTTTAATCTTTAATAAAGATAACATAACTAATTCTTTTTCATTGCGTCGAGAACTTGTTGTTTAATCTGTTCCATTAGGTCGCTGTTCACTTTCAAATATTCGCAAACATTGTCACGGCCTTGTCCAATCTTGTCTCCGTTGTAGCTGAACCAACTGCCGCTCTTTTCCACGATGCCAAATTCGAGCGCCATGTCCAAGATACAACCGACCTGGCTAATGCCTTGTCCATAGATGATATCAAATTCTGCCACTTTGAATGGAGGAGCAAGTTTATTTTTAACCACTTTCACTTTGGTGCGGTTGCCATACATTTCTTGTCCGTTTTTAAGTGTGTCAGTTTTGCGGACGTCAAGGCGGATAGAACTATAGAATTTTAATGCCTTGCCGCCAGGTGTGGTTTCAGGGGAACCGAACATTACGCCGACTTTTTCACGCAATTGGTTGATGAACAAAACTATTGTCTTGCTCTTTGAAGTGATGGCTGTAAGTTTACGCAACGCTTGGGACATAAGTCTTGCTTGCGCACCGATAAAACTGTCACCCATTTCGCCCTCAATTTCGGCACGTGGGGTGAGCGCTGCCACTGAGTCAACGACTACAATGTCTACACCGCCACTGCGAACGAGTTGCTCCACAATCTCCAAAGCTTGTTCACCAGTGTCTGGCTGCGAAACGTACAATTCGTTGATGTTGACACCAATCTTCTGAGCATAGAGTGGGTCAAGCGCATGCTCGGCATCCACGAATGCTGCAATGCCGCCCTTCTTCTGTACCTCTGCCACAACGTGCAAAGCCACAGTTGTCTTACCACTGGATTCTGGTCCGTAAATCTCAATAATTCTGCCTCTAGGCATTCCACCAATGCCGAGAGCAACGTCCAATGTCAAACATCCTGTGCTGACAACGTCTACGTCAGCCACAGCCGTTTCGTCCATTTTGATAATAGAACCCTTGCCAAATTGTTTCTCAATCTGCAAAATGGCTTGTTCAATAGCCTTAGTCTTATCTGCGTTTTCCATAACTTCTCCTAAACTTTTACGCAAATATATTACCACATTGTATGTAAATTTGCAAACGTTTTTCAAACATTTGTTCGATAAGTTTTGAAAAAATCTAGCTCTGTTAGAGTTGGGTTCAAAATATGTGAAAACATATATTTCCGCACAATAGAACATGGAAAGAAACATGGATTTTGAAATATTAGGACACATTTCTTGCGAATAATCAAAAAAGAAACGCTATTAAGCGTTCCCTTTTCTATCCGGCCGTTTTAGGTCTTACACAGGACTTGGAATCTGACTGTCACTGTTGTTGGTTACTACAATCTTGGCACGCCGTGAGCCACAGCCACCATTCAACCCTTTCAGATTACATATGTCGCCAATAAGTGCAAACCAATTGCGTTGGATTTTTACGCTCTTGCTTGTGCTGTATTGGTTCTGATTTTTATCACATTTGTAAACATGCACTAGATTAGAATAATCTCTCGTTTCTTGCGTTTGGCGTACTCATAGGCCACCTTTGTTCCGCTTTTAGCCGAGATAGGCGTTATGCAGTGCTTTCGCAACGGCTGTTGCGGTGGTGTGTAATTTTCCAATAGATAAAACACACAATATTCCGCTCGGTCAATCATATATCTGTTGCGTGCCACATACACTTGTCGCCCAGCATCTGCAATCTCATCTGGATAAAAACTCTCTTCATAATAGGTCAAAAGTGACGAAAGATAATCGTCATAAACATATCTATATTCCGCACGCACATTAATCCGCCTAATGTGCGGATATTTTCGTTTTAATTCAGTTACAATCTCCCAACATAAACTATCAAACTCACTCTTACTGCCAAACAAAAATTCACTGACCCCATGTTCAACAATCAGACTTTCAACAACACTCTTAACTTTTTCAATCTGCTCTTGGCTCAAATCAGCCTTTCTATGCCCAATAAAAGTACATGCATGCACCCTATTTGTATGTATTTCCATAATTTACACCTTTTGTAATTATTATTAATACCTATTTACACCATAATAATATGCATAATTGAGACTTTTGTCAAATGTTAATATTAATGATATGTATGGTTAAAAGAATGTTGAAATATAATTGTGGTATGGAAAATAATTTAACTATTAAAGAAATATTATTGCGTATCGGTTATGTCCGCAATTTGAAGAACTTGTCGGCACGAGAGTTAAGTCTACGCATAGGTATGAGTGAAAACTACGTCGGCAAGGTCGAAAGTCAAGACATAAACTTGTCTATGCAGATATTATTGAAGATATTGGACGTTTGTGAATTTCCTATTGAGAGATTTTTCAGTAAGAACATTGCCACATACAACGAAGATAAGGAATTGGAAGAATTACTCGCATCTATGTCTGCTGAAAAGAAAAAATCAATGATTGATTTTATAAAGAAAGACTAAAATTATTATGAACATTGGCAAAAGATTAAAAGAACTGAGAATAAATGGTGGCTTCACGCAACAAGACATAGCAAATGAATTGCAGATCGACCGCTCAAACTATAGTAAGTATGAATTAGGAAATTTAGAAATCAGCATAGATATGTTAATCACTCTAGCCAAAATTTATGGCGTTACTGCCGACTATATTATTGGTTTGGAAGATTAAAAAAAAGTGGCGTGTGCCACTTTTTGCTTTACAAATGTTATGCACAGAATATAATTGAGAATATGGAAAAACAGTTGAGCCACAATGAGTTTAAAGAAGTGCAAAAAGAAATAAATAATCCATCTGTCATTGTGCTAGATGAATTGGACCATTGCGAAAATATTGGCAGTGCATTTAGAATTGCAGATGTTTTCAATTTTTCGGGGATAATTATCATTTCTAAAAGTAGTTTGGACATGAATAAAATTAAGAAAACAGCTAGGTCATGCGAACGACACATTCCTTATATGGTTTTTAATAATGCCGAAACAGCATTGAAATATTTAGATGACAATGGATTCACAAAAATTGCACTCGAGATTACAAATAAAAGTAAATCATTGAGAGAAGTGAATTTTGCAAGGTTAGGCAAACTGGCTCTCATAGTGGGCAATGAAAATTATGGTGTTAGCGAAAATGTGCTATGTCAAATTGACGGAGCGGTGCACATAGATATGTATGGCAAGAACTCGTCTATGAACGTGGCAACAGCACTGGCAATTGCTGGCTATAAAATGACAGAAGATTATTTACGTAGTGAAGACTAAAAAAGTGGCGTGTGCCACTTTTTTTTTATTTAGATAGTTTGACGTGTACAATTTCATCTTGAGTTTCGATATCGTTCTCGGCTTGTGGGGTTGCCACTTTGTCCACACTCTTGATAAGTGCTTCAACCATAATCTTTGGCAAGAATTTGTCGAGCATCTTTTGTGCCTTGTCACTTGTAGTGGTGAACTCGGCAATAATGCGGTCTTCAATCATGAAACCACTTTCCTTACGCATCACTTGCAAGCCACGTACGAATTCACGATACATGCCTTCCAGCGTCAACTCTTCGTCGATTGTGGTGTCGAGCACGACGGTTTTGCCGTTTTCGGTGGCCACAACAAACTCACTCTTTGGCTTGAAATTGAGTACAAACAATTCTTTGTCTAAGTCTTTAAATTCACCAACAGAAACCTTGCCGTCGTTGTATTCACCAACAAGTTTTGCCATTTCGTCGTCTGACGCATTAGCGAGCAAATTTTTCACTTTTTGCACGTCGCCCTTAAGCACAGCACCAGCTTTTTTGAAGTCGATTGTTAGGAATGGAATGTTGAATTTGTGGTTGTCTTTTTCAAACACAATTTCCTTGATATTCAACTCTTCTTTAATCATTGACTCAAACTCGGTGCATGCACGCGTCGTTTCGTCATTGACGACAAGATACATAGTTTTGAGTGGTTGTTTGACTTTGATTTGGTTTTCGTTACGCAAGCGTGATGCAATTGTAATCACCTCACGTGCGTTTTGAGTGTCGTCCAAAACGTTTTCAAATTTAACGTCAAGCATAGAAGTTGGGAAGTCGGCAAGCATTACACTGATTGGGCTGTTTGCCTCCACTTCACGCACCATGTTTTGCCAGATGTGTTCGGTCAGGAATGGAGTGATTGGTGCCATTACAATGCAGATGTTTTTGATTGCGTTATACAAGCACCAGTATGCTGTCATTTGATCGTTGTGATTCTCGCTCTTCCAGAAACGTTTACGATTGGTGCGGATGTAGAAATTGGAGATATCGTCAATCAGCACTTCAAAATCTTTCACCACAAGATAAGATTTATAGTCCGCATAGTTGCGGTCACTGTCACGCACGAATTTATTGATAGATTCAATCAGCCATTTGTCCGCTTTGGTGAAATCGCTTGTGTTTGGTGTAAAACTTGCAATGTCAGGATTGTCAATCGAGGCATAAGTGTTGAAGAAAGTGTATGTATTCCAAAAACCAAGCAATTTACGTCTTGCTTCGTCGGCAAGGTTGTAGCCGAAACGAACGTCCATTGTTGGATTCGCTCCGCCGTACAAATAGCGGATGGTGTCAGCGCCAACTTTGTCAGCCACAACATCGGCAAGCAAACTATTGCCACCGCTCTTGTGGAACTCGTTGCCGTTCTCGTCTTTTACGTATTGGTGAGTGACCACTCGTTTGTAAGGTGCTTTGCCTGTGAGCACAACGCTCATAACCAAAATTGAGAAGAACCACAAACGCACTTGCTCAATCATTTCGCACACATAATCGCTAGGGAAGTTGTTGTTAAAGTATTCTCTATCTGTGAAATACTTTTTCGTGCTGAATGGAGTAATGCCGGAGTCTAGCCAGCAGTCGCCCACGTCAGTAATACGGTTAATTTCCGCTCCGCAATCGCATTTGATTTTGATGTCGTCAATCCATGGGCGGTGTATGTTAGGCATTTTGTCCACTAAATGTGGGTCGACAGCACGTGCTTTTAGCTCGTCAAGGCTGCCGATGACATGCACTTTTTTACACTCAGGGCAAACATAGAATGGCAAAGGCAAGCCATAGAATCGGCTGCGGCTAATTGGCCAGTCGCCCATATTGTTCAACCAGTCTTGCATACGTTTCTTTGCGTATTCTGGTTGGAATGTTACGTCTTCAATTGCGTTCAAAAGCATTGGACGGAGCTCGTCCACTTTGATATACCAGCTGTCCACCAATTTGTACACAATGTCAGTCTTACAACGCCAACAATGAGCATAGCTGTGTTTGTGAGGGTGTGCGTACAAAAGTTTGTTGTCGGCTTTAAGGCGATTTACGACCAAATCTACGACGTCGGTCGTCTTCTTGCCAGCCAAGAAACCGCAATCGTCAAGCAGTACGCCGTTGTCGTTGATAGGGCAGATCGCAGGCAAGCCAAGTCGCTGACCCAACTCAAAGTCTTCCACACCACAGCCTGGTGCAATGTGAACGACGCAGCTGCCTTCGGTGGCGTCAACGTCCTCCCATGCGACCACTTTGTGAACAAAGTTTTGTTTCTCAAGCTCTGGGAAGCAGGTTTCGTATTCAAGGCCAACGAGTTCGCTGCCCTTAAACTCGTCAAGGATTTCCACCTTTTCTTTGAGGATCTTTAGGCTGTCTTTGCCGAGTACAATGTTTTCGCCATGGAAATTGACTTTTACATAGTCTAAGTTAGGGTTTACGGCAAGAGCCACATTGGCACTGAGTGTCCAAGGGGTTGTGGTCCAAGCCACCATTTTGAAGTCTTTATTTTTCACTGGCAGTTTGATAAATAGAGCAGTGTGAGTTACTTCACTGTAGCTGCCCACCATTTCGTGATCGGATAGGCTTGTGCCACAACGTGGACACCAGACCATTGGTCTAAATTTCTTGACTAGCCAGCCACGACGGTCGCATTCTTTCAAAAAGTACCAAATGCTAGTAATGTTTTCATCCGTGTTGGTGAAATAACTGTGATCCCAGTCCATCCATTGTCCCATACGGATTGATTGGTTGGTGATGATGTTGGCAAAGTGCTTAACTCGGTCCATACAAGCGTTGGTGAATTTGTCCAAGCCGTATTTCACGATTTCTGGCTTGCCGTTAAGTCCAAGCGACTTTTCTACTTCCACTTCTACCCAAAGTCCTTGTGCGTCGAAGCCGTTTTGATATTGACAGCTTTCGCCCTTGAGTGAGTGATATTTGATAGAAACGTCTTTCAGCGTTCTGCCCCAAATGTGGTGCACTCCGGCTGGGTTGTTGGCAGTCATTGGACCGTCAAGAAAGCGGAAACGCTTTTTGCTGTCACGGTTCTTGTCTACAAGGCGGTCAAAACATTTTTCCTTATCCCAAAATGAAAGCACGTTGTGTTCCATTTCTATAAAATTGGGCATTGCAACTTCTTTTTTCATTGTTCTCTCCTTATTTATTTAATAAAAAACGCCCTTTGCGCAGATAAGACACAAAGAGCCTTTGTATAACCACTTATTTGCACGGACAATCATCCGCTGACTGTATGACGGTAGTCTGCCGAGAAAAGTTAATAGGTCGCCCGTTCACTCTCTTGCTCTCAAAGGTGATAAGCACTCATAGCTGTGTTCATTGACTCGCACCAAATGTCAACTCTCTCAATCGCACATTGCTATCGCTCCTGTCCTTGATGGTAACGCATTTTTATTAAACTAACTAGATTTTAGCATTCCGCAAAAACTTTGTCAATATTTTTTGCGTGCTGATTTTTGTTGAATATTAGTTTGTTTATTGTCAATCATTAGCCTATGGGGAGAAAGATATTATGAAGTTGATTGAAAGTGAAACAATTAAAAATCTGGCCAATTCATTTGCAGGCGAATGTCAAGCAATGGTGAGATACAAGTTTATTGAATATGGAGCACGTATGCAAGGCTTTGAACAACTGGCACAGCAAATAGACCAACTCGTGTACAATGAGTTTAACCACGCACGAATGTTCTACACCAAAATTCAAGACGCCAGCAAGGACACAATCACCAACATTGAAGTGTGCTCGGGATATCCGTTCAAAGAGAAATGGGATTTGGCAGAAAACTTGAAAGTGGCTAGCGAAGACGAAAAAGATGAGTTTGCGATTGTCTATCCACGCTATAGAGATATTGCGCTCAAAGAAGGTTTTAAAGACATTGCCGAACTTTATGACGACATTATTCAAGTGGAGTCCTGCCACCACAAAATTTTGCATGAACTACACAGACAGGTTGCAGATAAAACAATGTACAAAAAGACCAAGGCAACTAAATGGAAATGTGGTTCGTGTGGCTATGAAGCCGAAGGTAAAGAAGCATGGGACAAATGTCCTCTCTGTTTAGAAAAACAAGGCACAGTAATGTTGAAAATTCCAACCGACCAATAATTAAAAAAGATAAATATTGAATTATTTCTAAAAAAATATTATATATTAAAAAAATTGCAAAAAATTGCAAAAATATTAATAAAATAGCGTTAAAATCGCTATTTTTTTATTTTTTCATCAAATAAAATACTTTTTTATTAAATAAAATATTAATTATAAAAATAATTTAATAATGAAATAAATAATAAATATTTTTTAAAATAAATAAATTTCACATAACCAATATCAATAATTTGGTTGCCAATGTCAACAAAATTGTGTACAATGAAATTAATAAATATAGAGGTGGGCAATGAAAGCTAACTACAAGAACATATATATATCGCATCTGGGCAATATTTTATCCAACTACTCCATTTTGGGCTTGAGTCTTATGGCTTTGGTGTTGTTGGGTTCGGTTATGTCGTTCGTGTTCTATTTGTTTACTTTTTCATTTGGTTTGCTTTTGACGATCGGAACACTTGGCACAATCTTTTTAGCCAACAAACAATTAATGCGTTGGCTATTCATTGACAGCAGTTCTATTATGGTAAAGGTTATAGACATAAGTCACAAGGCTTTTCCATATGTGCTGGCTGTGACGCTTGCTGCTAGCGTAACTTCGCTCATTATTTTGTGCTGTCAGAAACAATCCAAATCCACCACTCGCTTTGTATTGTCGATTGTGGGAGTGGTGCTGGCAGTCGTATTTGGTGCGTTATATTTTATTATGGGGTTAAATTAATGAAAAAACTAAATTTGAAATTGCAAGGCGGTTACAACCTTAAACCTTGCGTTGAGATTGACGGCGAGATTGTTCCATACAAACGTAATCGCAATGAGTCGGCCGTCATTAACTACCAAACGCAAAAAGATGTCGTTTCGGTGCGAGTGTTCAATGTTCTCGAACTTAACGGCCCTTGCTGGTGGCTGGTGCAAATGTGCTTCTATATCTTTTCGCTTTTCGGCATTCTCAATCCAAAGGCTGACAAAAATTTATTTGTAATTAGTTACAGTGCAAAGTTGCATCTTTCTGGCGAAGAAAATAATGTGACGCTAAAATTTAATCAGACCAAAGATAAAGCTCGTGCCATTGACGTTTTGGGTGATAATCAGGTGGAAGAAGAGCAAAATATTTACGAATTTAATGAGCAGGCAAAGAAGAGAAAGAAAATATTGAAAGTTTCGCATGTGTGTGCCTGGATTGTGTTGGCTATAACATTGATTGCACTGCTTTGTGCTACTAACTAATGGGGGGGGTAAAGAATGAAACTATATATAAAGAATAAAATCATGACGTTGGGCGGTGCATCTAGCGTCAAGGACGAGAATGGCAAAGATATCTTTAAAGTTAAAGGCAAGGTTCTTAGCATTCGAAAGACGAAAAAAATCTATGACACTAACGGCAACTTGTTATACATCGTTCGCAATAAATTTTGGAACTTTTGGACTCGCTCAGCTTACATTTTCGATGCGAACAAACAAAAACTGTGCCGAGTAAAGAATCGTGGGTTCTCGACAGGATATGACGTCGTTGGTTTCGCAGATGAAATATCTCTCGACGGCTGGACATTTGGCGGCTATTCGATTGTTAAGAATGGCGAAAAAATTGGCACCGTCACCACAAACATTGTGTCGCTGGCAGACAACTTTCAAGTGGAAATCAATGACAGCGAAGACGCAGGATTCATTGTTGCCCTAATCATCGCCATTGATAACGTGCGTGATAACTCAACAAAAAGATAATCCATTTTAAACAGAGCTCGTTATATTATATATAAAGAGAGAAATTGCCATTGCGGACTTGTACGCATAAAGGCAAAAATATTTGGAAAACTAAATAAAATCTTTAACAAATTAGCACTCTACGCTTGACAGTGCTAATTTTTGGGTCTATAATATTGGCGAAAAAAAAGGAGGACATATTATGAATTACGAAAAACTTACACAAAAGAGTGCAGAGTGTTTGCACACGTCGCAAAGCCTTGCCGTCGAGAAAGGTAATCAGCAAATAACTTCCTTGCACATATTGAGTTCGCTTATTAGCGATACGGATGGAATAATCTATCAGATTTTGAGCGATTTAAACATTAATTTGGACTATTTGAAAAGGGATTTAAATCAGGCATTAAATGCTTTGCCTAAAATCAGCCCGATAAATGAGGCGTATTTGGCTCCAGAAACAGAGCGAATGCTCAATTTGGCTGAGAATATTGCCAAGCAGATGAAAGACGAGTATGTCTCGGTTGAGCATTTGTTCCTTGCAATGTTTGAGGCTGGGGATAGTGCAACAAAAGAGATTTTATCTCGAAACAAGGTTAATCGCAATGAGTTTATAAAAGAACTTGCTAATGTGCGTGGCAACACGAATGTAACCACTGATAGCCCAGAAGACACTTACAACGCTCTGAAGAAATACGGCACTGACCTTGTTGAGCTTGCTCGCAAGAACAAGATTGACCCAGTGATTGGCCGAGATAGTGAAATCCGTGACGCCATTATGATATTGTCACGTAAAACCAAAAACAATCCAGTGCTTATAGGCGAGGCTGGCGTTGGTAAAACGGCAATTGTCGAGGGGTTGGCACAGAGAATTGTAAATGGGGATGTGCCAACCAACCTAAAAGACCGCACAATCTTTTCACTGGATATGGGTGCACTCGTTTCAGGTGCTAAATATCGTGGCGAATTTGAAGAGCGACTCAAATCCGTTCTTAACGAAGTGAAGAAGAGCAACGGCAAAATAATTTTATTCATTGATGAATTGCACACCATAGTCGGCGCTGGTAAAACTGACGGCGCAATGGATGCCGGCAACTTGCTAAAGCCTATGCTAGCACGTGGCGAATTGCACTGCATAGGTGCAACGACTCTGAATGAGTATCATAAATATATTGAAAAAGACCCCGCACTTGAACGTCGTTTCCAAACTGTGCTCGTGAAAGAACCAACTGTTGCGGACACCATTGCCATTTTGCGTGGACTTAAAGAGCGTTATGAAGTTTATCACGGCGTTAAGATTAGCGATAGTGCGCTTATCAATGCAGCCGTCTTGTCAAATAGATATATCACTGACAGATTCTTGCCAGACAAGGCAATTGACCTTGTGGACGAAGCGTGTGCAATCGTGAAAACTGAGATTGATTCAATGCCAACTGAAATGGATGAGATTCGTCACAAGATGATTCAGTTTCAGATTGAGGAAACCGCATTGAAAAAGGAAACTGACGAACTTTCAAAGGCTCACCTGAACGACATTCAAAAAGAACTTGCCGAGCTCAAAGACAAGTTCAATGAGATGAATGTTAAGTTGAAAAAGGAAAAAGAAAATATCAACAACGTTCAACTCATAAAAGAGCAAATTGCACAAGTGAACGCCGAGATTGACCAAGCACAACGTGAATACGACTTGAACAAAGCTGCTGAACTCAAATATACCAAATTGTTAGACCTGCAGAAGCGTCTTGCCGAAGCAGAAAAATTGGTGGAAGGCGAGAAAAACGGAATTTTGCAGAGCAAAGTCACGGATGAAGAAATCCGCCAAGTTGTGTCTAAATGGACAGGCATTCCTGTCAATAGTTTGAAAGAAAGCGAACGTGAAAAAGTTTTACGTTTGCCAGAAATATTACATCAGCGAGTAGTTGGACAGGACGAAGCGGTGCAAAAGGTTGCTGATGCCATTTTGCGTTCACGTGCTGGCATCCAAGACCCTAACCGTCCGCTCGGCTCGTTCCTATTCTTAGGACCAACTGGTGTGGGCAAGACAGAACTATCTAAAGCGTTGAGCCAAGCACTATTCGACGACGAGAAGAACATTATCCGAATCGACATGAGCGAATATATGGAAAAATTCTCCGTATCTCGTCTGATTGGTGCGCCTCCTGGTTATGTGGGCTATGAAGAAGGCGGTCAGCTCACCGAAGCTGTACGTAGAAAGCCATATTCAGTAGTTCTCTTCGACGAAATTGAAAAGGCTCACCCAGACGTATTTAACATTCTTTTGCAAATTTTGGATGACGGCAGAATCACAGACTCTTTGGGCAAAACAGTTGACTTCAAAAACACAATCATAATCCTAACCAGCAACTTAGGTGCTGACCTAATCTTGAAGTCTATCGAAGACAACCACAAAATCACCGACAGCACTCGTGATGACGTCAAAGCCGTCTTGAAGTCGCATTTTAGACCAGAGTTTTTGAATAGATTGGATGAGATAATTCTGTTCCAACCATTGCAAAAAGACCAAATCTCAAAGATTGTGGATTTGTTGCTTGGTCGCCTAAATGCTCGCTTGCAAGATAAACAAATCAACCTTGTGGTCACCGACAAGGCAAAAGAGTATATCATCGAAAATGGCTATGACGAAGCTTATGGCGCTCGTCCATTGAAAAGATTTATTCAAGAAACAGTCGAAACCGCAGTGGCAAGAAAGATTTTGTCAGACGAACTGAAACCAAACTCAACCTTGACAATTGATGCCACCGACAACGAACTAATAGTGAAATAACAAAAAAAACACTGGGTTATCCCAGTGTTTTTTTCATTTAACTCTAACTTTTGTTTTCCGTTAGCTTTTTGCCACGCATCTTGTAACGCAGGACGAACCAAATGACAGCCATAACTTGCAAAGGAATGCAGATATAGAATATGTAGTAGGCCGTTTTACCCAAGAATACGGCAAGGGTTGTTGCCAGTGTCCAAATTAGAGCTGAAACAAATATGCCCACCACATACAGTTTGCTCCAAATTCGAGATAACACAATAAGCACAATGTTCATAACAGGAATTGCCACGATAAAGGACAGCCATGCACGTGGCACTTTGAACCAAACTAGCACGACAAACACCATTGTTGCCACCAACCACACCAGTCCTGCTGACAATAGTGTGATGAGAAGGTGTTTTGTGTTTCGATTCGACTTCATTTCCACTGGTGGCAGACTCTCGTCATGCTCGCCACTTACAAAAAAGTCATCCACCTTTATATTGTACATATCTGCCAAAGTCTTCAATGTGGCGACATCCGGCAGACCTGCTCCACGTTCCCATTTTGAAATCGATTTGTCTGAATAATTAAGTTTCTCAGCGAGCTCAAACTGGGTCATTTTTGCTTTTGTTCTATAATATGCCAAATTCTTGGCAATTACCTTTTCCAATTCTTCCATATCCACATAATATAACTTTTTGCTGTAAAAATCAACTAAATAAGGGGAGATTTAAGTCAAATTCTACTCTCAGTAGAGTCATAAATCTTGACTATATTTACACCAATTACAACAGTATATTTTGCTTTTGGGCAAGTAGATTGCTTTTTCGTTAAGTGGCCATATAATTGAATAAACGAAAGGGGCAGTTATGAAAGAATTTATAATAAGCGTGGAGAACGCATGCGATTTGGATGCGGACACAATCAATAAATACAATGTGCAAGTAGCGCCTATGGATTATATCATTAATGGCGTTAGCATGTCGTCACAAGACCAAGATTTTGATGCGAAAAGGATTGCACAATTTATGCGTGAAGGGGCAACAACCAAAACTACGCAGATAAACGAGTATGACGCTCAAAACTATTTGAACAATCTTTTAAAGACTGGAGAAGACGTTTTGCATATCAGTTTTTCCAGTGCGATGAGCAATACATACAACAATTTTAAGTCGGCAAGCGAATCGCTCAACGCAAACCACGACAACAAGGTTATCGTCGTTGACTCGCTTTGTCAGTCAGGCGGAGTGGGATTGTTGGTCAAGACACTTATTGATCAGATTGAGAACGGCAAGATATCCGACGTTTATGCAGCACGAGATTATGTGGAAAGCGTGAAATTGAATATCGCCCATGTGTTTACTGTGGAAAACTTGAAATATCTGGCTCGTGGTGGTCGTATAAAAGCAAGCATGGCGTTCATTGGAAACCTTGTTCAACTGAAGCCGATATTAAAAGTGAACGATGACGGCATCATCGTGTCGTACAAAAAAGCAATTGGCAGGCGTCGAGCCATCAAAGATATATCTGACATTGTGATACAAACCTACAAGCCTATCACTAAACACGTCATAATCTCACACGCCGACTGTGAAGACGATGCGAATTCGCTTTGCGAGATGATAAAAGCCAAACTTGACGTTGACGTCGTAGTGCTTCCACTCAGTCCAATAGTCACTGCTCATGGCGGTCCTGGAGTGGTATCGGTGTATTACACCACCGAAAAACGCTAAATGCACATTATGACATAAAATTTTGTCAAAACAGTACCAATTATCAACAAAAATGGAAAAATTTGACATAATTGTTGCAAAAGGGACAATAAACTATTGACAATAGGCATTACTTTTGTTAGCATAAAATGTAGAGAATCGTAATAGGGACTATGCCCTTTTTGGTTTTCGTTTTTAGGAGTATAAATGGCTCGTAAAGCTCGTGAAAAGAGTGAACTTGGAACATATATGGTCAATCTCAAAAGCATTGACGGTGTTACGTTTGATGCATCTGACAAGGCCAGTTTTTTAAATATTTTAGCACAGGACAAAATTTCCTTGTTTGCCTACACATTGCTAGACAAGTCTTTTTTGCTAGTGATTAAAGAAACAGACACAACGCTTGACAACATATTGCGCAATGCATCCATAAAGTTTGTCAAATCGTACAACAAATCGCACTCTCGCACAGGCAAAGTATTTTATGGCAGATACATAAGTTTTCCAGCCAACAGCGAAGACGAAATGTGGTCGTTTGTTGCCAGTGTGCACTACATTGCGACCACCAGTTCAAACGCCATTTCATCAGTTCAAGATTATTTCAATGACAAATTCATAGGCTCTGGGTTCGCCCTAGACAAGTTTGGCAGTGAACAACAATTTATGCAAGAATGTGGCGGACAAATGGTGGTAGACCAAAAGATTAAACTAACTGACGACGAACTTTGCGCCTACATTGAGAACACCTTTCAAATTCAGCCCCACAAACTATCTCAAATGCCACCTAGTTTGGTCGAAAAGATAATGTCGCAGATATTCAAGGCCACAAAAGCAAGTGTCCGTCAGATCGCTCGCATTTCATCCTTGCCACTAAGAATGCTGTGGGGCTTGGCAAAGAAGATTAAACCAAGCAAACCAGCAGTTAAAGCGGAGGTTGCAAATGAAAGCAAAGGCTAGTAAGACGGTTGAGATAGTCCCACTTTTGCCTGGCAAAAAGCGAATTATGATAAACATTATTGCCATGGCACTTATTGGCGTTATAACAGGCTTTGGCGTGGGAATGTATATTGTCGGCAATCAGCTTGACCCAAACCGTTACAATTTTGATGTGGCAAGTTTGCAAGACAATGTTGCGGAAATCCGCACCGAATCTCAAGGCAAAACACCTGAACAGTTGGGTGCAACCAAATGTTGCGTGCTGGCATTCGACACCACATTCAAGGCAGAACGCGTGAAAATCGAGGGCGAAGGTTTGGTAAAAGCCAAAGCAATGGGCGTGACAGTCAATCAGACAATCAATGCCCTAACCATTAGAGTAAACAACAACATTTATTTTGAAAACATAAGCGTGAGCAAGTTCGCCAAAGCGATAAACAGATTCTATGCCAGTGGTAATGCCATTGAGCATTATGAAGGTTCGCTTTCTGGCAAGACGGTGACTTGGGACACAAACGTTGAGAACGATATCAAAACTATGGACGAATACAAAGCCAAGTTTAGTTGCACTCTGACCGATTATATGACTTACATTGTTTCGTCAAAGACAGTGGTGAGCGCATCGGCTGTGACATTGGACGCTAACGGCAACTATGTTTTCGAGTTGGAGTTGGACAAGAGCAAGTCGGTCGTAAATTATGTGAAAAATATGAAAGCCACTGGTGGACTTAGCGAATATCCAGATTTCACGTCAAATCCTAAAATTAAAGTCACCATGAATGCCGACTATCGCATTTTGTCATTCACCAGCAACGAAACCTACGATGCAAAAATGGGAATCACTGCATCGAGCGTTGCCACACTAACCAACACATTTAGTTATGACGAGGACTTTGAGATTCCAGCAAAGACCGACAAATCTTATATATAAAGAAAAATTACAGATTAATCTAAAATTAATCACAACACATTAAAAGGAGCGAGTTATGAAAGCAAAGAGATTTCTACTATACACTTTTGTTTACATAGTAGCGACTCTTTCGGCTGTCTTTGGCACAATTGGTGTGAACGCACTCATCAAGCAGGGGCAAGCCGACATCACTCACAGCGGCGGAACAAATCAAGGTCAACAAAAGCCTGAAACAAGCGACGGCGAGAAATTGTTGAATGGCTTAATGAACCTAGACACTACAAAGGTGGACATCACCTTTGACATTTACACCAACGAAACGACTCAGACTATGAGCACCAGTTTGACAAACACGGCTCAAACTAAGGCTACAGTCAATTTTGACGGAAGTCTTAGTATAAATGGGTTGAATGACATTAAGGTCGAAGGCGACCTTCTTGTGAAGATGGCCGACAAGGACGTATCCATCTCTATCTCATATTTGGATAGTATTTTGTATCTTTCGACCGAGTCAATGGACATCAAACTTAGCACAAACAGCATAAGCAAAATAATTTCGCTTTTGCCAACACTCAATATAGACATTGACTTTGGTGCAAGCCTACCTGAAATTGACACAGACGCACTAATGAGTTCGTTTATGACGCTTAAGGCGATCAAACAGGACAACGGCGACTTATTATTGCCTTTCACAATCATGGAAGGACTGTCGCTCGACATTTACACAGACAGCGACTACATAATTAAAAGCGTGGTTGCCAACAAAATCAATCTGGCAGGCATAAAAGGTGCATTAAACGCAAATTTGACACCAGACAAGACAATCAACATTACAGCACCTGACGGCGAAAAAGAGTTTGTGGACGTGACCAACACTTTGAGCGTGTTGGACGGCGTAAATGAAATCTTGACCAACAAAAAAGCACACTTTGATGTGGACGCCACACTTAAAGGTGACAAGAGTTATAGACTCACTGGCGGACTTGACCTAGACTTTGGTGCTGAACTTGGTGCGTACACAGAGTTTACACTTGACCTAAATGACACTCGTCACACGATGAGCGTAGGTTACATTGGCGACAATTTGTATATGTCAGTCAATGCACTCAAAATGCGTTTAAACAAAACCGACATTAACGCACTTGTTGACATTTTCAAAGAACAGCTAGGCAACGAAAATGTTATAAACAGTTTAATGGGCTTGCTGGCTGGCAAATTGCCAAACCTTGATATCAAATCACTTTTGCCAAACGGCTTGAACGGAATTGATATCAACAACTTATTGCAAGTCGCTAAAGGCGAAGACAATGTGATTAAAATCACAATACTTGCCAAAGGATTGGGCATTGATAACGACATAAACATTGAAATCGGCTTAGACGAAAACAACCAATTCAGTTATCTTTCACTATTAGACATTAATATCGCTGGCTACAAATTGGATTTGGTGTTGGGATATAGCGCCAACGTTAACATTCCAAATCTAGATAAACAGCAATATGCACATTTGACTAATATAGATAAGTTTGCCGATGCACTTATCACCAGTGCAAGACAAATCTTGAAGAACAAACAAATTTCGTTCGTGCTAGACACCCAAGCTGACATTCGTGGCACGAAGACCAATGTTAGTGCGAATGTAAACCTTGACTTTGCTGACACAAACAATTTACATATTTATATGGACGCAAAGGTCAAAGCATTTAACAAGACGTTTGACCTGACAATGTCAATGACAGGTGATGAAATTTATTTCGCACTTGACAATATTACGATTAAAACGAGCATTGCTGAAATCGACAATTTGAAGTCTGCTTTGTCTGACAAACTGGGCAACATGTCAGACGTCACTAATAATCTAAAAGCAAACTTTAGCCTTATATTCAATCTGATTGCAGGCAACATTGAAGCATTGCCAACCAATCTTTTGAAATATATCACCACTGGTGAAAATACGTTCAGCATAGGACTAGACAAGTCACTTCTGAACACTCCGGATGACCTAAGTGTTGTGTTTGGATTTGACAAAACAATCACTAGCCTTACAATTGGCGAACTCAACTTGTTTGGCATTTCGGCTGGCGCAGATATCCACATTGCAGATAGATTTGTGGAAAAAGATTTCACTCAAGTTAATACAATCTCAATTGCAAACGTAGATAAGTTGCTCAATGCAGTGTTGACAACTGTTGACGGATTCAAACAAAACGGCGTAACACTCAACATTGACGCTCTTATGACAGTTAAAGGCAAAGAAATCTCAGTCGCAGGCAAAACTGTAGTCGACGGTGACACAATCTATGCTGACTTAAGCATATCGGCGTTAGGCAGAACATTTGCTGTAGAAGCATATGTCATAAAGAAAACGATTTATGTCTCAGTTGATGGATTGAAACTCAGTATGCCAATTGAGAAAATCGTCGACCTATTAAAATCTCAGTTCGGCATTGAGATTGACATTGACAGCATTATTCGAAATATTTTCCCAACATTTAACATAAAAGACATTCTATCTGGCGACCTGTCAAGTTTGTCGTTGGCAATAATTAAAAACATTGCAATCGGCGAAGACAAAACAACAGTCACACTTAGCAAAGATTTCACTGCGACAGACAATGACATTACAATTGAAATCGGTTATGCAAATAGCATTCAATCTATCTCAATTTCAGATCTATCCATGAAAGGTATTGCAGCTAGCGTAGACTTAGCCTTGTCAACAGGTGTTCGTGTTCCGACATTTGTAGACGACTATGCAGATATGTCTAGCACAAGCGACTTAATCAGTGCATTAAAGTCGACTATTGAAAGACTCAAAGACACCAAACAGATTGCACTCAACCTCAATGCCAATGCCAATATCTCTGGCAAGGTAATTGGACTTAGTGGCAGAGTTTATGTAAATGCAAGCAAGCTGAAAACAGTGTTCTCTATTAATGACCTGACAGTGTATGCTGACATAACTGCGACAGTGAACGGAAAAGAGTTCGCATTTGTCGTCAGACTGGATAACGGCATTATATATGTTGACTATCAAGGACTCAAACTTAAGATTGCATGCGATAGCATTAAAGATTTGATCCCTACTATTGAAAAATTTGTACCAATCGACATTGACGCAAGCAAATTTACAGACCTGATTGCCGGCTCAATTGTAAGTGAGATCATTGCAGGTGATTATACAAACATATCCCTCTTATTGATCAAACAACTTTCACTAACAGACTATGAGTTGTCTATTACATTAGACAAGTCACTAATTGGCAGCAGCGAAGATATTAACATTGTACTTGGCTACAAGAACTTGTTGTCAAGCATTGCTCTAGTAAATGTTCAGCTTGGTGATTATGAAATTGGATTTAGTGCTGGACTAGATTATTATTTCACTCCTAGCCAACTAAATGCAGATGAATATCAAGACATTTCTGGCGTTGACAAGGCAATTAATAGCGTGCTCAATACTATAGAAAAGGTTAAAGCAGATAAGACATTAGCAATAACAATTTCTAACACCATCCTTGTTATGAACGGCAAGACATTCCGAGCATATGGCAACGTGTATGTAGATTTCAGCAAAATAAAAGATTTCACCGACACTTCAACACCTAGTGGCATAATGGCTTTGAACGGCTATGTGCATTTGAACTTGACTGAGGACGGCGGATATTCTCATGATATAACGGTGTTCTATGACGGTGAAAGAATTTACCTGACATACAACACATTGAACGTTTGTTTAGGTGTTGGTGAACTTGACTCAATTGTTGACGTTGTAATGCAACTCAAATTCCTAAGCGAGAGTCTGAAAACACAAGATATAACCAACATATCAATGCGTGACCTAATTGCAGAATCTAAGGATAAAGTGATATCTCAAAAGGGCGACATTGATTTAAGAAAGATACTAAGTCAATTGTTGCCAAGCATTGACTTCGATGCAATTAAGTCTGGCGACTTTAGTTCAATCGATTGCACATGGATTAAGGCATTGAACATAGGTTGCAACGCAGCACAGATTTGTTTAGACAAAACAATGTTTGGCGCTGAACAAGATTTGCTAGTTGCAATCAACTATGCCGACAAAATTACTGGTGTAGACATTAAATCGCTCGCAATAAAAGGCATGAGTTTGTCAGGCAGCATTAATATCCTTGACGAATTTATTCCACCAAAAATGGCTGACGAAAGCATATATTGTAGTTTAGATTCTTTGCAAGACGTTATCAATAGCGTTTTGAACACTGCGATTGAAGTTGTGGATAACAAGCAGATTGCATTTGGACTGAAAACAGATATTGTACATAGTTCAGTGCAAAGAGATGCAAGAGACAATCCGCTAAAGGCAGTGGTCACAACCATTCATATGCTGGACGGAAGTAACGCACGCTTTGAATGGAAAGATGCTTACACAATTGAAAACGGCAAAAACAAATTTAACATAAACAAAATGCGTGCATATATCAACTTTGAAGTGACGACAATAACTGAAAAGTTTGAGTACACGAACGGAGTGCGTGCACAAAACCCATACAGCACGGTGACTAACCAACACTCGATTGAGATCACATTCATAGACAACGGGCTTTACATTCGATACAACAAAATGTACGCCAAGATTGGCGGCGACAATATAGGCCAACTCATTAGTGCAGTTAGCGAACTATTGAATGTGGAGATGGGCGACATAGATATTCAAAAAATCACTCAAATGATTGACGGATTTAACATTGATGAAATATTGAATAAGTTTAAGATTGAGATGATTGAAAAACTGTCTATCACCGATTCTAATATAGCGATTGTTGTAGATTTGACAGATTTAGGACTTGACTTGGACGAAATCCACACTCTCAAATTGGATGTGGATTATGATGCCGACAGCCTAACTAGTCTGGTTGTAAAGGACTTGACAATTGCCAACAACCAAGTTGACAGCGTGTCAATTGCTTTGCAAGAATTTACACCTATTGCGAGTGCTCCTGCTGCGGACTACATTGATTTGTCTGGTGTGGAAAATCTGATTGACGCATTGGCAAATAGTAAACAGTTTACAGATTTTGAGATTGACGGCTCAATTAACTTGAAACTCAACGTGGTTGGAATCAACATCGATTGGAACATTCCTGTCAATGTCAAAGTCAAACTGTTGGGCGGCAACGAGTTTGAAGCCAGCGCACGACTTGGAGCTATTCCTGTTGTGCCAGGTGTCAATGATGACGTTCCATTCAAAGTGGGCAATGTCACAAGCGGCATCTATTCTGGATTGAATCGAATACTCCACATTTATATCAAAGACAATATGGTATATTTGTACAGATCTGAAACTGTGCCAACGACAGTGTTCCAAGCAGACAGATTGTACGAAAAGAAAATGAAGATTCATGTTGACACCTTACTTGATGACCCTTTGTATTATATTTTGCAATACGGATTCGGTTTCAGTGAAAAGATTATGGCTGAAATCAACAAACTTGTGAACAAAGAACGCCAGAATCCACTCGATTACAGCAATGTACTGAAAGGATTCAGCGCAACTGAGAATTATTATGAGCTGGTTATCAACTTGCAAGAACTTGTCGAAGACGATAAACTGGGCAATATGACTGTTGGCGTTAGAACTCAGAACTATAATGGCGACAAGATTGTGGGCGGACTCACAGTGGACATGAATATTGACCTGGCTTCTAGTGTTAATATTGTTCTAAAATCAGACAATCTCAACCTTGTCAATATTGGCGCTAAAACAGATATGCAAGAAATGTACGATTTCACATCTGCCAACGCTGGTTTAAGCGAAGGTTCAGCCTGGGATGCGTATGACGGAGATTGGAACTTAAGTAGTCAACGTGAGTTCTTATTAAGTTTTGAAACGAACTGCTCTGAAAAAATTGCCGACATCAAGGGAGTGGCAGGCAGCGAATTGACCTTGCCAACGCTTAATGATTATTTCGTTGATACCGCTAGTGAAAGAACGTATCATACTTTCGCTGGCTGGTATACAACCAAGTCTTTCGACTCGGACAGCGAATACAATCAGAACATTATGCCACGACGTGACACATTGCTTTATGCAAAGTGGGAGATAGCGTCTGTTAACTATGTGACAATTAGTTTCGTAACTAACGGCGGAGAAGCAATTGCAGACATTACTTCACTGGTTGGGGCGGAATTGGAATTGCCACAATATGACCAACCATTAGTCGAAAAAATTGGCAATATAACTTACACCAAACGATTTGACGGCTGGTATGTTGATGCTGAATTTAACAATGTGTTTAATTCAAAGACTATGCCAAACGACAGTGTGACATTGTATGCAAAGTGGATGGTCGTTAAGGCTGAAGAAAGCTATTTGCTAGAAATAATTGACGGCGATGAAAATATCTACTCACATTATGTGGTAGAAGGAGTTAAACCAGCGATCAGCGATGCACGACTGGTTGAATCCACACTCTATTACTTAGATGCAAATTTCACAGAACTTGTGGACTTTGATGCGTTCACAATGCCAAGTGCAGATGTAAAGATTTACATCCGCAATCGCTACACCTTGACAATTAAATCCGCTTATGGTACGGTTTTAAACACCGTTCAAACGATTTATCAAGGCGAAATGATTAAGATTCCACAACAGTCGACTTACTTTTATGATGATGGAAAAGAGATTGAACGTATTGATTACACGTTTAATGGCTATTACATAGGTGAAAACAGAGTCGAAAACACTGAAACTTTTTCTATGCCGAAAGAAGATACAACTTTGCAGGCTGATTGGACTGTTGATGTGAGAAAATATTATACTGTATCGTTCTGTGTAGATTTCGTTAAGCCGGCAACTTGGGAAAACGATAAAAAGACCCTTGGAAAATGGTTTATTCGTACTGAATGTGTAAAGGCAGCAAATATTCCTAGCCAACCATTTAAAGTACTACAAGGCACTTATATTGATTTAACCAAATATACCACATCGTGTATTTATGCATATACTGGTGCGTATATTAGAAAAGAATATGCTTTTAACTTACATACATGGAGCGTTACTGGACCACGACAGTTGTCTTACAACAAATTGGCCACTCAGCCAGACACTGAGTCGTGTGATGTATTGAAAGGTTTTACAATAACTGGCGACACAGTATTTAGTGCAGTTTGGGCATATGCCAAGTAGTAAAAAATCACGGAAACGCCCGTGATTTTTTGTTAGCTCGAAATTGACTAAATAAATCGAAAGGATTTATATAAAATTTAATTATAAAAAACGCATTTACCTATTTCATTTTCATGAAAACTATGGTAGAATATAGCCAGTAAGGAGGAAGTATGAACAGCGAAAAAAAGAATGCAATTTGCGATTTTATAATGAATGGGGCGTTGTACTCAAAAATAGAATTATCAGTAGATGAAAAAATAGAAATCAGTAATTATACTTCACTTTTGTCTGGGCTTGATTTATATTGTTCTAATTGTCGAGCAAACAAGACTTTTATATATAAAGAAAAAAGCACAAATCGATTAATGGGATATTTTCAACGAACACCTAATTCGAACGCATACTATGACGATATTATTTCCATAACGTACCTATGTCCAAGCTGCTTTAAAAAGATTTATGTGGAGTTTCTGTTTATTGATAATTCTATGATGAAGATTGCTCAATATCCTTCGCTATCTGATGTGAGCAGAGACGAGTTAAAACAATTCCAAAAAAGTAAGATTATAGACACTGAGTATTTTAAAGAAATTCAAAAGGCAAATGTATGTGCAGGAGAAGGCTATTTCGTTGCGGCATTTACTTACATGCGAAGAGTATTTGAAAATTTGATCAAAAATATTTTTAAAGACAATCAGACGGAAATTGGACTCGATTATGCTGAGTTTGTTAAAAAGAGAACGGATGAAAAAATCAAAATAATAAAAGATTATTTGCCTATTGATGACGACATTTATAATCCTTTGTTTAGTCTGTTGAGCGAAGGCATACATTCTTTGACAGAAGAAGAGTGTGCAGATAGTTTTAAATTGTTGTACGCAGTCTTATTGGATTTGCTTGCAACATTTAAAGCTAGAAAGGAACAAAATGAAAGCAGAAAAAAGGTTAAGGATCTTTTTGCAAAGAGAAAGGCTGAGAAACTAGAAGGATAGGAAAAAGCGAATTCGGACTAAAACGCATGACATAAAAACTAGTCGTGATATTGCATTTTTTTAATCAAGCAAGGCGTTCTTTTCCCATAGCTATTTTATAGAGCACTTAGCATTTAGTGTATGGCACTCGTCGTATAACAGAGTAATGCTCAAATGAGAAACCGTAATTCCAACAAAAAAGAGAGTTTGTATTTTGTCTCTCTTTATTTTTTTTGTGGTGACCCCAGCAGGACTCGAACCTGCAACTAAATCTTAGGAACAATGGAAAATCATTAAAATCACCTTTCTATCACTCATTTTATTAATTATCATTAAAATTATACTTAATTCGACAGGAATTCTCAATCAAATTGACTATCTTTTAATCAATCCTAACCAAAATCGCGGTGACGATTTGGTGCACTTTTGAGCAATTCTACCGTTTGGGTGCAGTTCTACTTTATAAGCCAATTATGAATGTTGTTTAAATATTTGAAATCTTCTTCAGAAACACTTCTATTATGGTCTACATTATTTCTTATTCTATTTAAATTTACCAACCATTCGGTTTTATCTTTTTTTGAACGTCCTTTAACGAAAGGATCGGAATAATCCTTATCAAAAATGTTTTGCCAATTATTTATCATAATGTCTCTATAGTCTATAAGGTGCAAACAATCCCACTCATCTATTTCAATATCTGGCTCTTCATATTCTTTTTCCGTTTTTAAATCTCTGATTTTTTGCATAACAGCTTTAGGGATGCCATTTATCATCCATTTTTTACCAAATTCAGAAACTAATTTTTCTTTTACTTTTTCATTTAAATATGATTCGATATCACTTATTAAAGAAAATGCTTGGGTATTAAATTGTTTTGTATTATTTTTTTGCCACTCCTCATATCCATCAAAAATAATATTTGGGAATTTACTTAAAATAAAACCTTGTAATGTTCTCCAATACTTAATTCGGCCTCCGCCACCATAAGAAGTTTTTAAATCTTTCTTCTGCTCGTCATTCAAATCATTTACACCTTGAATTATTGCATCTAGATAAGGTTTAAAATCTTCAAAATGTTCATTAATTTTGTCTTGATTATATAGATTAGTTGTTAATAAGATATTAGATATGTCAGAAATAATTCTTATAATTCCGTAAATTGAAATATTGTATACCCATTTGTTTTCATCTTCTGATTTATTCCAATTTTCAATGTCATTTTGTTTAATATATTTAAAAGAACTAACTAATAAAGCAAATATATTGTCAAAGTTTTTATCATTATTATTTAAATCACAAATACCAGAACGCTCAATTTCTGATCCTTTATATTTATTAAACAGACCAGATTTATCCAAAGCATCCCTAATTGTATCTAATGTAATACAACACTTGTCTGTTTTATTATTTTCACCAATAATAACTCTATCAAATAAAGGAGAATCTGTATTTTCTCCTAATTCCTGAGCAATTCTTGAGAAAAGAGCCGTGTTTCTTTCTGTTGGATTTTCAGAATCCCATAATAGATCCGCATTTAGTGTTGTTCTAAGATTTTTCGATACTGATTTTTGATTTTCATTAATCTCCATAAAAAGCTTTATCTGATCATTTTTAGCAAGATCCAAAAAGGCAACTACAGGTATGGTGTTTGTCTCTTTATATTGTGTGTTTGCATAACCATAAAGACGATGTTGTCCATCAATAATATAAACAGACTTATATCTTTGAGGTAGTTTTAGTAGACCTATTTTTGAGATTGAAGTTTCGTCTTGCAAACTAGAAAGAGAGAAAGTTAACCCTTTTTTATTTGTATCAATGCTTATAATAACAGAGTTAGGAAAGAAACCACCATTATTAATAAAAGTTTCTATTTGTTTTAATCTTGATTTTCTAATAAGTCTTTGATATGTTGGCATATCATTTCTATTCGCATCTGTCCTATGAAGTATGTATCCTATTTTTAATAGTTTTTCTGGTTCTATAGAAAAAGAATAATATGTTAATCCTCCCATTTTGCCTTGTATGGCAGGTATTACTTCATCTAAGTTTGCAATCTTTTGTCCTGAGAACAGATTTCCCAATAATTGATACTTTGATGCGTTGCCGAGATGCTTGTTTAAATTGTTATAATATTCTAATCTATCATCATCGATATAAAAATATTTCTGTTCACCAATAAAGGAAATATCACTTTTAGAAATGGCGTAGTTTTTTGTGCAAATGATAACCTTAAATTTTTTATTGCCAGTAAATATTTTTCTAAGTTCTTTTAATAATTCTCCATAATTTGATCTGATATTTTCTAAGACTTGTTCAAAACAACTTATTTCTTTTTTTGCATAAGAATATAAGTAATAGCAAATTAAAATACATTCATTATCTTCTGCGATAAAACTAAAATCAGATATATCTTTTGTCTCATCATTAAAAGAATGTGGCAAATTGGGAATAATTTTAAAACCCATTTCACAAAACAATTGAACAAACTCATAATAACCAAGTTCAATTTCTGGTTTTAATTTTTTTACAATTGCTTTTGATTTTTGTTTTGAAGATACAACATATCCTTGCTCTTCATAATTAGAAATTTCTTCTTTTAAAATTGTTTTGCGAATAAACTTTTGTTTTACATTTGTCAATAACTTTTTTTGATCTGTACTTAAGTCTAGAGCTTGATTAATTATCACTAGAATTTCTCCTTTTAATATTAGTAAATAAATATTCTTCTATTTGTCCTCGCTTTGCATTTCTTCCACCTATAGTGCTAGATCGATTAAGGATATATTTGTAATCGCCTTTATCAAATATTTCATCAATTTTTTTGTGGACAGCATTTGTTAATATATAATAAGCCCTTTTTTCTTTTATTTTATCTATAAATTCACTCAATCTTATTTGATCTTCTAATGAAAATAAGTTTTTATTATATTCTATAAAACCATTATTGTTGTGTGAAACAGTATATGGCGGATCTAGAAAGATTAAGTCTCCTTCTTGGATTTGATCTACAAAGCATGTAAAGTTACCTGAAGATAGAACTGAATTTTGCAACTTTTCAGAACATGTATTGAGAGATTGTTCATCGATTGTGTAGTTCTTTTTATACCCAAAAGGAACATTATATTCGCCTTTACTATTAACCCTATAAATACCATTATAGGAGGTGTGATTTAGATAGATGAATTGAGCAGCTTGCTTACTTAAACTTCTAAATCGTTTTTTTCTGATATCATAATAAAAATCTTTTTCATTCGGAAATTGTTTTAAATATTTAATAACAGAGTTCTTATTTTCTTTAACTTGTTTATAGGTTAAGATTAACTCATTATTTATATCATTAAGATAACATTTAGTGAAAGAAGCTTCAATATTAAAAAAAATTGCAGCACTACCAAGAAAAGGCTCATAATAATTATTAAATTCGTAGCCTCTTATTAAATCATTTACTTCGTTAATTAACCAGCGTTTACCACCAGCCCATCTTAAAAAGGGTGTAATCATAATTTTCTCCTAAAAAAATTATAGCACAAAAATACAATTTTTGCACTATAATCACAAATTATTATAAATTTTTTATAAATTCAACACTTTATTTGAGTAATTCTTTACAAACTTTGTAGGTAGTTTCAATAACATGGTCAATTTTTAGATTTACAAGTTGACCTTTTTCTATGTCTAAATTAAAATACTCTCGCCATTTTTCTTTTGAAAAATTCTTTACGAACTCATCTTCTAATTCGCAAATTTTAGTTAGTTGCAGTTGTTCTTCTGTGCTGAGTTTTTCGTTTTTAGTGTATCTTTTACTAGTTGTAAAACGTTGTTCAACTTTTTCACCTCCATTTGAAATTATAGAAACATACTTGGCATATTCTTTGTCATCGCTGTAAACCAAAAGCATAATGTCACTATGTAAACAACAAAACATAATTACATAAAAACAGCCTTTGTTATCAATATACATTTCGTGTTTATGTGCAACGATATTAGGGTTATCTTCTAGCAAATGTTCTCTAAAATATATAAAATAATCTCTTGCCAAATATACCACTCTTTCAACTACAAACTTAGCTACAAATCCTTCGCTCCTATCAATTCTATTTCTTGCTAATCTTGCATTAGAAATATCACAAACAAATCTCGCTTTCATAATCCACCTCCAGGTGTTTGTGTTTTACCGTAAATATATTTCTTTTGCAAGTCATTTTGAGAAATATACGATTTGCTCCAGAAAGTTGTATAAAACTCAATTATCTGGAGCAAATAAGCATAAAAATTATATGTTTTTCTCCAGAAAATACAGTTTTATTGCATTAACTGGAGAGAATAATTTTTCACCACATTTTCTAAGGAAAAATATTTTTCTTATAAAATATTGTAAATTAAATACAATTTACAGATTTTTTATGTTATAATTGTCATAGATTGGAGGTCTTTATGGAAGAAACTGCTGGATATATTTACATTTTAACAAACCCATCTTTCCCGGAATATGTGAAAATTGGTTATGCAAGTGATGTTGATGAAAGATTAACACAACTAAATAGAAGTGAATGCATTCCTTTTTCTTTCCAGGTATATGCAACTTATAAAGTAGCTGAGCGTTTAACTGATAAAAAAGTCCATGCAATAATTGATAGATTTAACCCAGGGTTAAAAGCAATTGAAAATAATAATGGTAAACAACGCAAAAGAGAGTTTTATATTATGAGTGCTGAAGATGCATATCAAACGCTAGAAGACATTGCATCGATAAATGGTCTATTGAAGAACTTAAAACGCATTGCTCCAACTCAAGAACAGAGAAAACAAACAAAAGAAGCTGGTGAGATTAAAAGACACTATGAAAGGACTAGGAAAAAACTTACATTTTCTGAATATGGAATTCCAATTGACGCTGAGCTTGTTTACACAAAAGATCCAACAATAAAATGTATAGTTATATCTGAAACAAAAGTTGAATATGAAGGGAAACAATATTCTCTGAGTGGATTAGCTGGAGAATTGAATGTGCAACGTGGCAGCAAAAATAGACATGTTGCAGGCACTGATGTTTTTACATATAATGGTGAAATCCTATCAATGGAATTAAGAACAAGATTAGGTATATAATTATGAGCGAAATAATAGGTTTTGAAAATATTGCAACCCATATAAAAAATGATCTTGATTCTGATAAAGATGTGCTTTTGTATGCTTTCAATGCAACAGGAAAAACAAGATTGTCTTGTACTTTTGAAAATGATGAAAATATAGAATCTCTTAGTTATAATGCAATTGTTGAAGATTATTTTACATGGGATAATGAAGAAAAGATTATGTCAATTTTAACAAATACATGGCTTTTTAATTTTATTAAGGATGAGTACTTAGAAAAAGATATTTTATTTTATTTTAATAAATTTACAGATGTTAAAATTGAACCTTTAATTGATTTTGATACTGGTAATGTACAATTTTTACTGCCTGACGAAAATGGTAATAGGATTGCTGTTAAGATTTCAAAAGGTGAAGAAACTTTATTTAAATGGTCGGTTTTTTACGCTGCATTAAAGCAAGCTGTTGATATATTAAGTGAAAAACAAGAAGATAGATCAACTGAAGAGTTCAATAATTTGAAATACATAATAATTGATGATCCGATGTCGTCATTAGATGAATTTAAAATTTATACTTTGTCAATGCAGCTCATTAAATTAATCCAATATGTACATGAAAAAGAAATAGACATTAAATTTTTGATTACAACACACCATGTTATGTTTTATAATATACTTTTTAACACACTAAGAAATAGAAATTCAAAATGTCTATTTTACATAATGCAAAATATTGATCAAAATATTTATCTTAAAAATCTGGGGACTAGCACCCCAATATCATATCACCTAAAATCACTTGCCGAAATAAAAAAGGCATTTAATACGAATACAATAAGAAAGAATCATTTTAACATTTTTAGAAGTGTTATAGAAAAAAGTTCAATATTTTTGGGCTATTCTAGTTGGCAAGATTTATTTGCAAATTATGACCACAAAGAAGATCTGAATAAAATAGTAAATATGAATAGTCACGAACGATATATGGATTTAGAAACAGAATATCTAACGAATGAACAAATAAATATTTTTAAAGATGGCTTTGACTATTTCATTAACACATATAAAATAAAATTATAGGAGTAAACAATGGCAAATAACATTAAAGAACAAGAAAGAGATGAACTACATAAAGCGATTTGGAATATTGCGAATGATTTAAGAGGTTCGGTTGATGGTTGGGACTTTAAACAATATGTTCTAGGCTTTATGTTTTACAGATATATCTCTGAGAACATAGCAAATTATATAAACAAAAATGAACATGATTATGGTGATATTGGCTTTGATTACACAAAATTAAGTGATTCAGAAGCTGAACAGGCTCGAGAAGATATGGTAAACAGTAGAGGCTTTTTCATTTTGCCAAGCCAACTTTTTTGCAATGTAAGAGCGAATGCAAATAAATATCCCAAATACAAAGAAAATCTAAATGAAACATTGGAAAAGGTTTTTAAAGCCATTGAAAACTCTGCTAAAGGCAGCGATAGCGAAGATGATTTTAAAGGCTTATTTGATGATATTGATGTTAACTCAAATAAACTTGGTGCTACGGTTGCTAAAAGAAATGAAAAATTGCTTAAAATTTTAGACAACATTGGCGAAATGAAGCTTGGTAATTATCAAGATAATACAATAGATGCGTTTGGTGATGCCTATGAATTTTTGATGGGAATGTATGCTTCAAATGCTGGGAAATCTGGTGGCGAGTATTATACTCCACAAGAAGTTTCAGAATTACTTACAAGACTAACTGTTGTTGGTAAAACAGAAGTCAATAAGGTTTATGACCCAGCGTGCGGCTCTGGCTCACTTCTTTTGAACTTTGCAAAAGTTTTAGGAAAAGATAAAGTCCGTCAAGGTTTTTTTGGTCAAGAAGTAAATCTAACAACATACAATCTTTGCAGAATCAATATGTTTTTACATGACATCAATTATGATGAGTTTAACATCGCTTGTGATGACACTCTTCTTGCTCCTCAACATTGGGATGAAGAACCTTTTGAAGCAATTGTTTCTAATCCACCATATTCAATTAAGTGGCCTGGCGATGATGATATAAAGCTTATAAATGATCCAAGATTTGCTCCAGCTGGAGTTCTTGCACCAAAGTCTAAGGCTGACCTTGCATTTGTTATGCACTCGCTTTCTTGGCTTGCAACAAATGGAACTGCTGCAATTGTATGCTTCCCTGGAATATTCTATCGTGGTGGTGCTGAGCAAAAAATAAGACAATATTTGATAGATAACAACTTTATCGATTCTATTATTCAATTGCCAGATAACCTATTTTTTGGTACAAGCATAGCAACCTGTATAATGGTATTAAAAAAGTCTAAAAATGATAATTCCACACTCTTTATAGATGCAAGTAAGTATTGTGTTAAAGTTACAAACAACAATAAGTTAAGAACAGGCAAAGACGGGGATATTGAAAAAATTCTTGAATTATTTTCAAATAGAAGGGACGTTGATAACATTGCAAAACTTGTTTCTAATGAAGAAATTGCAAAACAAAACTACAATCTTTCAGTTTCTACTTATGTTGAGAAAGAAGATACAAAAGAAAAAATTGATATAAAGGTGTTAAATCAACAAATAAAAGAAATCGTCGCTCACGAAGAAGTTTTGAGAAAAGAAATTGACAAAATTATTGCCGACATTGAAGGAGGCAATAATAATGAGTAAAATTGAAGAATTGATTGAAAAATTATGCCCTGATGGTGTGGAATTCAAAAAAATTGATGAAATATGTTGTAACTTACCTAAAGGTACTCTTAAACAAAGTGAATTAAAAGCTGTTGGTTATCCCGTTATGAATTCAGGCAGAGACTTTTATGGTAAATACGATAAAAACAATAATACTAAAAATGCAATTACTATCGCTTCAAGGGGAGAATATGCAGGTTTTATTTCATATATAAACGAAGATTTTTGGGCTGGTGGTTTATGTTATCCTTACCGTTCAAAGAACGAATCTGAATATAAGACTAAATACATGTATTATGCATTAAAAAATTGTGAAGAAAATATAATGAGTTCAATTGTTTCTCGTGGAAGCATTCCAGCCCTTAATAAAACTGACATTGATAAATTTAAAATTCCAATTCCACCTTTGGAAGTCCAAAGTGAAATTGTCAAGGTACTTGACAATTTCACGGAGCTTACAGCGGAGCTTACAGCGGAGCTTACAGCGAGAAAAAAGCAATATAATTATTATAGAGATAAACTTTTAACCTTTGAAGAACCGAAATTTGAATGGAAAAAACTTGGTGATGTATGTTTATTGTCGGCGGGTGGAGATGTCCCAAAGGATAGGTTTTCTAAAATTAGGACCAAGACATATAATATTCCAATTTATAGTAATGGAGTCGGGGAAAATGCTTTGTATGGTTATACTGATGTGGCAAAAGTAAAAAATAAATGCGTTACGATTGCTGCTAGAGGAACTGTAGGCCATTGTGCGTTACGAAATGAACCATTTTATCCTATTATTCGTTTGATTTCTGCACAACCAAAGAAAGATTTAATGGCAGAATTTTTGTATCATTATCTTCAAACTGTTCAATTTAAAATACCAGAAACAGGCATCCCTCAATTAACAATTCCAATGATTGTAAATTATGAAATTCCAATTCCTCCACTTGACATTCAACAACGAATTGTGAATGTTTTAGACAACTTTGACAAAATATGTTCTGACCTTGGAATTGGGTTGCCGGCAGAAATAGAAAAAAGACAACAACAATACGAGTATTATAGAAATAAACTTTTGACATTTAAGGAAAAAGTAAATTAAAAACATAAGGAGAAAATGATGAGTTTTTGTAACATAGTTTCAGAATCTAGCGAAAGCACTGTTATGACTGAGTATAAGCCTACAAATAACAAGTCTGATAAGTATCAAAGCGAAGCTCAACTTGAAAAAGAGTTTATTAAATTGTTACAATCACAAAGCTATGAGTACTTACCTATTCACACAGAAGCTGATTTGATTTTGAATTTAAGAAAAAGACTAGAAGAATTAAATAAATACAATTTTTCTGATAGTGAATGGGATCAGTTTCTTTCTTCGTGCATAATAGGTAAAAATGAAGGCATTGTTGAAAAAACAAGAAAGATTCAAGAAGACTATGTTCAAATTTTACACAGAGATGATGGAACAACAAAAAACATTAAGTTTATAGACAAAACTAATATTCACAATAATAAATTACAAGTAATAAACCAATACATAGAAACAAATGGTAATCATGACACAAGATATGATGTAACAATATTAGTTAATGGACTTCCTCTGGTTCATGTAGAATTAAAACGTCGTGGAGTTGCAATTCGTGAAGCATTTAATCAAATAGAACGATATCAAAGGGATAGTTTTTGGGCATCAAGTGGATTATTTGAATATGTGCAAATATTTGTGATCTCTAATGGAACAAATACAAAGTATTACTCTAATACAACAAGATGGAATCATGTTAAAGATTTTAACAAACAACAATCTGCAAGGAAGTCTAAAACAAGCAATAGTTTTGAGTTTACTTCATTCTGGGCAGATGGAAGTAATAAGATTATTCCCGACCTTGTTGATTTCACAAAAACCTTCTTTTCCAAGCATACATTGTTAAATATCTTAACAAAATATTGTGTTTTTACATCTGAAAACATGCTTTTAGTAATGAGACCATATCAAATTGTCGCGACCGAAAGAATTATCAACAGAATTGAAATATCAAACAACTATAAGACATATGGAACAGTTAAAGCTGGTGGATACATTTGGCACACAACTGGAAGTGGTAAAACTCTTACATCATTTAAAACCGCTCAACTTGCTACTAACTTGCCTTTTATAGATAAAGTATTATTTGTTGTTGATAGAAAAGATTTGGACTATCAAACGATGAAAGAATATGATCGATTTGAAAAAGGGGCAGCAAATAGCAATACATCTACTGCTATACTTAAAAAGCAACTAGAAAATGACCAATGTAGAATTATCATAACAACCATTCAAAAACTTGATAGATTTATATCTAAAAACAAAGATCATTCAATTTATAATAAACATATTGTAATTATATTTGATGAGTGTCATAGATCGCAATTTGGCGATATGCATAAATCTATTACAGGCAAATTTAAAAATTATCATTTATTCGGGTTTACGGGCACACCAATTTTTGCAGCAAATTCTAGTGGTGGAAAAGATGTTCAATTAAAAACGACTGAACAGGCTTTTGGTGATATGCTCCATACTTATACAATAGTAGATGCTATAAATGATAAAAATGTTTTACCATTCAGGGTCGATTATATAAAAACAATGGATAAAGAACCAGACATTGATGATAAACCAGTTAATGATATTGATAGAGGAAAGGCTTTTTTAGCACCACAAAGAATAAGTAAAATTGTAAGTTATATTTTAGATCACTATAACAGCAAAACTTATAGAAATGAAAAAATGTATTCATTCAATAGCCTTTTGAATATTACCGAAGTTGCTAGCGCTAGAAGAAACGAAAAAATTGAAGAACAAAAAGACAAATTATACTTGAATGGATTCAACTCTATGTTTTGCGTTGCTTCTATTGATGCGGCAAAAGCTTACTACAATGAATTCAAAAAGCAAATGAAAGAAAACCCAAGCAAAAAACTTAAAATCGCAACGATTTTCAGTTATGGAGCAAACGAAGAAGAGTCTGATGGAATACTTGGTGAAGAAAACAGTGAAGATACAACAAGGCTTGACAAGACTTCAAGAGATTTTTTGGATGGTGCAATAGACGATTATAATAAAATGTTTCAAACTAAATATGATACTTCAAGCGATAGATTTCAAAACTATTATAAAGATGTGTCACTCAGAATGAAAAATAGACAGATCGATCTATTGATTGTTGTAAATATGTTTTTAACTGGATTTGATGCCACTACCCTTAACACTTTATGGGTTGACAAAAATCTTAAGCAGCATGGACTTATTCAAGCATTTTCAAGGACAAACAGAATACTTAATTCAATAAAAACATTTGGAAATATAATTTGCTTTAGAAACCTACAGAAAAGAACAGGTGATGCAATTAGTTTGTTTGGAGATAAAAATGCTGGAGGCATTTGTCTCATGAAAGGTTTTAAAGACTATTTTGAAGGATATACTGATGAAAAAGGAAATAAGAAACCTGGATACAAGGATTTAATTGCGGAACTAGAATATAAATACCCATTATTAGAGCCTCAAATCTATGGAGAGCAGGCACAAAAAGATTTTATAGGATTATTTGGAGCAATACTTAGAATGCGCAATATTCTGTCTTCATTTGATGAATTCGCTGGCAATGAAATTTTGACTGAAAGAGATTTGCAGGATTATCAAGGTAGATATAATGATTTGTATGAAGAATGGAAACGTAGACGAAATAATAGTGATAAAGAAAATATCAATGATGATGTTGTCTTTGAAGTCGAGCTTATAAAACAAATTGAGATTAATATAGATTATATCTTGTTGCTAGTTCAAAAATATCATGATACACATTGTGAAGATAAAGAAATTCTTGTTTCAATAAACAAGGCAATAGATAGCAGTTTGCAACTTAGAAGTAAAAAACAACTTATTGACACATTTATTGCTGGAATTAATGATGTTGATGACATAATGATTGAATGGCATGAGTTTGTTGCAGAGCAAAAGGAAAAAGAACTTGCACAGATAATTTCTCAAGAAGGTTTGAAAGATGCTGAAACAAGAAAATTTGTAGATTATTCATTTAGAGATGGAAATATGAAAACGACAGGTACAGATATAGATAAAATAATGCCTGCAATGTCAAGATTCGGTGGCGGAAATCGTGAAATTAAAAAGAAAAACATTATAGAAAAACTTTTGGCATTCTTTGAAAAATTTTTTGGAATTATATAAAGCTCAAAAGAACGGAAAACAATCCGTTCTTTTTTATTTATGTGAGGGTGTTAACGTTATCTTCTATTGATATATAAAATCAATATTTTTTTAGAGATACTTGCAAAAAGCATCTCTTTTTTATGTCATCAAACAGATGAATTTAAAAACTACAATTTTAAAAAAATATTTTAGATATATCAAATAGCGATATACCCTACCTGGTAAAATTTTGGCATAAAAATCAAAAAAACTCCCGATGTCCAAAATGTGTTTACAACGGGGGGGGTAAAATAAAAAAGAAAAAATACTTTCCGTGTGGACAAATGATGTCTGTGTGGGTTTATTAAAATGTAGGCAAAAATTATCTCAATGGTTCAAATGGTGAGACATTGACAACGTTAGAACTAAATAAAAGGAGTGGGAAAAAAGTGAAAATTTGATTTTGATGTTCAAAGGGCTTACATAACGGACTCGCTAAAATATGTTCAGAAAGTTGTTCCGATACGAAAAAAATTATTTTACCGAAAAAGTTATTTTTTTTTGAAAATGTTGTTCCGCTAGGTCAAATGGTGAACTAACGGGATTGCTAGAATTAAATCGAAAAATGGTTAAAGCTAAACGCTCTCACATATTTTTCAAACCGAACCAGGTTTTACCGAAGGACTGCAGACTTCGTTAAAATAAATGCTAAAACAAAGAATTGATCAATCTTTGTGAATGCAAAAAATCTAAAACAAGGAGATAAAATGAAAACAAAAATCATACAAAAGGAGCATGTGATCTATGCGACCAAAAATATTTAACTTCCCGCAAGAAACATTACTTAGACTGGGATTAAATCTTAAAGAGATCCTACTACTCGATTACATCGAACAATTTATTAGCAGTGGAAATATGAGAAGCAAAAGGCTTGATGGTAAGTGGTATTTCAAACTAACTTACAAGAAGATTATGGATGACTTGCCAATACTAGGTATTAAGGAAAGACAAATTAGAAATATCATAACAAAACTCGAAAAACTTGGCATCTTAAACAGACTTTCCGAACTTAAAAGAGAAATGTATCTTGAGGTGGATTTTGATGTGCTGTTCGGCAACAAGTTACCTACTGGTTTTGACCTATCGGTAATTGGCTTCAATGATACAGGTAACGGACTGCTGACAATAGATTATTATGATATTAAAAAAATTAAAATAATACATGATAACGCGCGCGTGAAAGATTTGGATAAGAACAATCTTTACAACAATCTTTTAGCTAAACTTAGATCACACTTTGGAGAAACACTTTATAGAGGTTTTATTGAAGATAAAGTGTTCATAGATGAAATTACAGATAAATATATCCTATTTGATGTAACTAACATTAGAATTCTTGCCAAAGAATATGGTCAAAAGTTCAACAATGCCTTTGATGAAACAATTAAAGAACTTGTGGGTAAATAACCCCCAGGGGCGGTCAAATCTCTAGCCAAAGGTTCTTGATAAGCGGACAGGCAGTCGCACGCAAATTTTCGCATAATCAAAAATCAAAAAAGTTTTCAAAATTTTATTAAAAAGTTAGGAAAATAAAGGCTTTTTGCGTTTTTTGATTTAAAATATAAATCAAAAATAATCAAATCTAATTCAAAATAGTCTAAACATGTAATATTTCAGTCGGCAATTTTGTGAAAACGCAAGCCGTCATTTCAAGTTTTAAAAGCAATAAATCTTGACTTGGATAAATTATCAAGTGGACTATCAAAAAATCAAAGAAGGCACGATTTTGACCAAAATAACAAGAATACAAAGACAAATAGAAACAAAGTAAAAAGAATTCAAAGATACAAAGTTTAATTTTGAATATATTTCGCTGTTTCACTGGACTTGTATATTCTTTTGCGGTACTTTTTGTTTCGCATAGGAATATGAGTCCAGGCGGTGACAGCACCTGGAGGAACAATGCAAAGAATAAGAACAATTAAAGAAACATTACAAATGATTAAACAGGAAGATCCAAACACTGGACTTAGTGAATTCTTAATAAGAAAGTTGGCAGATGGATACAAAATCAGGTCAATTAAAACTGGAAAGAAAGTATTAATTGACTACGATTCACTGCTTGCCTTCTTGCAGAGCAAAGATTATGAACTACCAATGGAACAAGTAATTATTAGATAAAAGGAGAAATAAAATGGCTTGCGTTAGAAAGAAAAAGCTAAATGACGGATCAATATCATATAGAATACAAGTAAAAGCAAAAGATCTAAGAACTGGACAATTCGTGGCGAAATCAATGTGTTGGAGAAAACCAAACGAATTAACAGAAATTCAAGCCAAGAAGGAGTTGCAAAGAGTTTGCTTGGATTTTGAAGATAAGTTTAAAAAACAACTAAACGGTATGCTTGCAGTAGATAACGACATAACTTTTATAGATTATGCCAATAAGTGGCTAGAAAAGATTAAGAATACTAGGTCACTAAACTACTACATAAAAGGTAGAGACAATATTAGAAAGTTTGAGGCATACTTTGGAAATATTAAACTCAACCAAATAACACCAGTCATGGTGCAAGGTTTCCTAGATGAAATGATGGCAAAGAAATATGAACAAAGATATGCAATCCTCAAACGAGATTTAACTCAGTATCTAAAATCTCACTGCATAAAACTGGTTGATGCTACTAGAAATAGTGGCATCTCCAGATCAATCTATTATTCAGCTACAGTCGGCAACGGTATAAGAATTGATAGCGCCAAAACAATATGTAGTGCACTCAACTTAAACTTTGATGAGTGGTTTGGTGTTAAAGTAATTAGTCGTCCGTACGCAAAAGAAACTATACTAAAACTTAAGCGAACATTGGCAACAATTCTAGCCGATGCAAAAAGACAAAGATTGGTTGAACACAACTTTGCATCTCGTGATTACATTGCGCCAATTCAAGGACATAAAAAAGAAGTCAAGATACTTAATGACAAAGAGGCAAAGCAACTAGCAGTGTATTTGAATAACCTAGACAATCCAAGATGGAAGATTGCCTTGCTAATAGCACTATTCATGGGGATAAGGCGTGGCGAACTTGCTGGCCTTGAATGGAAAGATATAGATTACTCAAACAAAACAATGACAATAGCAAGATCTGTGCAAGACATTGTTGGCTTTGGAATAATCACCAAAGAGCCAAAGACAGAAAATTCAAAACGCACAATCTCAATGCCAGATAAACTCATTGAGTACTTACATGAATACGAAGCTTGGTGGCAAAACCAAAAGAGATATCTTGGAGATAGACTTGGTGACACAGATAGGCTCTTCTGTACAGAAGATGGCAAAGACATTTGCCCAGGATTACTTCGAGTATGGCTACAGAAATCTCTTGCACGAGCTGGGCTACCAATCGTCACACTCCATTCACTTCGCCACACAAACATAACTTTGCAACTAATGGCAGGTGTGGATATGAAAACCGTCTCAGCCAGAGCTGGTCACAGCAAAGCCTCAACCACCAGCGACTTCTACAGCCACTTTCTAAAGAATAGTGATATCCATGCAAGCGAAGTAATAAATAAAATATTTGAATAATTCTATAAACTTGACTTTTGGTGAAAATTATGTTATATATATCTTATATTGAAATTGGTATGGATAATAGTACCTCATCAATATTATTACGGTGAAAATCCGTGTAGTCCATTTTTATGGGTCAAATGGCATCTCAAGACTTTGGCTTAAGATGACCAAGTTCGTTCATGGCGTGTTTGTGACATTCCGAGGGGCAAGCCCTCTCCATTGTCTACAAACACTCATGCCATGCACTCAAGTAAAGAGCCAAATGTAACTAGGTTAATTTAGGTTCCGATTGTCGTGGTTGTCCCTTTTTTTAGATATTTCAAATTTAAGATACTAAAAGGAGGTGATGCCTATGAAGAAAAAGAAAAAGAAAATCATAAAAAACTTTATTTTTTTAACTTTTATCTTTGTGCTCCCTATTTTGATTAAGGTTTTGCATCTTAATACATTGGAGTTAATTTCAATTATTTTTATAGTTAAAGGTATCAATGAAATTTATTCTAATTTTAATTTAGGGATAATCCTTCATAAGAATTTCGGCTATTATCACTAATTAATCGTTGAAGTACATTTGGCGTTTTTACTTTTAGAGGAGTTTTATGAAATATAAGAAACTAAAGAGCAATAATAAGAGTATATTATACAATCGTGGTAGTAAGAAATTTGTAGCACAACTATTAAGTGATAAAGATAATATTATAACTCGTCATGATCTTAATAATATAGAAAAAGAATTAGATAAACTTGATATAGAATTTTATCAATCAAAGCAAACAAAACAAAAATTTAAGCATAAACCTAAAAATTATTCTACTAAAAATTACAGAAAATTTAATGATGCATGCCCAAAAAGGAAAAAGGCACTTAAGAAGCTTTATAGATTTTTGAACGAATTACCTCAACCTAAATATTTATATAGTAGAACAGAACAAGGATTTTTTAAAAATGCAAAATGCCATTATGGTAATACTAATTTTGTTTTAATGGATATCAAAAGTTTCTTTCCAAACTGTAAATTTGAAAAGGTGCAAAACTTTTTTATAAAAGACGGAGGCTTAAAGATGGCCCCAGATCTTGCAGATAAAATGGCTAAACTTGTAACAAGGCCTAAGTCATATAAAACAAAAATTAGAGAAATCCCACAGGGATTTCCTACTAGTCCGCTAATATGTTTTTTTTCATATAAATATATGTTTGATAAAATAAACTTATATGCAAAAGAAAATAATTTGACTTTTTCAACATATGTTGACGATTTGACTTTTTCAAGTAAAGAAGATTTTAATAAAGATCAAGTAATAAATGATGTAATAAAAATTCTAGAGGAATATGGGCACATATCCAAAAAAGACAAATGTAAAAAATTTAATATTACTATTGATAAATTTGCTCCTACAATAACAGGTGTGTGGGTTAAACGTTACAAGGTAAGAGCATCTACTAAAATTTATAACAAAATGACCAGGTCTTATATGTATTTAATATCAAGCAAAATATCTGATCGTAATACATATTTCAATTCATGGAAAGAGTTTATTAAACTAAATGGAATCTTACAAACAATTAATTATATTGAACCTCAAACTAAAGACAAGAGGAAGCAAATCATTGATTATGTAAACAAAAATAAAAAGAATTTTATTTTAAGTATTTCGCCAAACAACAGAAGATTTCGATCATCCAAATTAAAAGAACAAATTTACAATGCTTATAAATTTAATACCCTTAAAGAATTTGCAAACAAATTCTCAAAAAAGGCATCTCAGTAACAGGGATGCCTTTTTTTGTTTTAAAATTGGTGTGACTATGCAGATTTGAACTGCAGACCTATCGCTTAGGAGGCGATCGCTCTATCCAGCTGAGCTATAGCCACATATAGGTGGTTTTTTTAATGTTGGGTGAACTTTTGGTGAACTTTGGTTTTGAGAATGTTTTGAGGGGTCGCAAATTGTCAGCGTTTTAGGGGTGTTTAGCGATTTTCAATTTGTCCAAGTCGATACTTAGGAGGATTTTGTAATATTCCTTTTACTATGAGGTCATCTTTGATTGGTTGAGTGTGTGCAAGCAATCTGAGTTGTTATGCCAAGGATGAGTATGAGATTGGCTATCAATGTTGCATAAACACATGCTGTGAAAGTGGTTGCATGGCACATTTTAGCTTATTGGCTTGATAGCACCTTTAAGTTAATTGTGCACATAGATATTATAGCACGGCGTATGAAAAATTACAAGCGAGTTTTTATGCTGATTGGACTAATGGGGCAGAGTTTAAAAAACTTGGCCGAGTGTGTAAAAAATGTACTAAGAAATAAATGAAAGAGAAATTTGCAAACAAAATATTTATTAAATTAAATATCCTGCATTTAATAATTAATTGAATATTTAATTAATTATTTATTTTATTATTAAAATAATTTAAAACAGAAATTTTGCAAATATTAAAATTTAATATATTTTTATCAATTTTTTGCGGTTTTACGTTAAATAAATTAATAATTTTATAATTTTTCAATATTTTTTCTTTATTATTCGCTATTAATTCTTTTAATTTAATATTTTGTACATTATCTATATTTAAAAATAAATTATTTAAGGTTGAATATTTTTTTACAATATTTGTAGCTGTAATTTTGCCAATTCCTTTAACGCCAGAAATATTGTCAGCTTTGTCACCGATGAGAGATAGGTAGTCTGCGAAGAATTTTGATTCGAAACCGTACTTATTTTTGAAAGAGTTGACATCAATTAACTCACTCTTTTTGCCCCTATAATGAAAGACGTTGGTCGTGTCAGAAACTAGTTGGTAAAAATCTTTATCTGGTGAAAAAATTATGGTGTGTAATTGTCCATCGCATTCTTTCACGATTCCTGCGATATAATCATCCGCTTCGCAATCGCTGGTCTCAAAATTGTAAATGTTAAATAAATTTAATACTTCCTTTATTTTGTCCAATTGTGCGAATGGATTATTCATGTCTTCGACATTTGAGAAATCTATTCGATTAGATTTGTAATCGTCGTCGATTGATTTGCGAGCAAGCTCATTCTCACCGTCAAAAATTACGCACGCATAGTCAGGCTTCAGCAGGTCGATGACTTTACGCAAAATCCCAACGAAACAAATTACGGCTTCAACATATTCGCCGTTATTAGTTTTGATTTTGTTTGGCATGCCATAAAAAGATTGAAACAAAAGGGCAGAGCCGTCAACAAGCAAAAGTTTTTCCATACAAAAAATATATCATAAAAAGATTCGAATCTCAACTTAAAAAAAACAAAAAAATAAGCGATTCGCTTATTTTTTTTACTTCTGTCTAGTGGCATTTGACATTAATTCACTCATTCGGATATCAAACTTCGCTCTAAATTCTGGGTTGGTTTTATATTTGTGAATGATGATGTCGCCATACAATTCTTGTGGCTCGCCTTTGATATCGAACTGCGAAACAAATTCATTCAATTCGCTCAAACCATTTGCGCAATCTTGATATTCAATCTCTATAAATCTGCCGAGCATATCTACATTGTCGAAGAAAATTTTAAGCCCTTTATATTTCTTCACTTCTCTGTATCGGTCGATATACAGATATGGGTCAAGTCCCGCAAGGTGTAAGTACGACAAGCCTTTCTCCACCGACTCTAAAGGGATGGACTCTTCCAGCCATTGCGAGTTGTCAACGCGTTTCTTTATTTCCAGACTAATACGCTGACCTTTTTGTCTAACTCTAAACACGCGCCCCGTCTTTGCGAACGAATCAAAACCATATTTGCCAAGCGTAATATCTATCATATGTTCCTTTGGCTTGTATTCGGTCGTACCGTTTAAAATTTTGTTCCAACAATTTTCGTCAACTAAATAACGTACTTCTTTTTCAATTTCCATAATTTTTTCCCCTTTGTTATATTTTTTTGAAATTTTATTTACTTTTTACTCTTTGCGTGTTCAACCAAAATATCCAAAGCAAGTTTTATTGTTTTGTCCACACCTAGCTGGCGCTCTTCTGCGGTGAGTTCGCCCTTCTTTCCATTAACAAAATCGGTCACTGTGCAAATAGAAAGAGCGTTCTTCTTTAGTTTGTTTGCAATGGCATATAACACGGCAGTTTCCATTTCCACAGCGTCGCATTGAGATTTCAATTGGCGAGCATAACTTTTGTTGGGTTCGTAAAATAGGTCACTTGTAAAGAGTGTGCCTTGCGTGAGCTCTTTATGTTTGATTGCAGTTTGCCACATCGACTTCGAGCAGTTTGTGTTGGTTGCGTTGAGGTTGGACAGAATATTCGAGTTGGTCAGAGCCTCTTTCGCCACAAGCATATCTTTGAGCTCGAGCGCCTTATTGATGGCACCGCACGTTCCAACACGGATAATATTCTCAACGCCGAATCTGGTGAACAATTCGGTCACATAAATCGCCATCGACGGCATTCCCATCCCATGTGGCATCACGCTTACTTTCATGCCGCGATATTTTCCAGTGTACGCAGTCATTCCCCTTACAGAGTTGATCTGCACCGCATCTCGCAAGAAAGTCTTGGCAATGTGTTGGCATCTAAGCGGGTCACCAGCAATGATTACATTTTTACTAAATGCATTTTCTTTTGTCACAATATGTGGCGTTGCAATAATTTTTTCCATATCTAAATTATAGGGCTAAAAAATATTTTTATCAATTAAAAATGCCAATTTTTTGAAACTTTGCAATCTTTACACACAAATGCTGCGAAAATACTAAAATTTTGCGTAAAAAATAACGTTTTTCAAAAATTTTCGTGCCAAATAAACAAATATTCTCCCAAAAACAAAAATCTAAATTTTCAACAAACAAACAAATAATTGACTAATCGGGTAAAAAATGATATATTTTAGTTAATTTATACATGGAGTAAAAAATGTTCAATAAGGAAAAAAATAAGATAATTAAGTCGCTTAGGGCTAAACACAAAATAAACAAATTCTTTATGAACGTGCAAAACAACTTGTGGATTGCTGGCGTTTTCATGTGCGTGGCACTGGTGTTTTACATATTGGGCAATAGGTTATCGCTTGGGGCTTTAACTACCACAGGTTTTTGTTTAATGGGTGTGGATTTGGTTTATCTATTTTTCATTGGCAGAATTACACGTCGTGCCAGTGAAATTGCCACTCGTCCGCAAATGGAAAACCAGTGCATTGACGACCCAATATTGTGTCCATATTGCGAAAAAGAGTTGCTCGTATACGTTGAACGTGGAAAGCAAGACCTAATGGCATCGAATGGAATGTTCTTTGGAGAAGATAAGTATTATGGAAAATACACTTGTCCACGTTGTCACCACGACAGCGAGCTGCAGATAAGTCAGGAGTTGTATCACAACGAAACAAAACGTGCCGACAAAAATAAAGAAATTGCTCAATCATTAACTGACGAGCAGCAGAAGAAAATTGAGTTAAAACGCCTTGATGAAATCGACAAAAAGTCAAAGAAAAATAAAAAAGAGAGATAAATCTCTTTTTTTGTGCTATTCATTAGATTTGGAAGTTATTGTTTGTCTAAAATGTTTTGAACAAATTCAATCCACAGCGGAGCAATTTGTTCGAGAGGTTTGTCATTGGCAAATGTGTAATTGTAATCGTATTTGTAAACGTCGTCATCAGCATGGTTGCCATATACTTTGTTAATTAGCTCTTTGCGTGGAGTGATAAGCAAGGTCTTGACCTTTCCGCCAGTAAGGTGCACAAAGCGTGCAATATTCTCACTCTCACGAATGTGGATAAACATTACTTGTTCGTTGCTAGTCAGAAATTCGTTATACTCGTCTAAGATATATTTTGTAGGGTAGTCGTTAAATTCTGTTACAAGCTTTTTTAGGTCAAACAAAAATTTTCTCGCCTTGTCCGTTTTCACTCCGTCCCAACCAGCCATTTTCGCCAGTTCATTGATAGGAGTGATGCTGGACACATTTTTCACTTTGAATCTATCTGTTAAAAGACTGATAAGCGAGTCTTTTCCGCATCCGCCCACACCATTTATTACGAAACAAACTTTTTTCATCCTTACCCCCAAATATCTATAATTATTATACCACATCAGTGCGAATTAGCCAACCGAACAATAAGGTTTTAAATATAAAAATACGTTATGGTTACCATAGCCAATTTAAATGATAAAAATTCTACGTATATCAAATAGTGATACACACAAAAAACACTGCAACTTTTGTTACAGTGTTTTTAAAATTATTCATTATCTGTTACGACATTATCCACAGCATTGTGATTTTCTTGTGGATTTGTTGGGTTGGAATCAACTATTTGTTCAACTGCTTCGGCAGGTTCGTCTTCTTCGTGGTCAACCACGGCAACGCTCACAACCTTACCTTCGTCGCCAAGTCGCATAATGCGAACGCCCTGTCCTCCACGTCCAACTTTGTTGCAATCCACAGCGTGAACACGAATCGTCACGCCAGTATTGGTGATGAGCAACACGTCTTTGTCTTCATCGACTGGGCGAATTGCCACAGCCAAGCCGGTCTTTGCATTGAATGTGCCTGCCTTGATGCCCTTGCCGCCACGTGCTTGTGTGCGATATTCGCTGGCATCAGTACGCTTTGCAAACGCTTTTTCGGTCACGGTCAAAATGTCCATGCCGTCTTTGATAACCATCATATCAATAATGTGTTCGTCGTCGTCAAGTTTAATGCACTTAATACCTTGACTGTTGCGTCCCACTTCTTTAATGTCACGTTCATTACATCTTAGGCAACGGCCGTTGTCACTTGCCACCATAATGTCGTCGTCGCCAGTGGAAAGTTTGACGCTGACGAGATAGTCGCCTTCGTTGAGTTTGACTGCGAGTTTACCATTTTTGCGTATTGAGTCAAATTCACTAAGATTTGTTTTCTTAACGTATCCGAATGACGTTGCCATTACTAGACAGCCTTCGCCTTCTGGACGTCGGATGACGGCACTGACTTTTTCGTCCGGTTCGAGTTGCAATAGGTTAACCATCGCTCTACCTTTCGCCTGTCTGTTGGCTTCTGGAATGAGATAGGCTTTCAAATCATATACTTTGCCTTTGTTTGTGAAGAAAAGCAAATTGTCGTGACTGTTGCACGAGAACAAATCAATTACAGCATCTTCCTCTTTAGTCTTATGACTGGAAACGCCACGACCACCACGATTTTGGCTGCGATATTCACCCAATGGCATACGCTTGATATAGCCCTGTGCGGTCATAGAGATAACGACTTCGTGCTTCTCAATCAAGTCGCCAATGTCGATGTCGTCATAGTCAATGCTGATTTCCGTTTTACGTGGGGTAGCATAGTTATCTTTGATTTCAAGGATTTCTTTGCGCACAATTTGCAAAATCTTGCCTTCGCTAGACAAAATGTCTTTAAACTCAGCAATTTGCTTGTCAAGTTCGTCGAGCTCTTCAGTAAGTTTTTCCACTTCCAGACCAGTAAGTTTGCTAAGACGCATATCTAGAATGGCGTTGGCTTGCTTATCACTTAGGTTGAATTCGCTCATCAAACGATTCATAGCATCGTTGCGATCGGCACTAATTTTGATGGTGTGCACCACGTCATCAATGTTCTGAACGGCAATCACTAAACCTTCGAGAATGTGAGCCTTTTCTTCCGCTTTTTCAAGGTCAAAACGAGTACGTCTTTCGATAACTTGTTCTTGGAACTTAATATATGCACGCAAAATATCTGTGATAGGCATAACCTTTGGCTGACCGTCATCAAGCGCAAGCATTATAATGCCGTTGCTGGTCTGCAATTGGCTCATTTTGAAAAGTGTGTTCAATACAACCTGTGGGTTGGCGTCACGCTTGAGTTCAATCACAATTCGCATGCCTTCACGGTCGGACTCATCATTTATGTTTGAAATGCCTTCAATACGTTTATCTTTCACAAGGTCAGCAATCTGTGTGATTAGACGTGCTTTGTTAACCTGATAAGGAATTTCGGTGGCAACAATGCGATAACGCTTGCCGTCGTCAAATTCTTCGATTTCCGTCTTGGCACGGATTACATATCCGCCACGACCTGTGCGATAGGCTTCGTTGATTGCACTCTTGCCCATTAGAATGCCACCGGTTGGAAAATCTGGTGCAGGCAATATGCGGATAATCTCGTCAATAGAAATGTCTGGATTGTCAATCATTGCCACGACAGCATCAATCACTTCGCCGAGATTGTGAGGTGGAATGTTGGTTGCCATGCCAACTGCAATGCCGTCGCTACCATTGACCAACAAATTTGGAAAACGGCTAGGCAACACGGTTGGTTCCATATGCTGACCATCAAAGTTAGGCACAAAATCAACTGTATTTTTGTCAATGTCACGCAATAGTTCATTACTAATTTTGCTAAGCCTTGATTCAGTGTAACGATATGCAGCGGCATCGTCGCCATCCACCGAACCAAAGTTGCCGTGACCGTCAATGAGAGGTTCATTGATAGAAAAATCTTGTGCCAAACGAACTAGTGCATCGTAAACAGATGCATCGCCGTGTGGGTGATAGTGACCAAGCACATCACCAACAGTGGTGGCACATTTTTTAAATGGTTTGTCGCTGAAAAGGTTTTCTTCAGCCATGCAGTACAAGATTCTGCGGTGAACAGGTTTCAATCCGTCACGCACGTCAGGTATGGCACGACTGACATTGACTGCCATTGCATAGTTGATGAAACTGGTGCGAAGCTCGTGGTCGACTTCGGTGTCTATGTAGTGGGTGTTGTCCACTTTTACGAATTTTTCGTCTTTCATATCATCTCCTAAATGTCCAAATTAGTAGCCAACTTGGCATTTTCTTCGATAAATTTTCTTCTAAGCTCTGGACGTTCACCCATAAGCATATCGAATGTTTGGTCGGCTTCAACGGCGTCTTCCACCTTAACCTGCAAGAAGGTGCGGTTCTCTGGGTTCATGGTTGTTTCCCAAAGCTGTTCAGGGTCCATTTCGCCAAGACCTTTGTAACGAGAAATGGCGGTTGGCTTGCCGTTGACTTCCACGTCACGTTCTTTGTCTTCTTCGCTGTAGAAATAGTAATCTTTTTTGCCACGTGTCACTTTGTAAAGTGGTGGCTGAGCGATATACACGTGTCCTTGCTCAACAAGTGGACGCATATAGCGGAAGAAGAAAGTGAGAAGCAAAATTCTAATGTGACTGCCATCGACATCGGCATCGGTCATGCAAACTATCTTGTCATATCTAAGCTTCTTCAAGTCGCATTCCTGACCGATTCCGCATCCAAAGGCAGTGATCATACTCTTAATCTCTTCGTTTTCTAGCGCTCTGCCGAGTCGTGTTTTTTCCACATTCAATATCTTGCCACGCAATGGCAAAATGGCTTGGAATCTGCGGTCACGTCCCATTTTGGCTGAGCCGCCTGCCGAGTTACCTTCGACGATAAATATTTCACATACGCTAGGGTCACGAACACTGCAGTCGGCAAGTTTGCCAGGCAGAGTGGTTGATTCTAGAGCGGTCTTACGACGAGTGTTCTCACGAGCAAGACGAGCGGCTTCACGTGCCTTTGCGCTCAAGACACTCTTTTGCACCAAAGTACGTGCTTCGGTTGGATGCTCTTCAAGATACATAGAAAAGTCGTCCATTGCTCGCTCCACATATCCACGCATCTCAGCGTTGCCAAGCTTTGTTTTGGTCTGACCTTCAAATTGCGGATTCATAAGTTTGACGCTGATGACGGCGGTGATGCCTTCACGCACGTCGTCGCCTGTAAGCTTGTCTTTTTCGTCTTTTATGATGCCGTTCTTGAGTGCGTAATCATTAATGATTTTAGTAAGTGAGTTTTTGAAGCCGACAAGGTGACTGCCACCCTCAATTGTGTTAATGTTGTTGCAATAGGTATGCATATTTTCGGTGTAGTTGTCAGTGTATTGGAAGCAGATTTCGACTTCGTAAGTGTCGCCAATCTTGTTGATGTAAATTGGGCTAGGGAATACACATTCTTTACTCTTGGTCAAGTCTTCCACAAACTCAACAATGCCGCCATCAAAACGGAAAGTGTCGCTTACAGGTTCGCTTTCACGCTCGTCAGCGATGGTGAGAGTAAGGCCTTTGTTCAAGAAAGCGATTTCTCTAAAGCGTGACTTCAAAAGTTCATAGTTAAACACTGTCGTGTCAAAAATCAAGGCATCTGGGTGGAAAGTGACCGTTGTGCCTGTGTGGTCGGCCTTGCCAACGACAGCGAGTCGGTCGGTAGGAATGCCACGATGATATTCTTGGAAATAATGGTTGCCGTTTTGATAGACCTCCACTTGCAAAGTCTCACTAAGTGCGTTAACGCAGGACAAACCCACACCGTGCAGACCACCACTAATCTTGTAGCCTTCGCCACCAAACTTACCACCTGCGTGCAGTTTGGTCAAAACGACTTCAACCGCACTGATTTTTTCAGTAGGGTGAATGCCTGTAGGAATGCCACGGCCGTTGTCTTCCACTCTAACCCAGTCGTTAGGGAGCAGCGTGACAGTGATTTTATTACAATAGCCTGCCAATGCTTCGTCAATTGAGTTGTCGACAATCTCAGTGATTAGGTGGTGCAAACCCTGGCTGTCAGTCGAGCCTATGTACATGCCAGGACGTTTGCGGACAGGCTCAAGACCTTCCAACACCTGTATGTCATTTTCGTCATATTTGACACTAGTAGTTAATTCTTTTTCAGTCATAAAACTTCCTTTATTTTTACTAATTTAATTGTATCATATTGGCAAAAAAAAGTCGAACGAATAACTCAAAAAAACACAAAAAATAGGCAGATTTTGCCTATTTTTGATTGTATATTAATACTAATGGTTTTTGCTAGTTTCTCGTTAAATGAAATAAACAATAAAAGCAATCAAAATTTGCGTTTAGACTATTGCACCAACTTGGCTCTAGCACTGACCGCACTCATGTCTACCTTGCCAGCATAGTTCTGTTTAAAGTGCTTCATAATGCTAGGGATAGACTTGTCTGTTAGGCCAGCAATAATGCCGTCTATTTCGTCGTTAGATAGCATTTGTGGCAGATATTTTGTCAAGATCTCTTTTTGAGCATTAATTTCAGCCACTTGTTCTAGATTGTTGGCACGAGTGTAGTTTTCAGCTTCTTCAGTCAGCTCTTTGATTGTCTTTTGCAAAATGGCAACCGTGTCTTCATCCTTTATTTCTTGATTCTTTGCCTTTTTGTCAATGCTCAAAAGCAAATATTTGTTCATTACAATACTATAAATAGAACGAGCGGTTGAGTTATGCTCTTTCATTGCTGTCATATTGTCTTTTTTGATTTCGTCAATTATCATACAATCTCCTTAAAAAGCTTCGTCAAGTGAAGCATCATTCACCTTTTTCATTTCCACGTCGTCACCCGTTTTGGCAACAACTGGCTCTGGTGCAGGAGTCTCGGCTTCGTAGAAGCGAACGAATTGTCCTGCCCATTTCAAATCGATTTTGGCAAGAGCACCATTTCTGTGCTTGGCAATGTCAAGCAAACAATCTGTGTCAGCACCCGCCTGAATGTCGTCCGGCTTTGGCTCTTTTCGGCTAAGGAACATAACAATGTCGGCATCTTGCTCGATTGCGCCCGATTCACGCAAGTCGCTGAGCATTAGGCTGTTTTTGTTGTCACGTTTGTCGACTTCACGGCTAACCTGAGAAAGCGCCAAGATTGGCACATCCAATTCTTTTGCAGCAATCTTCAATGCACGGCTGATTTCCGCCACTTCATTGGCACGGCTGTCGCTGGCACGTGTTTTAGGATTGGTCATCAGTTGCAAATAGTCTATCATAATAAGGTCAAGCTTGCCACCATTTTCACGTTTCAGACGTCTACACTTATTTAATATGTCGGCAGCGGTCGTTAGTGAACTATCGTCCACATATATTTTTGCTTTGTTGATTTTATCTCTAGTTTCAAAGACGCAATCCCAACCATTTGCGTTGGTATCGCCTGTTTGGACTTGTTCCATAGGCACATATCCGATGCTGGCAATAGCACGGGCTGCAATCTGGCTGGCAGGCATTTCCAATGAGAAAATGGCAACAGTTGCACCATTCATAGCTGCATTGTTGCACATATTGAGCGCAAGGGCAGATTTACCAACAGATGGACGAGCAGCTAGCAAAATTAGGTCGCCACGCTGAAATCCTTTTGTCACTCCGTCTAGGCGAGGGAAACCGGTCTTGAGTCCACGGAAAGCGTTCTTGTCTACGCTCAATTTTTCCATTCGACTGATGACAGTGTTAATCGCTTCACCCATATGCACAAGGCTGGAATGCTGTTCGGCGGCAGAAATGTCCATAATCTCTTTCTGCGCCTTTTGCAGACTATCTTCAGCAGATTGTGACTCAAACGCATCTGTGATCACCTTTTGGCTGATTTCAATCAATCTACGCAAGGTGGAATCATTCTTGACAATTTGCACATAGTGCATACTGTTTGCCGCACTAGGCACGATGTTGGTTAGGCTGACAATATAGTCCACACCGCCCACTTCGTCAAGATTTCCTTCCTGTTCCAAAGCTCGAGTAACGGTGATGTAGTCGATAGGAACATTTTGTCTGTAATTCTCCAGCATTGCGGCAAAAATCTTTTTGTGTGCGTTGGTGTAAAAATCTTCAGGCTTAAGGTTGTCAAAAATACCGATTTGAGAATCGGTGCTAAGGAATACACAACCCAAAACCGATTGTTCGGCTTCAAGGTTATGTGGCAGTATTTTTGGCTTTTGTGTAGGCATGGTGACTCCTTTTATTTAAACACATCTTTTTTAGGTGGCAGTTTTTCTTGTTTGGCTTCTTTTTTATTGGCAATCAGTTCCACTATAAATACGGCAAGACCCATTAAAACAATGTAGATAAATATCTCGACCGCTGAACTGACATATTTTTCCAAAACAAAATAACCAAGAATGTAGAGCAGAGGCAGTATGCACAAAATTGTCAGTGCAAAACGTTTGGCACGTTTTTTCAATACTTTTTTCTGCTCATAGTTCATTCTTGGTTTTTCTTTCATAGTTACATTATAACTATTTTGGGGATTAATGTAAAGTGTAAAATTAATTCTTTTTAGATTTATATCTTAAATCGCCGTCAAGGATTGTCTTGCGAATGCGAATGCTCTTAGGAGTTACTTCCACAAGTTCGTCGTCGCCAATGAATTCTAGGGCAAATTCAAGGCTCATAGGTGCAACAGGGGTAAGACGCAATGCCTCATCGCTGGCACTTGTACGCATATTGGTGAGTTGCTTTTTCTTGCAGACGTTGACAACGATGTCGTCGCCCTTAGGGTTGGAACCGACAACCATGCCTTCGTAGACCTTTTCGCCAGCAGTGACAAAGAGTGGGCCACGGCCTTGTGCATTGAATAGACCGTAAGTAATGGCTTCACCAGTTTCATAGGCAATGAGTGAGCCGCAATTTCTACGTTCAATCTCGCCCTTGTATGGCTGATATTCGAAGAAAATCGAGTTCATAACGCCTTCACCACGTGTGTCGGTCAAGAATTGAGATTTATAGCCGAACAGACCACGACTTGGGATCAAGAACTCAAGACGCATACGACTGCCGATTGGATGCATGCTCACAAGGTCAGCTTTTCTAACGCCCATAGTTTGCATAACCGTGCCCACACTTTCGGCTGGCACGTCAAGGATTAGGCGGTCGATAGGCTCACATTTCACGCCGTTAATCTCTTTATAAATTACTCGTGGCATACTAACTTGGAATTCATAGCCCTCACGACGCATATTTTCGATGAGTACGGCAAGGTGCATTTCACCACGTCCACAAACGTTGAAACATTCAGTTGTTTCACCGTCAGTCACTCTCAAAGATAGGTCACGAATGGCTTCTTTATACAATCTTTCACGCAGATGACGGCTGGTGACAAATTTACCTTCTTTGCCAGCAAAAGGACTGTCGTTCACCATGAATGTCATGCTGACACTTGGTTCGCTAATTTTTACGAAAGGCAGAGCAGACAGACTGTCGTTCACGCTTATGGTATCTCCAATTTGAATGTCAGGAATACCTGCGATGCAAACGATATCGCCGCTGGTTGCTACGTCTTTTGCCTCACGTTTAAGACCTTCAAAGGTGAAAATGTTTTGCACTTTACCACGCAAAACACGGCTGGTGTCGTGATGATTCTTTACAACAATTGCTTGGTTAATCTTAACTGTGCCAGTCTCAATCTTGCCGACAGCAAGTTTGCCAAGATAATCGTTCTGCTCAGTTGCACTGACTAGCAATTGGAATGGTGCGTTGTCATCAATCTTTGGTGGGTCAATGTGGCTGATGATTGTTTCAAAGAGTGGAGTCATATCTGTGCCAGGTTCATTTGGACTAAGACTGCTAGTGCCGTTACGTGCAGAGCAATATACGATTGGACTGTTGAGTTGTTCAACAGTGCCGTCAAGGTCAAGTAACAATTCCAATACTTCATCACCGACTTCATTAAGACGTGCGTCTGGTCGATCAATCTTGTTGACAACAATAATTATTTTTAGGTTGAGTGCGAGTGCTTTTTCCAGCACAAAACGTGTTTGAGGCATAGGACCTTCAAATGCATCAACGACCAACAAAACACCGTCCACCATTTTCAGTGAACGTTCCACTTCGCCGCCAAAGTCGGCGTGTCCTGGTGTGTCGACAATGTTGATTTTAGTGTTTTTGTAATATGCCGAACAGTTCTTCGCCATAATTGTAATGCCACGCTCACGTTCGAGTGCGTTGTTGTCCATTACTCTATCCTGTACTTCTTGGTTATCTCTAAACACGCCGCCTTGCTTGAGCAAAGCATTGACAAGACTGGTCTTGCCGTGGTCAACGTGCGCAATAATTGCTATGTTTCTAATATCCATAAAAAAATTCTCCGTAATCTATGTTATATTTCTAACAAAATATGTCAAATATAATAGCACATTTAATCAAAATGTACACAACTTTTTTTCAAATTTTTTAAAAAATCCTTTATTTTAGGGCAATCTACGAAAATGATATATTGTATATTGTGGCAATAAAAACAAAATACACAATATATAGCCATAAAAAATTTACAAAAAATAATGTGTCAAATTGATTGATAAATTTTTGTCGATTTGCTAATCTTAAATTAGCCAAAAGGCAGATAGAAAGGAGAATTTTAAATGAACAAGACCGAATTTTTTAAGGTTATGGGCGACAAAGCTAATGGCTCAGCAGCTCAAGCAAAAATCTATTATGATGCTTTTGTAGAAACTGTAACTGCAGCTTTGAAAAAAGGTGATACTGTTGCTCTTATGGGCTTCGGCACTTTCGAACTTAAGAAGAAAGCTGCACGCACTGGTATCAACCCATTGACTAAGGAAAAAATCAAAATCAAAGCAAGCAAGACTCCAGCTTTGAAGTTCAGCTCCGCATACAAAGCAGAATTCAACACAAAGAAATAAGCTTTGTACACGCCAGCAAATGTTGGCGAACGAATGGCACATCAGTGCCATTTTTTTTGTTTATTGGGTTGGGTCGGTGTAGCAAAAAAGTGCAAATTAATATGAAAAAGTGCGTAAAATGATTTGTATTTTTTTCTTTGTTTGTTATACTAATTTTGTAGTAAAAAACGGAGGAACTATGAAATTTTTAGAAGCGGTTTCATTATGGGGTGGAGTTGCTGGCGTAATTGTCGCCATTTTTGCAATCGTTATTTTGTTTTTGACACGTCGCAATATCATCAACATTTTGGAAAAAGACCAGATTCTTTTTGACAAAAATTATGAGATGAGAAAGAACGCCATTGAGAATAGTCTTAACGTTGTGGACTATCTCGTAGATTATGGCACGAATGTTTTGACTAGCAAGACGTTCATTCAAAAAGCTCGTGCAGCATACAACGACCTAATGGTTTTGGTGCATAATGCTAAATTGATTGATGCGTTTTACGCTCTTTGCCTAGACGACACACGTGAGTCAGTTTCTGCTATTGACGTGGCTGCATATAAATCAATGTGCCGAAAAGAAATTGGTTTCAAAGCAATGCCAGTTTCATATATTGGTGGCAAGAACTTTAGCGACAAGGCCATCACTAAATTAAAACGTGAACAACAAAAAGAAAACAAAGAAGTTTAATAATCCTATTTTAGTAAAAAATTGTTTCATTATGGAGAGTGAATTATGAGTAAGTATAAAGTAGCCCAAATCGGTTGCGGAAAGATGAGCGTTTATACAATGCGTTATTGCTTTGAAAAGGGCAGCAAGATTGTATCCGCATTCGACATTAACCCTAAAATTATCGGCCAAGACATTGGTAAAGTTATCGGTGATGGAAAGAACTACAAAGTCACCATTCAAGACATTAAAGATTTGAAAGCCAGCCTTATGGAAAACAAGCCAGATGTTGCCATTGTCACCACAATGAGCCTAATCAATGACGTTAGTGACATTTTGACCATCTGCGCAGAATGTGGCGTCAATACTATAACCACTTGTGAAGAAGCATTCTATCCACAAAACTCCAATCCAAAGGTGTTCGCCAAGATTGACCGCCTTGCCAAGAAGAATGGCTGCACAATCTGTGGCAGTGGCTATCAAGACGTGTTCTGGGGCAACCTAATCACCACACTCGCTGGTGCAACTCACACTATCAAACGCATCGTGGGCAAGAGCAGTTACAATGTTGAAGATTACGGCATTGCACTCGCCAAAGCACACGGCGCAGGACTTAACTTAAAAGACTTTGACAAGAAAATCGCTTCTGCTGACCGCATGAGCGAGAAAAAACGTCAAACGCTTATCGCTGACGGCAAGTTTATGCCAAGTTATATGTGGAACGTCAACGGCTGGCTCGCTAGCCAACTCGGTTTGCACGTTACTAGCCAAGTGCAAGCTTGCGTGCCACAGACTCACACTGCTGATTTGAAATCTTCCACCCTCAAAATGACGATCAAAAAGGGTGATGCAACTGGCATGAGTGCAGTTGTCACTACTCAGACCAAAGAAGGCATTGAAATCGTGAGCGAATGCATTGGCAAAGTGTACGCAAAGACTGACTTCGACTGCAACGAATGGAAGATTGAAGGTGAACCTGACACAACTGTCATCATCAATCGCCCAAGCACAGTTGAGCTCACTTGCGCAACCACTGTGAACCGTATTCCTGACGTTATCAAAGCTCCTAATGGTTACACCACTACTGAAAAGATGCCACGTGCAACCTATAAACTAAAATCTTTGTAACATTCATTTTTGGCTATCTGCCAAAATAAACTAAATATATGACGAAAATAAAAAACATAACCTTAATCTTTATGATATGCCTTGTATGCCTATGCTTCTGTGGCTGTGCGAAGATAGGTTATGTTTTTGTTGATAACGGCGACGGCAGTTTTAATCAGTATTTGAGCGTAATTTTGGACGAAGAACATTTGACTGAAAACGGAGTCAACGCCAGCGAAGTGAAGAACGACGTTCAAACTGACTTCAATAACTATGGTCAAAAACTGTGGAATGTCTATCGTGTGGAATACATAAAAGTATTTTCGCAAAACCCTTCTGCCAGCGACTTGACTTGGCAGAGCGAGTGGCAGGAAAATGAATTTTTGGGCACAATATATTACAAAAATTCCACTGTAATCAACCTTTTGTATAACGACGGCACAACTGAGCCAGACGTCTGGATTGCATACAAAGACTGGCTCACCACCAAAAAGACTATTGCACGTGAAACAATATTTTCTAACCTTGAGCAACAATCATTTTTCCAAGAATACAAGACAAAATACGCATCCGTCTTTGACTTGACTAAAGTGACATATATTTTTCAATATATTTCAAACAACTCTCGACTGCATAGTGACGCAGACTCAATCATTCGACTTGACCGACAACACTATCTGCACACTTGGGTGATTGACGGCGACAAGGCAGACGAGCCAATCAACTTTTATTATGTCAAGGCCAACTATGGCAATTGGTATATCCTAGCGTTTGGCATAACGCTCTTCGTGGGTCTAGTGTATGCACTGATTGTCCTCATAATTGATAAGAAAAGGTCTATAAACAAACATAAAATAGAACTCAATAATCCATAAACATAGCACGTTTATGGATTTTTTTTCATAGAAGATATTATCATAGACAATTTGAATATTTATGACAAAAATATTTTCGAGGTGAAAAGTGGAAAAGAAAAGTTTGATTGACCGAATGAAAGAATCGTTTAAACGATTGATAAAAACTGATGAAAAAGCAACAAAAGAGATCGGACAAATTAGCGCTATTAGGCTGATTGACGCCAAGCTTGAAAGATATAAGGAGTATGGCACTGGCGAATGGAAACTAAGTCAAAGTTATGGAGTGACGTGTCCATATGTTTTGCCAAAAAATATGAGCCTGAAACAAGCGTGCTACATAATCTCGTATTTGTATAACGAGATTGGCGATAGGAATAGGCGTGCTTATCGCAAATCGCTTGCCACACAGGACACAGCGGAGGTGCTGGATGCACTTGTTGGCTGGGGATTCACAAAAATGAGCGGATATGAGAACGGATATTTGCATACCACTGTTTACGACGGCGACACCAACAACAATATACGAACAAATCCAAGAATTGAAAAGATTAATGGCGTGGCAGATTTGTTCAGGGTTGAACATGGAGCGCAAGACTTCAAACGCACCGCTCTGGCGAATAGATATTTCGACTGGTACAGCAGCAACGCCAATGAGTATGACGCCAACAGAATTATAACGTCGCTAGATGAAACAAACGACCGTATTCGCTAACATATATTAAACAGTAAAAAATCCACATTAACGGGTTATATGTGGATTTTTTGTTTGCGTTAAGAATTTGGAATTTCCCAAATCATAGAACAGAAATCGTTTTAGATTTTGCCAGCTCGCAAGGTGGCAATCTCAGCTTTTAGTTCAGCAATCTCATCTTGGGCACGTGCGAATGCGGAGTACAAGGTTTGGTAATTGCTAAACACTTTGCACGCCTTGGGGTCGATGTCGCCAATCAGCCGAATAATGCCGTTAAAAAGTGCGTCGATTTCCGCCTTGCCCACGATTACCGGCTTGGGCATTCGGATGATTTCATACTCTCGATGAAAGACTCGCTTGCTGGGTCTTAGCGAGTAGAGTGTTGAATTGTTTTTAATTGTGTTTTGCATAGCATAATGCTGTCCAATTTTCGTGGGTCTAGTCATAATTTTGCAAAATTCGGCATAAAAAACAATATGGATATATATATTAATTCTTCATACGATGTGAGTGTTAGCGTTTCGGGCGTGCAAATGGGACTAATGGCAGGCGAGCGAGCCAAACTAGACATTGACGGCGAACGTAGTTGTCTAATAGGCGTTGTGCCGGTTAATGAGCACGGCGGAAACTATTTTTTGCCATATTGTTTCAACATCAATCTCGACGCAGAGCCTGTGGTGGACTGTGAATTTTGCTATGTGCAGAAATTGGGAAACACTATCAATCTACACCTTTTGCCGAAATGCTTGAACAATTCAAATCTTTTCACTTCATTTACTTTCAACTCCACTCGATACACCCTTACGCAAAACAATTTTGACAACACTGTCGTGTTGAGAAACGATAGTTTGACGACCGAACTTGCGGTCGATTTTGTCGTTAAAAATGTGAATTTCTATTCCAAAACATTTTCCGGCAAAACATATTTCTTTTTGGAACTTACGGCAGGAAGTCGAGCATACTTAATGTTTGCCACTGACCTAAGCGAACCAATTTTTGCAGGAGAGTTGCAATCTTATGAATGGCAAGAAAACCTGCTTACATTGGTTGAGCGTTTTGACGGTGAACTCTGCCAAATTAGGATGCAGAAATTCTATTTTGACGCAGATTGCAAGCAGGTAGATTGCAAGGTGGGTTATGCCGACAATCGCCCACAAGAAAACAAGGTGAGTGCGCTCGCACCATACTTGTTTTTGGAATGTGCTGTGGCGGGCAATGTGACGTATGCAAAAAGTCTTTTGGAGGGCGACCTAAAAGACCGCTTGACTGCCGATATGATGAAAAGCTTTTTTCCGCCTTTTGACAATTTTTATCAGTCTAATGATACGGATAATCTTTCGCCTTATCGGATTACGCTTACAAAAAAAGGACACCCAGTGGGCATCCTAGATTTTGAGATGAATGGTTTGAAGATTGCCAACATTAAATTCGTTTAGGTTTGGCAGTGTCTTCTTTTATTTTGATTCTGTCCATCAAGTCGCTCAGCCAATTGTAAACTGGACTAGCTACTAAGATTGTGACGATTAGGAAGAGCCAGTTTTCAAGGCTCAGACTGCAATAGCCGAAGAAATCCGGAATTACGCACGCCACGACGGTCATTATCACCGTGCTACAAATATATAAGATTGTTTTGTAGGCATTGAATGGCTTGCAGAACCTAAACAGTGCAATCGCACCGAATGCACTGACTGCTATTGAACCCATTGTTTGCAAAGCAACGTCTGCCAGACCCACGCAAGACTGATAAACATAGAAAGCTATCACGCATAGTGCCATTATAAAGCCTGCTGGGAACGAGTTTTTCATCACGTTTGCCAAGAATTTGCCTTCAATAATTTTGTTGTTCGGCTGCAAGGCTAGGAAGAAGGAAGGAATGCCGATAATGAATGTTTCCATTAAGAAGAATTGAATTGGACTGAATGGATAGTTTTTGCGTGTTATCAGCACGTATATGGACATCAAGATTGTGAAAATCGTCTTCATTAGGAACAAACTGGACGACTTTTGAATATTGTTGACCACACGTCGACCCTCTGCCACTACGTTAGGCATGGACGAGAAGTCGCTATCAAGTAGAACCATGTGCGAAACGCTGCGTGCTGCATCGCTGCCGGCCGCCATGGCGATAGAGCAGTCCGCTTCTTTCAATGCCAAAATGTCGTTCACGCCGTCGCCAGTCATTGCCACTGTCTTGCCGCTGACTTTCAATGCCTTGATAAGAATGGCCTTTTGTTCTGGGCTGACACGTCCAAATACAGTGTATTTTGTGGCTGCACGTACAACTTCTTCCTTGCTTAGATTTTGCAAAGAAATGTATTTTTCGCTGTTTGCCACTCCGCAACGACGTGCGATTTCGCTAACTGTGATTGGATTGTCGCCAGAAATGATTTTGATATCAACGTTGTTTTCTCTAAACCATTTGATAGTTTCTGGTGCGTCTTTACGAATGTTGTCTTCCAGCACAATGACTGCAAGTGGGTCACCAGTTGCCGTTTCAAAGGAGTCGCATTTAACCAGCACCAACACCCTCAGTCCACGCTTAGAGTAATCTTCCACCATTTTCTTGAGTGAAGCGTCAGGTTTGGCAAGCACATATTCCATTGCGCCAAGTTTGTATTTGCCATATTTTTTAAGTATTACGCCGCTAAACTTTTTCTCGCTCGAGAATGGAATATGTTTTTCAATTCCGAGTTTATTTTTTTGATTGAATCGCTCTTTCAACGCTTGAGCGGTCATATTCATAGGAGCATCAGAGTCAATGAGCGCAGTCATAATCTGTTCAGGGGTGATTTCGCAAGGCTTTTTCTTAAGTTCAACAAAATCACTCACTTTCATACTGCCGTCAGTTAATGTGCCTGTTTTATCTAGGCATAGCACGTTGGCACGAGCGAGCATCTCAATGCAATACAATTCTTGCACTAGTGTACGACGCTTCGCTAGGCGGATGACACCCACCGCCAACGCCATAGATGTAAGTAAGAACATGCCTGCTGGAATCATTGCAATGATTGAACCAGCCGTCTTTGTAATAGTCTTATATTTGTCACCGTCAAAGAATGCAAAGTTGTTGTAATACATAAGTATCGCAAATGGAATGATCAACACACCCACGACACGAATGATTGTCTTTAATGAATAGAGAAGTTCGCTCTTTGGCTTGCTATATTTCTTTGCACGATCGGAAAGCTGTTCAATGTAGTTTTCCTTGCCAATGTTCTCCACACGTGCATAACACGCACCGCTAGAAATAAAGCTGCCTGCGAGAAGCAAGTCATTTTTCTTTTTCTTCACTGGCAAACTTTCGCCAGTAAGCAATGCTTCGTTGACTTCAACGTTGCCGTCAATAATGTAACAATCGGCAGGGATTTGAGTACCTACTGACAAATAGACCACATCGTCCAGCACAATATCCGTTTTTGGAATGGAAATTGTTGCACCTTCACGCACCACCTTGGCATAAACACTGTTGTTCAGCACAAGTTTGTCAATGGTGATTTTGGCCTTAATTTCTTGCACAATACCAATGACTGTATTGAGAGTGACCACCACCATAAAGGTGATGTCTTCCCAAGCTCCAACCCATATGAGAGCTGCGGCAACGAATGCGCAAAGAATATTGAAATATGTAAACAGATTGCTGAAGATTATGCCTGTGATTGTCTTCTTATTCTTGGCAACAGTTTGGTTGACCAAGCCGTTAAACATTCTCTCATCAACTTGAGCATTGGTTAAGCCTTTTTGTCTGTTGGGATTATATCGGACAAAACCGTCTTTCATATCCGCCTTAGTTTGCGGCTTGACACGCTTTGGTCGATTGACTATCTTAGGCTGGTTTTCTTCAACAATGTCCTTGATCTTCTCGTCAGTGAAGTTGTCAAACTCCTTAGCCTGTTCGATAATATCTTTTTTCTCTTTAATTTTTTTCGCCATAATTCTCTCTTTATTATAGTTATATAGGAATATTTTATATCAAAAATAAAATAAAATCAAATATTTATTAATATATATTATTTTACAATAAAAAAATTAGTAGCAAATGAAAACTATTTTTCATAAAAATAATTGGGTGATAAAAATGAAATTTGAAAATATTAAATTGCGTGCCGATGCACCATATCCTGAGCTAAAAAATTGTGTTCCAAATCCACAGTGCGTTGCCATTCTCAGAAATCTGGCAAACGATAAAGCTGGTGAGTACACAGCCATTACACAATATACATATCAGCAAGTAGTTGCGAGCAAGATGAGTGAAGAGATAAGCAAAATTTTTGAAGAAATCTCTATCGTTGAAATGCACCACTTGGAGCTGCTTTGTTCGGCCATGATGTGCTTTGGAGCAAAGCCAGAATTTAAGGACGCAAAAGGTCAGTGGTTCACGACAAGCTATGCCAACTATTCACCTCGTCTAATAGATATGTTGAGAGCCAATGTTAAGAGTGAATCGCAAGCCATTTATGACTATACTTGTGCGGCAGACAAGGTGAGCAACGAATCACTAAGACAACTTTTCTTGCGTATAGCAGAAGACGAGAAATGTCATTTGCAGACATTCGAAGAGTTGTATAAACAAGTAGAATTTTTCGGAAAATAATTTTAGGATATTTAAATTTAATTAAATATATTTTATTTTTTAATTTTAATCTTACATTAAATAAATATAAAAAATTAAAAAACAAGTAAAAATACATAAAAATCATTAAAAAATGCAGTATTTTTCTGCATTTTTTATTTTTTTTAAACTAATTTAGATAATTAATGAATCATAAATTAATTTTTAATTATTAATTAAAAGATAAATTATTCGCAAAAAATCATTAATTCTTTTAGTTTGCCATATTTAGTTGCAGTGTCAATAACGGTGTTGTTGATGCGACTACCTTTTTTGATGATTATCGTATCATTAATGCCGTATATGTCACGTGTGCAAATTTTGCCAACGATAAAACTTATTCCTCTATTCTGATTTTCCACATAGACTGGCTCAACAGGTTTCAACTCAATTTCTGGCTCAGCCACAGTCAAAGTTTCTACAGGTTTTGGTTCAACTTTTTTATTTTTTGGCTTGTGCAAAATGTTTTTAAAACGTGACACTTTGACCTTGCTATTTTCGCCTAAAAAGACAATGCTGTTTTGACAAGCACTAGCCAGACGAGTGGCATCGATTTTGCTTTCGCCGAATTCAAATTCTTTAACCACTCCACGCAAATTGTTGAGTGCAATATTTGTGAGTTTGCCCACAAATTCACCGTCAATTGTAAACGCTTTTGCTCCAATGACGTTGCGCAAATACTTTTCCATTTCAGGTTTGTCAACCACGAGCGATTTGTTTTTTATTGTGATTGCGTTTTTGCCCACATTGTAAATGGCGGAAGGCTTGACAAACATTTCAGCCTCGTTTTCTTTGTCCACAATTTTGATGTAATTGAGATTCTTGAGTTTGTCGTCGAAAATTAGGTCACTCACTTCACCCAAAATCTCGCCTTCATAAAGAGCCAGCACAGGCTTTGATAGAAATTCCGTTACATTAAACATACTTATACCTCATTTTGTTTTATGTTTAACACAAAGATTTTAGAACACTGCCGACTAGAAATTGGCAAATATTTTCGCCAATACATTTGATTTTTTTTCCTTATATAATATATAATAAAATTATATTATGCTCGTAGTAGGTGTGTATGAATAAGAAACATATTTTTAAGATATTTTTGCTAGCGATTGGCGTAAGTTTTGTGTCGCTTTTTTCGGCGTGCACTTTCTCTGGCAGCAAGGGCACTGTAGATGTGCCGAACTTCAGTATTAACGAAGACAAGGTTGTGCTGATTGACTCGAATATGGAGAATGTTTCTAGTTTCACCGTACGAGTTGACGGAGCTGACAACGATACATACAATTCTTATTTAGATATTTCACATCTTATCACCGAAGCCAAGACCTATGAGATATGCGTTCGTGCCAATGGCAAGGACGGATACAAAAATAGTGCGTTTAGCGAAGTTAAGTTATATACAAACTCCACCACACTCGCTAGTCCGACGCTCAAAATCACTGAAAAGACGGTTTGGTGGCAGAAAGATTTTGCTGTAGATAGTTACACTGTCATGTTGACTCGTCCAGACGGCAATGTTGAGAGATATTACACAGCATCAAATAGATACAATTTCTCTAGTGACCTAAAGCAAGCAGGTAGATATAGTTTTAGTGTAATCGCCAACTCGACAGCCACAAATGTAGCTTCCAGTGAACCAAGCGACAGCATCAGCTATGCACACATAGTCAAACACTCAACACCTACTGACCTGACCATTCAGCCAGTAGAGAATGACGTTGTATTGCTTTTCAAAGACGTGGATGGAGCAAATTCTTACACAATCAATATCAATGGTCAAACATTGCAGGCAAACGATACATCAGTTAAACTCAATCTTTTGGAATATGATTTTTCCAAACCACAAAGATATTATGTGTCTGTAAAGTCGAACGCTTCAGCATATTACACCGAAAGCGACTATTCAGTTCAGACTTACTACGATAAATTCATCCGCTTAGACACTCCAACCCTCAATGCAATTAAGGATAATGTAGACGATTTGTTGCTCAGCTGGTCAAAGGTGAACAATGCTCACACTTACAACGTGTACTTGCGTGGGGAAATGTATGCTTCCGGCGTCAACGCCACTCAAATCGTTGTGCCAAAGGGTCTGCTTGATGCCAACGGTCAAATAGATTATCAAGTGCAGGCCGTAGGCTATGACCATTTCACAAGTTCAACAATATCGGACAAGACGACCTATCAAGAAGTAGTTTTGTACGACACGCCAAGTGCGTTGCAAGTAATGAATGTGGGTGAAAACCTAGTATTCACTTGGAAGAGTGTTGGCACAGATTGTAAATATAAAGTTAGAATTGACGGCGTAGATTATATCTCAGAGACAAACAGTTTTGTCCTTGACGATTATTTCACCGAAGCTAAGAGTTACACCTTGAGTGTAATGGCAATTCCAAATGAAACATCGACCAAATACTCATCCAACTATTCAGGCGAACTAGTCTATACGCACCTCGTCACACTGGATAAGGTTGACGGCGTTAGAGTAGAAGACGTGTTGACGGACGGCGGTTTAAGACAGAATTTGTTGTACTTTAATGATGAAATAGCACACGCTGACAGTTATAAAATCTATGTAAACGGCTCACTTGCAAAAATAGGCGTAGTGACAAGTCCTGTGGACGTCACTTCACTATTAAGTCAGCCAGATAGTTACAATTTTGCCGTTCAAGCAGTTGCACCAACTATCAGTTTGTATCGTGACGGTGAAAAGTCGGACGAATTCTTGTTTGAATATCGCAAAACTTTGGATACTCCTGCCAATATTAAATTAGACGTGTCTGGCACTAGTCCAATTTTGCGTTGGTCTGCAGTTGCCAATGCGGATAGTTATGAAGTGTATATCAACAGTTTGCGTTTTGAAACTAAAGACAACTACCTTGACATTAGCCGTGACTATGTGGTTGCCGACGAATACACGTTCAAAGTACGTGCTTTGCCAAGCGAAAACAGTTATTACACCCAGTCCGCATACGTTGTGACAACCGTCATCAAATATGTTCAACTCGAAATGCCAAAAAATGTGAGCGTAGAGTTTAAAGAAGATGGCAGTGTAATCGTCAACTTCACTCCAGTGGAGAACGCAAAAGGTTACGAGATTGCCGTTTATGACAGTGCGAACAACCGCATTGACAAAGATAACCCTAACACCAATCCTAATATCACCGATTTGCTAAAAAAGGCTGGTAGATATAAAGTTACCGTTCAGGCAATAGGTTGGGGATATTATCGTAGCAGTGTGGTGACGAAAGAAGTGTATTTTGAAAAAGATATCACTCTTGTACCACCTAACAACATCTCTGTAAGTAAACAGAAAGATAGCGAAACAATGTATCTGAATTTTAATGCAGTGGACAATAGTGCGAAATATAATATCAAAATAAACGAAGAAGACGTTTTCTCTGCCACGACCAACAAAGTGGATATAACGAAATATATCAAGCACGAAGGCGACTACAAAATCATGATACAGTCGGTGGGCATCGGTGCGTACACAGATAGTGAATACACCACATACACTTACAAGCATGAATTTACAAACCAGTATGACTACATGCGTTGTGACGTATTCATGAACGGTGAAGATATAGATATGTACATTGATACCTACAAAGAATTCAAACTCGCCGTTTGGTACAACTACCTATATCGCAACACCATAACTCTACCAAATGGTACAACAAAATTTGGTTTCAAGCTCTATTTCCCTAATGGCTATACTCAACTTGTTGCGGGCGTGAAAGAATATGACCCAGATTTTACCATAAGTTCGAGAAATATCGACACGTATAAAAATCTGTATTCGCTTATGTTCCAGAACTACCCAGAGTATTTCTCAATAGCAAATGCAATCATAGAAGAAAAAAGTGCCAACCGCATTTACCTTTGCGTTTACGAAGACAAAATGCAAGAAAACCACGGCGAAGAGTTTACTTACACCGCCGAAGTGGAGAAGAACCCTAATCTGTACAATCAAGAGGGGATAAATCAATACTTGTCTGAGCGACTTACAGTTATTAATAATCCTAACCAGCCGGTCAATTACATTGACGACAATGCACGCACTCGTAGTGACGATTACGACGACTTTGGAATTAATGCCAGCTCAAAGACTGTTGTGCCTGTGACAAATACCGACCAGTTGTTTATGGCAGTGCAGTATGGCGCACGTCCAAAGTTTGTGGGCAATAGCGACGTGGCTAAGACAGTGTATGACAATGCAAAATATGTTTTGCGTCGTATAATAAATGACGATTTCACCACATACGAAAAGATTGTCGCCATATACGATTGGCTTACACGTGTAAATGTGTATGATTATGACATTGTGGCGTTCACAAATGTATTTTATCAAGAAGGTGGCGATGTTGACACGATAGGTCAATACAGCCCATTCCACCTTGAAGGCGTGTTCTACAACTGGACAGACGGCAATATTCACTCAAAGGCTGTGTGCGACGGCATTGCCAAAGCGTTTGTGCTGTTGTGTCAGATTGAAGGCATTGATTGTTACAAGTGCAACGGTGCTGGTGGTAGACAAAATCAAGAATCCACTTGGGGTGCGCACGCTTGGAACAAGGTTTTCTTGATTGACAAATGGTATGTAGTTGACTCCACATGGGACGATCAAGTTAAAATTCTGAAAAATTCGTACCAAGCAAGTGCTTTGCATCAATATTTCTTAAAGAGTGACGAATATATTTCACGCACACACAGAGAAGATTATCCTTTGCGTGCCAACACTAATGCAAGCTATAGATGTAATGATAACTACAACTATTTTGCCAACGAAACATATTCTTATGGTGGCAAAGTAATCGATTTGGTTGTCAATGACGAATATGAATTGGCTGAACTGATGCAGTTTGCCTACTCTTCTAATTTCAAAGGCAATGTGCTAGAATTTAGAATGAGCGATGAATATCTCAAAGATAGACACAACCAAGCTTATTACAATGACGTTGTAAGCAAAGCCGTAGCCATTGCAGGCGTTGCCTATGAAGAATGCACCAGCTACAACACCATCCAAGACGACGGATTTAGATTTGGCATTTTGACTGGCAAGTCAGCATAAAATTACAATTTTCTCTCATAATAGAAGTATGAGAGAGCAGACAAATTACGAAAAAATTAAAAAAGCATTGTCCTCTCCTGCCGATTTGACAAAAAGGACAGTGCTTTTTTGCCGTCAAAAAGTGGACGTGGTGTTTATCAATGAATTGACCGACCCAGAAAAGATTGAAGACACCATTTTAAGAAGCATAAATGAATTTAGTCAAAAGTGCAGTTTGCCTTTGGACAAGTTTTTGCGTGAGCAGGTATTGTCAACGCAAGAGCTCGTCGACATAGAAGATGTAAAAACTGCGGTAGAAAAGATTTTGAAAGGTTATGCCATTGTATGCATAGGCGACAAAATGATGGGGGTGGACTGTGAACTTATCACAGGACGTGCTGTTGTCGAGCCGCCGACCAGTGCGGTGGTCAAAGGTCCACGTGAGGGCTTTGTCGAGAGCGCCAAAGTCAACCTTGCACTCATAAGAAAACGCCTTGCTACGCCTGACTTGTGCATTGACAACCAGACTGTAGGCAAATATACGCAGACAGACGTCTACATAATGTATATCAACAATATTGCAGATAAAAAAGTCGTAAAAGAGATAACTGAGAAGATTAAAAAGATTCAGATTGACGGCATTTTGGATAGTTCATATATTGCAGACTTTTTGTGCACCAAAAAGGGCACACTCTTTAAGCAGATAGGTCACACAGAAAAACCGGACATTGTCACGGCCAAACTTTTGGAAGGACGTGTGGCGATCATTGTTGACGGCTCACCATTCGTTCTTACTCTGCCATACATATTGTTTGAAGACCTGCAAAACAGCCAGGATTATTACGAATCACATGTGCACTCCAACTTCTTGCGTGCTTTGCGTATCGGTGGGGTGATTATGGCATTTTTGTTGCCAGGCATGTATTTGGCGTTGCAGTTGTATCATTACAAAGTCTTTCCAATCGACTTTCTGGTGAGCATTTTAAACAGCACTCAAGGCATTCCTTTCTCGCCGTTTGTTGAAATTTTGTTCATTATATTATTGTTTGAAATTCTATACGACGCCAGCCTACGAATGCCACGCCATTTAGGCATGGCTCTCAGCATTGTGGGAGCACTTATTTTGGGCGACACAGCCGTGCAAGCAGGGCTAGTGAGTCCGCCAGCAGTCATGCTCGTCGCACTTTCTGGTCTGACATTCTACATTGTGCCAGGACAAAGCGAGCAACTCAGCGAACTTAGACTAATCTTCGTTTTTGCAGGGGCAGTACTGGGACTGTATGGAATAATGCTTGCAAGTATGGTAATGATTTCTCACCTAAGCGATTTTGATGCGTACGGTGCAAGTTATCTAGCACCAATAGCACCTTATCATAGCGCAGACATGCAAGACTGGGTTTATAGAAAGGAAATTAGAGATATGCGCACTCGTCCTTTCTCAATCTTGCCGAAAACTAAGAATAGAGTGAGGTTGAAATAATGAAAAAGATTTCTTTGCACCAACTTACAGTGATGATATTTCTTCATTTGATGACACTAAACTTTATCTCGTTGCCTGCCAGAGTTTTCCGCACCGCCAAGCAAGATAGTTGGTTTGTGATTATGGCTAACCTGTTGATAGACATTTTGGCGATTGTCCTAATCATGTACATGCTAAGAAAGTCTGGCAAACGTAATTTTTATGAGTTTCTTTGTGCATTGTATGGCAAAGTGGTGAGTAAGATTGTGCTGTCAATACTTTTGCTCGCATATTTGACATCGGTCATTAAAGTGTTGACCGAACTTGACGCATTTATGGTGTTCAATTTGTATGAAGATAACTTTGCGTGGTACTATTTCGTTTTGCCAATCGTGGCTACCATTGGATATATGACCTCAAAAGGCATAAGGAATTTGGGACGAATTGCCGAATTGTTTTATCTCGTTTTGGCGGTGGGCATTGTCTTTATTGCCGTTGCTCATATCGGCTCAGTAGACTGGCTTTTCT